>DASQHP010000176.1:0-9487 GCA_035632035.1 Thermoplasmata archaeon | reverse complement strand
TCGAATAGGCGATCTGCCAGAGCAGGAACTCCTCCCCGGTGATATCCAGGGTGGGGTCCTCGATCATGAGCTGCGACGCCCAGCTCGCGTTCGTGGCGAACGCCTCGAAGGTCGTGTGGTTGACCGCACCCTGCGTCGCCGAGCGGAAGGAGAGATTGTAGTCGAACGCGAGGTACCCCCACTCGTAGGGAGTGACCGCGTGGTCGGGGCTCAGCTCGGACGCGAGGCTCGCGTTGACGTGGGTGAGCGCCGGGGAGGTGTACGGGACCAGGAGTCCGTTCGCTTCGGCCTGGGGCGTGGTGACCTCGTCCAGTCCGACCACCACGTCTGCGACGGGCGCGTTCTTCTGGGAGAGCAGCGTGTTCACGAGCGTTCCCGACGGGCAGTCCAGCTGGACCGCGATGCCGGTCTCGGCGCTGAAGTTCGCGAGGAGCGAGCTCAGCGTGCTCCCCGTGCACCCCCCGAGCAGCGACTGGTAGGCGTACACCACGATCGTGGTGGATCCCGAGCGGCCGTTCTCCCGGAGGATCGCGTAGCCGGCGTACCCGGCCAGGATGACCAGGAGCACGACGACCGCGACGGTGAGGACCGTGACGGGGCGGATCGTCCGGCGTCGGGCGGCGGGTGGACTCGAGCTAGGTTGCATCTCCCCTGCGTGCCTGCCGGGGAGCTGGAACTATCGCGGCCATCGCGTTCCCTTCGCGGGCATTACCCCGGTCAGGTTCATGGGGTCGACGGGAGGGTCCCGTCCTCTCAGCCAGTTCACAGCTCCCCCAGCGATTCCCCCGAGCCGCCGTTCGGATAAATCGGTTCGCCCGCGAAGAGCCGTGTCTCGAGTCCGGACTTCCGGGTGGCCGATGGCCCGGGCCGCAACGAAGCTCTTATACGCTTCTTTCGTGGCAATTCCTGACGATGTCCGACCCTCTCCCCAAGCTGCGCTTTGGCAGTGAACTCTTGAAGCGCGGGTTCGCCCGGATGCAACAGGGCGGCGTCATCATGGACGTCACGACGGCCGAGCAGGCCGCCATCGCCGAGGACGCCGGGGCGGTGGCCGTCATGGCCCTCGAGCGCGTGCCGGCCGATATCCGGGCCGCGGGCGGGGTGGCCCGGATGGCCGACCCGCTCAAGGTCCGCGAGATCCAGGACCGCGTTTCGATCCCGGTCATGGCCAAGTGCCGGATCGGCCACACGGCCGAGGCGCGGATCCTCGAATCGCTCGGGGTCGATATGGTCGATGAGTCGGAGGTGCTGACACCGGCCGACCCGTTCTGCCACGTCGAGAAGAAGGCGTTCCAGGTCCCCTTCGTGTGCGGCGCGCGCAATCTTGGAGAGGCCCTACGACGGATCGATGAGGGCGCCGCGATGATCCGGACGAAGGGTGAGGCCGGTACCGGCAATGTCGTCGAGGCGGTGCGACACATCCGTCAGGTCAACGCCGATGTCGCGCAGCTGAAGTCGATGAGCCGCAAGCAGCTCGGCGAGTACGCCGCCCAGGAGCGGGTCCCGGAAAAGCTGGTCGCCGAGGTCCAGAAGCTGGGCCGCCTCCCCGTCGTGAATTTCGCGGCCGGGGGCATCGCGACACCGGCGGATGCCGCGCTCTGTCGGCTCCTCGGCGTCGACGGCGTGTTCGTCGGGAGCGGGATTTTCAAGTCCCAGCACCCTGTCAAGGTCGCCCGGGCGGTCGTCGAGGCGTCGCTCCATTACGACGATCCCCAGGTCCTCGCGAAGGTATCGGAAGGGCTGGGTGAGGCGATGCGCGGCGTCGACCTTGCGACCCTTCCGCCGGGGGAGTTCCTCCAGACCCGCGAGTCGTCGCCCGGAGACCTTCGGCGCACGAAATCCGAGGCGTGACGGCATCGACCGGCCGCGGGCCGACCGCCCTCCGCGGTTCTCGGGGGTAGCGTGCGCATCGTTCAGGTCGCGCCCTACTACGCTCCGCACGCCGGCGGTGTGGAGTCGCACGTTCGGGCGATCTCGGTCGAGCTCGGCCGGCTCGGCCACGAGGTCACGGTCCTCACCTCCCGATACGATCGCGGGCTTCCCGAGTCCGAGACGATGGATGGCGTGCGCGTGATGCGGGCCCCCACCCGGGGGGTGATCTGGAACACGCCCATCGACTCGGGGGTGGGACGTCTGGTGCAATCGATCCCGGCCGACGTCGTGCACGTGCATTATCCGCCCCCGCTCACCGCGTACTACGCGGCGCGGGGGCTCCGTCGGAGCCCCGTCCCGCTCTGCCTCACCTACCACGCCGACCTCTATCTCCCCGGCCCGCTCGGGCGCCTCGCGACGGGGGTGTACGAACGGACGCTCCTGCCGCGCACGCTCGGTCGCGTCAATCGGTTCGTGGTCCACACTCGAAGCTACGGCGCCACTTCCCGCGCACTGCGCGGGCGGACCCTGACCATCATTCCGTCCTCGGTCGATCTCGAGCGGTTCCGCCCCGGGCCGCCGGACCCCGCCCTCCGCCAAGAGCTGGGTCTCGACGGACGCCGTCTGATCGCGTTCACGGGTCGACTCGTCCCGCACAAGGGCCTGGACGCGCTCCTCCGAGCGTTGCCGTTGCTCCCCCCCGACGTCGCGCTCCTCCTCATCGGGCGGGGACCCCGGCTGCCCGCGCTCGCGTCCAGTGCCCGTCGGCTCAATGTCGAGGACCGGGTCGTCTTCTGCGACTCGGTAGGAGACTCCGACCTACCGCGCTACCTCCGACTCGCGGAGCTCTTCGTGTTCCCGTCGCAGAACCGTCTCGAGGGGTTCGGTCTCGCCGTGGCCGAGGCGATGGCGGTCGGGCTGCCCGCCGTGGTCGCCGACATGCCCGGGGTTCGCGAGGTGATCGAACCCGGACGCGAGGGTCTGCTGGCGGAGCCGATGATCCCGAGCGACATCGCGGCCAAGATCCGCGAGCTGCTGGACGACCCCGCGCGACGCGAGGCCATGGGGCGTGCGAGCCGTCAGAGGGCCGAGAGCCGCTACGCGGTGACGCGCGTGGCGGAGGAGCTTCTCAGCGTTTACCGAGACCTGTGCGCAGCTGGTTGATCTGGACCTTCAATCGTTCCGCCTCGGCGCCCGCGGCCTTCCTCCAATCCGCGCCGTTGGAGGCGTAGACGATGGATCGGGATGCGGCCACGAGGAGCGCCCGACCGTGTCCGTCCACGCCGTCCCGGACCGCCGCGGCGAGTTGGCCGCCCTGGGCGCCGATCCCCGGGACGAGGATCGGGATCCCGTTGCCCAGAGTGGCCCGGGTGAGCCGGATGGCCTCCGAGAACGTGCCCCCGACTACCGCCCCGACGTTCCCGTTCGCCGCTCCGAGCCGGTGGACCTCGCCAACGACGGCCAGCCACAGCGGTCCCCGCGGCGTCGGGATCTCCTGGAAATCCGGGGCGCCGGGATTGGACGAGTGCGCCACGACGAACACCCCCTTGGTCGGGTCCGCTGCGAACGGTTCCAGGGTCTCCCAGCCCATCCACGGCGTGACGGTGATCGCGTCGAAACCGAGGCGGCGGAAGGCCCCCTCCGCGACGAGCCGCATGATGTTGGGGATGTCGTTCGCCTTGAGGTCCAAGATGCGGAGCCGGGTCGGCCCGATCCGCCGCGTGACCTTCTCGAGGGCGGCCAGCCCTTCGGCGCCGTAGGGCAGGTAGCAGCCGAGCTGCATCTTGTACGCGGCGGCGTGGGGGAACGTGGCCCGCACGATCCCCTCCAGGAACCGGTCGAGGGCGCGACGAGCCGAGAGGCGCTTCAGCGGCTTCGGGAAGAGCGCGGGGTCCGGGTCCAAGCCCACGCAAACGAGGGAGTTCCGCGCCTTGAGGATGCGGTCCACCCGCGCCTGGAACTTCATCCGGTGCCCCTTCAGCCGACTTCGGCCAAAAGGCTTGTGCGAACACGGACCCGGGAGCCCGCTGCGTTCAGCCCGGTACCGAGCCTTTTATCGTCCGGGCGCCCTCGCGACCTCTCCGCGAGAACGCGACCGATGGCCGAGCCGGCTTCTGCCCTTCATGAGACTCGCCTCGTCGACCTGCGGGCCGGCGATGAATCGGCACTGATCCTCGCCCGAGTCGTCACCGCCCAACGCCGGGAGATCACCCGGCGGAGCGACGGGGGTCGTCGGCCGGTCCTATCGGGCCTCCTCAGCGACGGGACGGCGACCGTCCGGTTCACCTGGTGGGACCCGCCCTCCGAAGAGATCGAGCGGGGAACCGTGCTCCGCGCCGCCCCGGTGTCCGTCCGGGAGTATCAGGGTCGGGTCGAGATCTCGTTCTCGTGGAAGACTCGCGTGGAGCCCGCCAGCGACGCCGAACTTCCGAAGGTGGCCCCCGACTCGCTCCCGCTGCGACCGATCGCCGAGTTGCGCGAGCGAGACGAGGGGTTCCGACTGGAGGGACGGGTCATCCGGGTCGTACCCAAGACCGTCAGCGTCGGGCAGGAGCGCCGACAGGTGCACGAGGGACTGCTCGCGGACACGAGCGGTGCGGTCGCCTTCACGGCGTGGACGGATTTCCGGCTCCATCCCGACGAGGCGGTCCGCCTCACCGGCGCCTACGTCCGGTCGTTCCGCGGCCGGCCGCAGCTGGTCCTGGACGAGCGCTCCCGGGTCGATCGCCTGGAGGCGAGCGGGCTCCCGCCGGGGGCCGAGCTGCTGCCGCAGGCCCCGCGTCGCCTGGACGACCTCGAAGCGAGCGGCGGCGCCGAGATCGCGCAGGCCCGAGGGGTGATCCTCGGGGTGCTGCCCCCGAGCGGTCTCATCTACCGCTGCCCGGATTGCGCCCGGACGCTCCAGAAGGGTCTTTGCCGGGTCCACGGCCAGGTCGCGGGAACGCCGGACCTTCGGGCCCGCTTGGTCCTGGACGACGGGACCGCGGGAGCGACGCTGAACCTCGACCGGGCCCAGACGGAACGGGTGTGGGGACACACGCTCGCGGAAGCGCTCGAGCGGTTGCGCACTACCCCGGACCCCGGCGTCCTGGAGGAAGATCTGTTCGAGTCGGTGTTCGGCCGGCGCTGGGTCGTCCGCGGCCGTGCCACGGTCGACGATTTCGGCCTCACGATCTATCCGGAGTCGCTGGAGCCCGACCTGCCGGACCCGGCGCAGCTGGCCGCCGCCGTTCGAGCTCGGATGGGAGGTCGCACGCGATGAGCGTCCGGGAACCGGCGTGGCGGGTCCTCGCCCAGGAGTTCCAGGCGTCGCTCGAGGAGGAGAAGGGAACCGGGGACCGCGCCGCATCCTACCTGCTCTCCCCCCTTGGCGCCCGCATGAATCGGGTCCTGCTCGCAGGGACCCTGAGCGCGCCCGAGTCGATCGGGAAGGACCCGGCGCAGCCGTTCCTCCGGGCGAAGCTGTCGGACCCCACGGGCACCATGGCCCTGACCGCCGGCGGATTCCAGCCTCGGGCCCTTTCGGCCCTCCAACGATGGACCGGCCCTCAGCTCGCTCTCGTGGTCGGGAAAGCCCACCTCTACCGGGGACGGGACGGCGTCGGGTACGGCTCCGTCCGGATCGAAGCACTTCGCCCGATCAGCGAGGCCGAGTACCGGATGCACCTCGCGGAGGCGGCGGACCATGCTGCCACGCGATTGCGGCTCCAGGACCGGCTCCGCGGCGCCCCGTCGACCGAGGTCCCGCCCTCGGAGGCCCCGCGGCCGTGGGTGGACGCGGCGAAATCGGCGCTCCGACGCTACCCGCAGCTCGATCGGGGGGCCTTCGAGCGGGGGATCGAGAACGTCCTCGCGACGGCCACGGGGGAATCGACGGCCGTGCACCCGGCCTCGGATCCCGCTCCTCGAGCCCCGCCACCGCCGGGAAACGCCCGGGTGACCCGAACGCCTCCCGTCTCCCCCCGCCCGCCTCCCTCCGCGCAGGAGCGGGCGGCCGAGTCGTCGTTCCTGGACATCGTGGACGAACTCACGGAGAGTTCGGTCGATGGCTACGCGGACCTCAAGGAGGTGCTCGCGCGGGCGGCGGCCCGGGGGCTACCGGAGTCCGCGGCCGAGGAGCTCCTCAATCGGCTCGAGGAGAGCGGGGTCCTCGAAGAGCCCGTCGTGGGAAAGCTCCGGCGCGCGTGAGATCTGGCTAAGACGCCGCCGGAACATTTATGCGCACTAATGCGCATGTTCCAGTGTGGCACGCCTCTCCAGCCGCACGGCGGACGCTCGAGCCCGGTCCTCTTCCCGGTTTCTCCTCGCGGTTTCCATGACGGTGGGGAGCACGGCCGCCGTCGCGGGGTACCTCCTCGCCGGAGTCACGGGGACGTCTTTCCCCGGCTTCACGGTCCTTCTGGCCCGACCGCAGATCGCGTTCTCGCTGCTGGTGGGTCCCACCGGCCTGACCTTCCCGTGCTGGGCGGCGACCCGGAGCCGCATCGTGGCGGCGATCGGGGGAAAGGCGTCGACCCTTCAGGTCGGGGCATAGGGCTTCTCGAAGCCGCGGCTCGGAGCGGTTCGCCCTCCGCTGCGGGGACGTCGGTCGTCTGACGAGGATTTATATTGGTCCCATGCTCGCGAGCGGGGGGATGAGGAACACCTGTCTCTCCGACTCGATGACGAGACCAGCGACAGACTGACCCCCACCCGGAACTAGCGCATGGCCACCGGCATGAACTGGGCACAGCTCATCGCGATCGCGATCGTCGCGATCGTGGTCGGCGGCGGCTTCGCCGGCTACCTCTACTTCAAGAACCGCCCCCAGGGACCTCCCTCCGTCCTAACGACCCGGCTCGGCGACAACGTCACGGTGAACTACATCGGGGTCATGGGCTCGGGCGCCGAGTCGGGCAAGGTGTTCGACACCTCCCTCTACTCCGTCGCGACCAACGGCATCGCCTATCCGAAGTCCCTCGAGTTCGGCCTCCGCGGTACCGCCAAGAACTACACCCCGCTCGCGGTCCACCTGGGTTCGAACACCCCGAGCTCGGGGTATTCCCTCGGGGGCCTCAGTTTCATCCAGACGGTCACGGGATTCTGGCAGGGGGTCGTCGGAATGACCGGCAACTCCACGCGGGCCGTGATCGTTCCCCCCAACCTGGGCTACGGTCCCACCAATTCGGCGTGCGTGGCGACCCGGCCGCTCCAGTTCACGGTCCCCATGGTGGAGACGCTCACGTTGGCGCAGTTCGCCCAGCGCTTCCCCGGGATCACCGCGTTCCAGGGTACCGAGTTCCCCGACCCTCACTACGCCTGGCCGGTCCTCGTGCTCAGCGAGAACAGCTCGTTCGCGACCATCGAGAACCTCCCGAGCCTCGGCTCGACGGCGAGCCCGGCGGGGTGGCCGGTCGTCGTGACGGCCCTGAGCCCGACCGCCAACGGGACGGGTACGATCACGCTCACGAACCAATTGAACCCGGCGCAAGCGGGCCTCATCCTCGGCCACGACTACCTCGGGACGGGACCCTGCTCGGGCCAGAGCGGGGGTCGGTTCATCGTGTCGTCCGTGAACATCGCGGATGGAACGTACACGGAGAACTTCAATCAGGAAGTCCAGGGCCAGACGCTCGTCTTCCTGATCACCGTCGTCGACATCTTCCCGTCGGGGACCCTCGGGTAGGCCGTCGGGCCGTCAACCGCTCAGGGTGACCCGGCCCCGCTTGAGGAGTTCCTCCAGCTGGGCGTCGGCCACGCGATCCGTGGCCTCTCCCGTTCCGACCTGGGCGCGGACGCCTCGGTTGTAGTCGACGATGGCGCGCTTCGCCTCGTACCGGCGCTGGCGCGACGCGTGGACGCGGCGGTCGCCCTCCCGCTCCAGGGAACGGACCTCGGCCATGAGCGCATCCAACCGGGCCATCACTTCGCCGCGCCGACGCGACTTCTCCCGGATCTCGGCGACCAGCTGCCCCACGCCCACGAGCTGGGCGCGCATCGATTCCATCCGTCGGTCGCGGTCGACCCGCGTGCGCTGGAACTCTTCGCCGAGCCGGTCCACTTCGAGCCGCGCCTGACGGACGGCCTCCTCCTTCTCCTTCAACTGCGCGTGCTTGAGCTGGATCGCCTGGCTCGACTTCTCCGCCGCATCGAGCTGGCGGCGCAATTCTCTCAGCCGGTCGATGAGGGCGTTCTCTTCGGCGAGCGGGATCGCGCGGGTCTGCTGTCGGAGCTCGAGCTCGGCCATCTCGCGGCGGAGCTGTTCGGGCCGAACGTGGGCCCCGGGAGGGATCTCCTGCCGGGCGAGACGGGCGGCGATGACCGCCTCGTCCAGTCGGGTCCGCGCCGCGTCCCGGAGCCGGCGCAGTTCCGCGAGACGGCGGCCGAGGTCACGGTGCTCCGTGTGGGTCGCCTCCAGGCTCTCCTGGCGAGGCTGGCGGGCATCGAACAGCGCCTTCTGTTCATCGGCGAGCTGGTGAACCTGGGTCAACAACTGATCGCGGCGACCCCGGAGCTCGCGAAGCTTCCCGTCGATGACGTCCAGGCGGTCGCGGTCGTCCCGCTCCTCCCGTTCGGCCTCTTCCGAGAGCGTAGTTCGGCCCGGCACCGCCCCCCCGAGTTCCCCGAGGATTCAAAAACCTAGGCCCTACCCATCGCCTCGGTCCCGGGAGGCGCGCGAGGGCCCATCGACCTCCGGTCCGCCACGAAGAAC
This sequence comes from Thermoplasmata archaeon, assembly GCA_035632035.1. Lineage (GTDB taxonomy): Archaea > Thermoplasmatota > Thermoplasmata > Lutacidiplasmatales > UBA184 > Lutacidiplasma. Next base: position 924 of record DASQHP010000176.1, on the reverse strand, counting down.
ACGTGCTGGTCGGCGGAGCGGGTCACTTCCACCCGTTCGAACTCCGGCCCTCCGAGCGACCGGATGTCCTCCAGCGTGAAGTAGCGGTAGGGAACCTCATGCGGCCCGCCCAATCGGGTGCGGGGGGCGACAAGGGTACCTTTGGTCGCGTTGGGGTCCGTGGTGTCGCGGACTGCGAAGAGGTGCAGTCCGTTGGGTCGGAGAACGCGGGCCACTTGCGAGAACCAGGTCGCGAGCTCGGGCTCCGACCAGGACATGTAGACGAGGTGAGCCAACACTCCATCGACGCTGTCGGGCGGGCGCCCCTGCAGGAACTGCCCGACCTCCCCGTGCACGAACCCCAGCCGCGAACGGAAGGGCTCCCGCAGCGTCCGCTGCCTCTCGAGCGCGCGGTCGATCGCGACGGAGGAGAAATCCACACCGACCGGCCGGTAGCCTTCGAGCGCGAGGAAGGCCGCATCCCGTCCGGTTGCGCATCCCGCTTCGATCACGTCGCGTCGTCCGGCCCGCTGCCGAAGCTGTCGGACCGCCCAGCGCACGAACGCGCTCGGTTCGCCCTCCCCCCGCTCCGGGTCTCGTGCGTAGGCCGCCTCCGAGAGCCGGGCCCGCTCGGCCCAGGTCTCTCCCATGCTATCGCCTCCGCCGGCGCACACGGCCGGCGAGGAGATGGATGGCGAACAGCGCCGCGGGAACCCCCCCGTCGATGTTCACCACCGCGATCGGGGCGCAGGACTGGAGCATCGCATTGAGCGCAGCTTCGCCTCGTCCTCCCCGCCCGTACCCGACCGAGGTCGGGACCCCGACCACGGGGGCGTGGACCAATCCGGCCAGCACCGTGGGAAGCGCCCCCTCCCGGCCAGCAAAGGCGAGGTACACCGCCGGGCGGCGTCGCTCGAGTCGGGCGACCGCCCGCTGGAGTCGGTG
>DASQHP010000175.1:0-12276 GCA_035632035.1 Thermoplasmata archaeon | reverse complement strand
GTGGTCGCCGGCGCGTCCGTCCGGGCCCGCGAGCCGATGCTCGTCATCGAGCCGGGCTAGACGAGAGCCTCCCGGCGGCCCACGCCTTATTATACCGGCCGTCTCCCGAGCGCCGTGGTGAAGATCCCGGCGCTCATCGCGCGCGACGAGTTCACGTTCGAGGTCCCGGTCTCCGAGGTCCCGGGGATGCGGGTGCCCGGCGTCCTCTACTCGAACGCGAAGCTCCTGGGGGCGGTCGAGAACGACCCGTCCCTGATGCAGCTCGCGAACGTCGCGACGCTCCCCGGCATCCTGACGAGCGCCTACGCCATGCCGGACATCCACTTCGGCTACGGCTTTCCCGTGGGCGGCGTCGCCGCGTTCGACCTCGCGGAGGGAGTCGTCTCGCCCGGGGGGATCGGCTACGACATCAACTGCGGGGTCCGGCTGATCCGGACCTCGCTCACTCGCGAGGAGGTCCGGCCGCACCTCAAGGAGCTGGTCGAGGCGCTGTACCGCGCGATCCCCTCCGGGGTGGGCTCGAAAGGCGGGGTCACCCTCACGGGCCCCGACCTCGACGACGTGCTCGCCCGCGGGGCCGCGTGGGCCGTCGACCGCGGGTACGGCCGACCGGACGACCTCGAATTCCAGGAGGAGCGCGGGACGATGCCCGGCGCCGACCCGAGTCGCGTGAGCGAGAGCGCCCGGCACCGGGGGACCCGCCAGCTCGGGACGCTCGGCTCGGGCAACCACTTCCTCGAGGTGCAGGCGGTCGACGAGATCTTCCATCCGGCGTTCGCCGAGCGCATGGGCCTCGCGCGGGACCGCGTGGTGGTCATGCTGCACACGGGATCGCGAGGGCTGGGTCACCAGGTGGCCACGGACTTCATCGCGACCATGGACCGGCGGCTCGCCCAGGACGGCGTGACGCTCGTCGACCGACAGCTCTCCTGTGCGCCCGTCGGGTCCGAGGAGGGACAGCGCTACCTCGCCGCCATGGCCGCGGGGGCCAACTTCGCGTGGGCGAACCGCCAGTTGATCACGCACGGGGTGCGGCAGGCGTTCCGCTCCGTCTTCCCCCGGCCCGACTCCGAGCTCGACCTTTCCGTGGTCTACGACATCGCCCACAACATGGCGAAGGTCGAGGAACACCGGGTGGGGGAGGGCCGGCGCCGCGTGCTCGTCCACCGGAAGGGCGCGACGCGCGCCTACCCCGCCGGACGCGAGGAGGTCCCGGCCGCGTACCGCGAATTCGGGCAGCCCGTCCTCATCCCCGGTGACATGGGAACGGCGAGCTACGTCCTGGTCGGTCTCCCGACCTCCCTCGACCGGTCCTTCGGCTCCTCCTGCCACGGGGCGGGCCGGCTCCTCTCCCGTCACGCCGCGGTGCGCCGGTTCCGCTACGACGAGGTGACCCGCGGCCTCGCCAGCCGGGGGATCGTGGTCCGGGCGGCCTCGCGCGAGGGCGTGACCGAGGAAGCGCCGGGCGCCTACAAGGACGTGGAAGAGGTCGTGAAGGTCGCGGAGGGCGCGGGTCTCACCCGACGCGTCCCCCGGCTGGTTCCGCTCGGCGTGGTGAAGGGCTAGGTCGGCGCCGAAGGGCGACCGCCACTGCCGCCACGACGACGGCCGCGACGAGGATCCCCCCGAGCACCACCATCGCCGGTTCCACAACGTACGGGAGGAGGCGGGCGGTCGTGCCACCCACCCCGATGACCGTCAGCGCGACCTGCACGGAGCCGGTGAAGTTCACGCTCGTCACGGTGGCGTTGAGAAGGTAGCCGCCCGCCTCGAGCGGCGCGGGGTAGGTGAGCTCAAGGCCCCCGGTCACGCCGGGGGTCGCCGTTCCGAGGTCGATGGGAGGTCCCCCTCCCTCGGGAAGATAGGCGAGCCGGAGCGTGACCGCGCTCACCTCGCAGCCCGGTGCGCTCAGGTTCGTGCACTGCACCGTCGACCAGAGCGTGAGCAAAATGGACGAGCCCGCCGGGACCGTCGAACGGTCGAGGGCGGCGGCGAGGTCGACGACGGTCGGGGCGTAGGCGAGGAAGTGGAAGCTGGTCGAGTTGCTGCTGCCGAGCGAGTCGGTGATCGTCACCGTCGCCGTGTACGCTCCCGGTTCCGCGTACGTGTGATTCATCCCGGGTCCGCTGCCGACGCTCCCGTCGCCGAAGACCCAGTTGAACGTGTAGGGGCCAGTCCCGCCGGTGCCGCTCACGTTGAACTGGACGCGGAGCGGGGCGAGGGCGGCCAGCGTGGGCGGGCCTCCGACGACCTGGGGGGCGGTACGCGCAGGGCCGGTCACGACGATCGCGTGGGTGCGGACGAGCGAGTCGCCGGCGGCATCGCTCTCCCGGATCTGGAGCGTGAAGTTCCCGGCGGTGTAGTAGGTGTGGTTCACACCGGGCCCCGCGGCGCTGCCTCCGTCGCCGAACAGCCACGCCGTCGAGAGGTTCGGCATCCCCGTCGCCGTGGCCGTCGCCCCGACATGGAGCGGCGTCGAGCCGCTGACGGGGCTGGTCGAGTCGGAGAACGCGACCGCGCTGTACTCCCCCCGCACGGGCTGGGCGAGCGAGAACGAGTCCGAGACCTGCCCTCCCGCGGCGTCGGTCGCCGAGAGTCGCACGGTGAGGGGGCAGCTCCCGTTGGCGAGGCACGGCGTCGCCGGGAAGGTCTGGGAGAGGCTGGCCCCGAAACCGGAGTCCCCGTCGCCGAGATCCCACCGGAAGAGGTACGGACCCACTCCCCCGGACGCGGTCGCGCTGAACGTGACGAGCGTGCCCGCGGGGACCTTGACCGCCGGCGAGATGGCGGCGGTGACCGCGATCATCCCCACGATGGAAAGGGGGAGGGCATCGACCAGGAACGCCGCGCTCGTCTCGCCGCCGGCGGAATCGTTGAGCTGCCCCAGAACGAGGTAGAACCCGGGCGTTCCCCAGGTGTGGGTGACGTTGCTGCCCGTCGTCGTCGTCCCGTCGCCGAAGCTCCAGCTCGTCCCGTTCGCGCTGGTGCCGTCTCCCCCGAACGCCCGGTCGCTGAACGTCGCCGTGAACGGGACGCGGCCGGCGAGCGGTGAGTGGGCGAACGTCGCGTTGAACTCGGGAAGGAGCGTGACGTTCAGCCGGGCGATCGTCTCTTCGTTCACGCTGTCGTTCACGAACGCGGTGACCGTGTGGTTCCCCGGGACCCGGAAGATCCCGCAGCTGCACGCCGACACGTACGGGTCGTCGGAGACGTACCGCACGGACACCGGCGGCGTCCCGCCCACGGACGTGACGCGCAGGGGGAGGTCGCCGGGGAGGTCCGCGCGGACGATCGCCGAGGAGAGCGAGGCCGTGAGGGGACCGGAGTTGCCGCACGACTGGGGGACTCCGCCCCCGACCGTGATCGCGACGCGGTTCGAGACTCCGCCGTCCTGGGGACGGCCCGAGTCCATGGCCACGACCGCCGGGCAATAGTGGCCGTTCAGGGGATAGGCGTGCGCGACCGATGAGCGGGTCGAGTTGTCGAGGTACGTCCCGTCCCCGAAGCTGTACCAGTACCGGTAGGGGGAGGTCCCTCCCACGACCGTGCTGGTCAGGTTGGTGGATTGGCCCGCCGTGAGATTGACCAGGGAGGACGCCAACGTCACGTTGAGGCTGCTGCCGCCGACCACGACCGCCACCGGCGGCGACGTGGTCGAGTTCCCCGTCCGGTCGAAGACCGTCGCGCGCGCGACGTACACTCCCACCTGCGTGTAGAGGTGGGAGACCTTCCCGCCTGTGGCGACAGCCGCCCGGCCGTCCCCGAAGTCGACGTCGACGAGCGGGAAGGGTCCTCCCGTCGTGTTGACGTAGAACGTCGAGTCGAGCGGCCAGGGGCCGATCCGTGGGCTCACGCTGAGCTCGACCGAGAAATTGCTGGGCGGCAGGACGCCCGCGGAGAGCTTCGGCGCGAGCCGCCCGAGGTTGGGCGTACCGAGGCCGGTCACGGCATCCCAGCCTGAACCGGCCGAGTAGCCGTTCCACCCGCTGCCCACGTCGTGGAGGAGCTGCGACGCCGAGGGGCCGGCCGCGAGACGGTAGAGGCTGGGGTTGAGGCTCCCGAGCGCATGCCCCGCCCGCTGGTCGGAGATCGCCTCGAACGCCGACCACATCGGCGTTCCGGCGCTCGTCCCCTGGACCGCGGTCGAGAACCCGTTGTAGACGATCGAAACGGGGGTTCCACCCACCAGCGAGACGTCGGGGACGCCGCGGGTCGCCGGAGAGCTGGGAACGCCCGGGCCGCTCTGCCAGTAGGGCCGACCGAACGGGGAGTACCCTCCGCCGCTCCCGCCCTGGTTCTGGCAGCCCGGGCTCGAGCTCCCGGTCACGTTGCCGGACCAGCCCGACTCGGAGCTGTACGACCCGTTCCGAAGTACGAGGACCGTCCCTCCGACGCCGGTGACGCCGGGGTCGCTCGCCGGGTAGCTGGTCGCAACCCCGTTCGTCCCGTCGGCGGACCCGCAGTCCCCGCTCGAGGAGAAGATCCCGATCCCCTCCGCGACGGCGTCCGCCAGGACGGGGTGCAGGAGCGTGTACGACCCGTCCGAGGTGGCGTTGCAGGCCGAAGCACAGGCCCCGGCATAGGAGTTGTACTCGCCCACGTCCGGCTCGCCCCAGCTCAGAGAGATGACGTCGACCGCCTGATGGGCGACCAACCAGTCGACCGAACCGTAGAGGCCCGCGGTGGGGTCGGGCGCGAACGTCATCTTGACCGTCGCGCCCGGCGCCATCGCCCGGCTCCACTCGAGGTCGAGCGACTCCTCGAGCCCCCAGCCCGAGCTCGTCTGGTTCAGGTTCGTCGATGTCGGGACCGGATAGAGGTACTGCACCGGCCCACCGACGATCCCGAAGCCCTTCGTGAAGGAGGCGAGGTCGCTCGCGAGCGTAGACTGCGGTTCGATCCCATCGTAGGTGTCCACGACCCCGATCCGGTACCCGGTTCCATTGATGCCGAGCCCGAGAAGGCCGCTCGAGTTGTACGCCGCCTCGATGGCGCAAGGTGCGAACGGGGCGTTCGAGCTGCAGCCAGCGAGCGGAACCCGCGGCAGAGGTCCGGTGGGTGCCAATGCTGGGACCGCCGGTGTCACGTTCCCGAGCCCGATCACTCCCGCCCAGGGGAACCCGCCCGGCAGCACCGCCGGCGTCGGGTGGGAGAAGAACTGCCGGCTCGCGGACTGATAGAGATCGAACGAGGTGTGGAACGCCGCCGCGACCTTGCCGGCCGGACCTTGGGCCTCCAGGAGCATCTGGTCGGGGCTGGGCTGTACCGTCAGCCCCTGAGCCTCGAGGTACGCCACGGCGGCCGAGTAGCGCCCCGGGTCCGGACCAAAGCGGAGTGCGAGACTGTCCGGCGTGAGGAACTGGTGGAACTCCGGGGAACCCGGCGTGTATTCCAGCGTCGTCCAGGCGGCGAGACCCGCCGGGTCGCGGGGCGCCAGGCCGACGGCGACGTCCACGGAGCGGGCCGACGGCATCGGCCCCAGGTCCCGGACCCCGACGCTCGGAACGTAGGCGGGTGCGACGATGACCGGATTCGAGTTCTCCGAACCGCCGCCCGGTCCCGCGGGGAGAGGGCCGGCGCTCGGGGCCGAGACGAGCCAGCCTCCGAGCGGAATTGCGGCGAGTCCGGCGACGAGCAGTGCGCCCACGACCCAGCGGCGTCGGGGCCTCGAGCGCGACCCGTCCCGATCGTCCCGGGGATCGGGCTCCACCAGTAGCTACGACTCGCCGAGGCCGTATTAAACCGCGTCCTGTTCTTCGGGGCGCGCGCGGCCCCGGTTGCGTCGTTCATCGCCGTCGCCGGGGGACGAGGCTTTTACCCGCTCCCGGCTGAACCCGGGCGTCGTGGCGCTCTCCCCGCTGGACGGCTGGCTCATCGCCGCCGTCCTCATTGTCGCGTACTCGGGGTTCGTCGTCTGGCTCTACCGTACGGGCCGGCTGGGTCCGGACCGAACGTTCTCCCTCTTCGGGCCGGCCCTGATGGTCAAGACGCAGCGGGGGAGAGGCTGGCTCGACCGCATCGGCCGGTTCTCCCGGTTCTGGTCCGTCGTGGGGGCGTTCGGGGTGGCGCTCGCCGCCGCGGCGATGGGAGTGGTCGTCTTCGTCCTTGCCCTGGACGCGATCGTGGCGACCCAGATCCCCGCGAGCTCGGCCCCATCGCCCGCGGAGGCGCTGGGGATCCCCGGCCTCAATCCGATCATCCCGCTGGGATACGGCCTCGTGGCGATCGTGGTCGGCATCGTCTTCCACGAGCTGGCTCACGGCGTCCTCGCCCGCTCCCAGAAGATCGGGGTCAAGAGCATCGGCATCCTCTGGCTCGTGGTCCCCATCGGTGCGTTCGTCGAGCAGGACGACACCGAGATGACGCAGGCGCCCCGGCGCCAGCGGCGCCGGGTGGCCGCGGCGGGGGTCCTCGCCAACTTCGCGCTCGCGGTGCTCTTCTTCGCGCTGCTCTCGGGGATCGTCGCGGCGACGGTCCAGCCGAACGCGGACGGGGTCGGGATCGGGTACGTCGTGCCCAACAGCCCGGCGGCGAACGCCACGCTCGCCGTGGGCGACATCATCACCGCGATCAACGGGACCCCCACCGCGACCAACACGGCCCTGCTGGACCAGCTGAGCTCTCTGCCGCCCAACACGACGGTGAACGTAACCTACTACAGCGCCTCCCGGGCCGCGACGCTCACGGTTCCCATCGTCCTCGCCGATCGGGCGTCGTACACGGGGGACTCTTCCCAATCCCACGAGGGGTTCCTCGGCGTGGCCCCACTCTTCCTCACTCCGGCCGCGTTGAAGGGTGTCCTGGTGTCGCCCCTCCAGAGCTCGAACGGCCCGCTCCTGGGGACCACCGACTGGATCGTCCTGCCGCTCGCCGGCCTCGAGCCGATCCAGGGGCCCACCGCCGGGTTCTTCCACCTCTCCGGACCCCTCGCAGCGATGGGAGACGGGTCGTTCTGGATCCTCGCGAACCTCCTCTTCTGGCTCGCATGGATGAACCTTCTCCTCGGTCTTTCGAACGCTCTCCCGCTCATCCCGCTCGATGGCGGCCTCCTCTTCCGAGACTTCGTCGCGGGCATCGCGAGCCGCGTTCGGCCGGCCTGGGACGCGGACCGGCTCAACCGGTTCAGCGGCTCCGCGACCGCCGCGGCGTCGGTCGCCGTCGTCCTTCTCCTCGTATGGCAGTTCGTCGGTCCGCGCCTCTAGACGAGTCGGAGCTCCTCGCGGAGTACCCCTTCCTGCCGGGGGCGGACCGGCTGGTCGAGGGACTCGCGCCATCGCTCCGGGACCTCCTTACCGATCCCGTGTACGCCCGGGCCCGCGAGCTTGGACGCGCCCGTGTCCTCGTGGCCTCGGAGGACCCGTCCGGGGCCACGAGCGTCGAAGAGATGGTCCACGCGACACCCGCGGAACGGTTCCTGTCGTTCTACTACGCCCGGCTCCTGCTCGCGGCCGCGACCTCGGCCGCCCCGCTTCGCCGCTGGGCGGTCGCCGAGGCGAAGCAGGGGTACCTCCGGTGGCGCTCGGCCCCGCTCCCCGAGCTCGTGGAGGTCGCGATGAAACTGGACCGGCCTCTCCAACCTTCCGGAGGGGAAGTATCGCTCTCGCTCACCGACTACGTCCACCTGTCGACCCCGATCCGGGAGGGCGACTTCCGTCTCGCCCGACAGCGGGTCGGAGGAGGCCGGGTACATGTCGACCGCGACCGGGCCGCGCGCCTCCTCCAGGAGGCGGTCCGCGCGGCCCTCGCCCAGGCGATCCCCCTTGACCCCGCCGTCCTGGAGCTGCTGCAGAAGGAGGAGAGGGAGTTCCTGGACGACATCGCTCGCCGGATCCCCGCCCCCCAACGCTCGGCGGGTCCGGGCGGAGCGGGCCTCTTACCCGGCCGCTTCCCTCCGTGCATCCGGAAGATGCAGCGGACGCTGCAGGCCGGCGAGAACCTCTCGCACTCGGGCCGGTTCGCGCTGGCGGCCTTCCTCCACCGGGCCCTCGCCGATCCCGAAACGATCGTGGACGCCTACCGCGGCGCCCCGGATTTCGACGAATCGATCACCCGCTACCAGGTGGAACACATCACGATGCGCGACGGAGGGCTGGGGTACATGCCACCCGAATGCGAGACCCTGCGCAGCCACGGGCTCTGCGCCCGGGAAGGCGACCCCACTGCGAATGAGGCGTCCGACCGCTCGCGGGACGTGCTCTGCTTCGAGCCGTTCCTGCGGCACCCGCTGCAGTACTACCGCATCAGGGGGGGTTCGGTGCGGGAGGATCCGGCCCGGGAGGCAGGGAGCGGTACACCGTCCGGGCGCGAGCCACCGCGGTGACCTGCCCGGCGATGACGAAGTAGACCAGCGCGGCGTCGATCACGGTGAACCCCACTCCCCCGAGCACGAACCGGGAAAACGGGGCTGTCGGCGCCCAGGGCCACGGCAGCGACAGGTCGAACTCGAGGAACGTCACCAGGGCGAGGATGAGCAGCCGATCCGCTCTCGAGAGGAGCCCGGCGTAGAGCCGGGGTGCACCGAGCGCCTGCGCCTGCGTTCCCATGTAGCTCGTCAGCAGAAGGCTGACGAGCGCGAGCAGAGCCAGGACCGGGATCGAATAGCTCGAAACGGCGATGCCGAGCAGGAGAGCGACGTCGGCGTACCGGTCGAAGACGTGGTCGAGGAGGTCACCCCGGCGGGAGGAACGCCCCGTGCGCCGCGCGACCTCCCCATCGATGACATCGAACACTCCGCTGAAGAAGATCAGGAGGGCGACGGCGAGGAACAGGAGCGGGCCGAGCCACCGGCTGAGGGCGGAGAGCGCCGCCGCCGCGGCGGCAAGGCCGAGCGCCACACCCGACAATCGGGCGGGAGCCCAGGTGAGGAACGGCTCGCTCAGTCGCCGGACGTACGGCTGGACGCGGGCGCGGTACCCCTCCGCCACCACGGGAGGGGTCACGCCCCCTGGCGCAAAAGCAGGTCGGTTACGCGGGGGTCGACGAGCCATGAGGTCCGACCGAACCGGCTCGAAGGTGGACGCCGAACTATCCGTTCGACCGCCCGCGCGACGGAATCCGGGGTCCGACGTGTCGTATCGATCTCCCAGACCGGGCGACCTCGGCCCAGGGCCTCCACCAGAACCACGTCCAGCGCTTCCGACGCCACGTTCTCGCGCCGTTCTGCCTCGCTGCCCCGGCGGGCCCGGTCGAGTCGCCGGCGAAGCTCGAGGGGATGGCACCGGAGGACGACGATCCCCTGCACGGGCAGGAAGTGGGAGAGGTGACCGACCAGGACCCGCGGGTTCGCCCCGGGAACGAGCGGGGGGATCGAACTCCGAAGGAGCGCAACATCGACGAGGACCGACGCTCCGGCGCGTCGCCCCGCACCGTACCGCACCGCGGCATCCGCGACTTCGATTACATCCAGCCGACGCAGCCGAATCGCGACGGAACTCTTCCCGGTTCCGGGCGTCCCGGTCAGTGCGAACGAGCCCGGATTCCGGAGCGGTTTTCGGCCCACTTTTCGACGCGCCGGAGGCGTCGTCCGTCTACCGTCCGGCGAGGGAGGAGCGAAGGTTCTTAAGGAGCCCCCGGTATGGCGCGGCGCTCTCGCCGACCGGCGAGAACTTGCGCGGAGTGATCGAGTGATGAGCTTTGGGGCCACCCTGACCCGTATGCTAGCCCGTTCTTGGCTTCGCCCGGCGGCCGTACTGGTCATTGCTTCCCTCTCCATTGTGAGCGGCTTTCTGTTCGGGATCGCCGCCATCCCGGCCGTGGCCGGAGCCCCGCACGCCGTGCTCGCTCCGGATGCCTCGTCGAGCGGGATCCTGTCCGGAAGCCAGTTGCAACACTCCCAGTTCGCCACCATGCCGGGAACGCCGCTCCAGACCCTGGTCAACTCCTCCGTGGAAGGTCCGGTCCCCGCTTCCAGTCCCATCTCATTTACCGTCGGCTTCCAGCTCCAGAACCAGACGGTTCTCGAGCAGATCCTCAACGAGCAGCAGATCCCGGGCTCCCCGCTCTTCCATCACTGGCTCACCGCCCAGCAGGAGAGCACGATGTTCGGCCCGAACCCCGTGGTCGTGCAGAACACGATCAACTACTTCACGTCGCTCGGGTTCCGGGTCGGGACCCAGGGTCCGCTCTCCGTCTCGTTCATGGGCCCCGCCTCCCAGGTGAACTCCGCGTTCAAGACCCAGATCGTGAACGTCCACCTGTCGAGCGGCGCGCTCGCGATGATGAACGCGGCGCCCTTGTCCCTCCCCGACTCCATCGCGGGCTCCGTCGCCTCCGTGAACGGCCTCGACACCGCCTCCGTGGCGAGGGTCCAGCATTTCATCGACCCGACGGCGCTGAACGACGTGGTCAGTCCGGGCCAGATGCCCGCGACCTCGCTCGGGGCGGCGCTCGCGTCCGAGCCGTGGATCAACATCTCCCAGGCGTACAACTTCACGAACCACGCCTTCCTCTGGTTCCAGTACTTCTCCCACCACCAGGACCGGCTCATCACCTGGCAGACCCTCACGCCGGCGGCGCTGGACGTCCTCTACAACGGGACGCAGCTGCTCAACCAGGGGTACAACGGGAACGCGACCGGGACCCCGATCCGCATCGCCATCGTGATGGCCGGCGGGATCAACCCCGGCGACATCAAGGGCTACGGCCAGCTGGTGTTCAACAACCCGAACGCGATCTGGAACCGTCTGGTCCCGAAGCCCGTCGACGGGTCGTTCACGACCAACGGGACGCTCACGTACACCGACGGGGACTCCGGCGAGATGGCGCTCGACATCGAGTACTCCGCCACGATGGCACTCGGCGCGACCATCATGCCCGTCTACGGGCCCTGCCTGTGCACGAACGTCCTCGACGACGACTACGCCCTCATCGACGCCCTGCCCACGAACCAGCTCCCGAACATCATCTCCAACTCCTGGGGCGGGGACGAGGACACGTTCGGCAACCTCTACGGGCCGAACTGGCAGAACTCGCTCACCATGCACCACTACTTCATGCTCCTCGATGCCCGGGGCTCGACCATCCTGGCGTCCAGCGGGGACGGCGGGGGTTTCGACACCCGGACGGGAATGCTTGCGGGCAGCTTCCCGGCGACCGACCCGTACGTCCTCACCGTGAACGGGGCGCGGACGTCGGCGACGGACACCTCGGGACTCGTGTTCCCCAAGACGGACTCGCTGGGGCTCGCGAACATCACGATCTACACGCTCTACAACTGGCCGGTCCACGTCGAGTCGGCGGTCTCCCTCCAGTCCCAGTCGTTCTGGTACCAGCCGATCTCGAACACCACGCTCTACAACGCCCCGCCCGAGGCGTCCGGAGGGTTCGGCACGAGCTACTGGTTCAACCAGACCTGGTTCCAGCATGGGATCGGCGTCCCGGACCTCGGCCGTGCTCTCGGAAGCGGCATCTCCGCGGAGGCCGACTTCAACCAATCCATCTTCTTCGACGGAGGATTCCAGTTCCTGTACGGCGGCACCAGCTTCGCCTGCCCCACGACCGCGGGCGAATGGGCTCTCATCGAGGACTATCTCGGCGCCCACGGGAAGAGCACTTTCCTCGGGGACGGGAACATCCCGGTCTTCTGGGTCGCGAACGCGTTCTGGAACGGCAACCTCTCCCTGGTGCCGTTCTACGACATCCGCGGGAATGGAACGAGCTATTGGGGGAACTACGGGGTCCACCAGGGGTACTCCTGGCCGCCCGGACAGAAGTTCCCGCTGGCGGCCCAAGGGTACCCCGTCTACGGCAACACGACGAAGGGCTACGACTTCCCGACCGGCTGGGGAACCCTCAATGTCTACAACTTCGCCCGGGACCTGAATCAGCTCTACTCGCTGCCCGGCACGTTGATGACGCTCAACAACGGCCAGACCGCGTTCGACGCGGGCAAGTGGGCGTACATGACGCTCAATCAGACGTACACGATCCACCTCAACGCGACCTCCGCGTTCGCGGCGACCGGCCCGAACGTCACGGTGAAGTTCCTGGCGGCCAACGGGATCAACTCGACGCTTCACCCGGCGCTCGTTTACACTCCGACGCCAACCAATGGCTACAACTTCCAACTCGATACCAGCGTCTCGCCCTTCGATTCGCCGGGCCTTTTGATATTCGAGGTGGGCAACCGGACCGTTTCTACCGCGGGATTCTCCTATGCCTGGATCGCTTACCCGATCCCTCCCGGGAACCTGTCGATCCAAGTGGTGGCTCCCAGCGAGTCCGCGATCGTGGGCGGGTATGCCCAGTTCAATCCGTGGCCCAGCGGATACTTCGCCC
>DASQHP010000174.1:0-34758 GCA_035632035.1 Thermoplasmata archaeon | reverse complement strand
CGGAGCTCGGACTCGGGGCGGGCGGCGGACATCCGGGCGCTCGCCGCTTCGAGCAGCTCCTCGGCGTGCGCCCACTCCCCCCGGCGGATCGATTCCCGGGCCTCCGTGACGAGACGCCGGGACTCGGTATCCGCGGGCGGGGCGTCCTTGAGCTGCCGCTCCACACCGACGAGGAACCCCTCGACCTCCGCGGGCCTCGGCGGCCCCCGACGCCGGCTCACGCGGGTTCCGGCGCGGGGGGCCTCGAGGCACCCGAACGGGGGACCGGCGCACGCTCGCGGACCGCGGCCCAGGCTTCGTCGAGGCCCGACCAGAGCCCGGCCGAGGCGCCCTCGGCGGTGAACATCTCCCCCAGCCGGCTCACGACCGGTTCGAGGTCGTCCGCGGGAAGGTTCCGAGCCTTGAGCCAGGTGACCGAGGCCCGAAGGAGGGCGATCTGCTTCTCCGCCTCGGCCTTCAGCCGCTTGGCCTCCTTTTCGGGCGCGGGGAGCGCGTGGTCGGGGTCCCAGGTCGGAGGCTGCGGGGCGGGGATGGATACGCGGAGCGAGCGGAACGGCGTCGGGAGGGTCGGCCAGCGGGGCTCCGCGAAGCGGACCGCGAGCTGGTCGAGCGCCCCCTGGGCGCCGTTCCAGTCGCCGGATTCGTAGGCCTTCTCGGCCCGGTCGTACGGCGCGATGAGGTCCGGGGCGGGCGCCCCCTTCCAGAGGTCGAGGTTGAGCGCCACGCGGGCCGGGGCGAGGCGTCGGAGGACGGCCCGGCCGGCCTCCTCGCCCGGCGGAGCGGGGGTTCCCGACGGGGTGGTCGCGGGCGGCCGATTGGGGGCGCCGGGCACGTCTCCTCCTAGAGGAACGCCTCGAACTCTTTCGTCACTTCGGGGTACTTCTCGTTGACCGCTTTCAGGATGTTGTGGACCGTGAGCTTCTGGAGCTTTACGTCCTGGAGCGCGTCCACGATCTTGTCGAACGTGGCGTCGGAGAGCGTGCAGAGCTTCTCCTTCGCGAGCCAGTTGCGGTAGAGCTTCTCCTCGAGGCGGGCTCGCCAGCCCTTCTCGTACTTCTGGAAGAACTCCTTGGTGGGCGTCTTCGCTTGGACCGCCTCGGCGGCGACGCTCCCACAGATCTTCCCGGCGATGCAGCCGTTCGCGATGCCGCCCCCCGTCAAGGGGTCGATCATCCGCGCCGCGTCGCCGACTAGCATGAATCCGTCGGTCACGGTCTGCTTCAAGGGTGGAGCGATGGAGACGCCCCCGCCGACGACGTCGATCGTCTTCCCCTTCGAGTAGGCCGGGTGCTTCGCGATCCAGCGGTCGAGGTACGCCTTCACTTCCCCGGGTTCCTTGAGCTTCGAGAGCTGGACGCCGATGCCCACGTTGGCGAGGCCGTCGGCCTTGGGGAAGATCCAGACGTAGCCGCCCGGGGCGACCTCGCCCAGGTAGAAGTCGCAGTAGCGGACGTCGCAGTCGACGTTGGTCATCCGGTACTGCAGGCAGGAATCCATGTCGCGGAGAGCGAGGTTGGTCGGGATCCCGGCCCAGCGACCGATCTGAGATTCGAACCCATCGGCCCCGATGGTGACCGGCGCGCGGATGTTGAAGAGCTCCCCGAACCGCTTTGCCTTGACCCCGACGACGCGGCCGTTCTCCTTGAGGATGCCGACGGCGGAGGTCTTGAGCATCACGTCCACGCCGGCGTTGCCCGCGTCGATCGCGAGCTGCTTGTCGAATCCGTCGCGCTCCACGACGTAGCCGACCTCGTTCCCCGCGTGCTTTTCGTTGATCTCGAAGACCTTCTCGCTGGGCGAGAAGATGCGGGCGCCCTCGACCTCGACGTTGATCCAGCGGCCGGGGGTGATCCCCACTTCATGGAGCCACTCCTTGCTCATCCCCTCGCCGCAGCGGACGGGGCTTCCGATCTCCTGGCGCTTTTCGATCATGAGGGTGCGGGCGCCGTGCGTCGATGCCCACTTCGCGGTCATGCTGCCCGCCGGGCCGGCGCCGACCACGAGCACGTCGGTCTCGATGTCCTGCATGTGCGTCTAAACCCCGCGACCCGTCAGCCGATCTCGATCGCGCCCACGGGGCAGGCCTTGACGCAGATCTCGCACCGGGTGCAGATCCGCTCGTCGAAGGTGATGCGGGTCTCGTCGAGGTAGATGCAGTTCAAGGGGCAGACCCCGACGCAGGCGCCGCAGTAGATGCACAGCTGGCCGCTCGACTCGATGTGGAGGCTCTTCTTGGGCGGCACGGGACCCCCGGCTCCGAGCGTCCTTCCGCCTTATTAAAGGGTATCGAGGCAGAGGTTGCGTCTCGCAGCGGCGGCTACGGCTTCGCCTCGGCGAGGTACCGCTCGACGTCGATCGCGGCCATGCACCCGAGGCCCGCCGCCGACACCGCCTGCCGGTAGCGGTGGTCGTAGACGTCCCCCGCCGCGAACACCCCGTCCACGCTCGTCCGGGTGATGTCGTGGGTGGAGACGTATCCCTTCGGGTCGAGCTTGAGCTTCCCTCGGAAGACCTCCGTCGCCGGGTCGTGCCCGATGGCGAGGAAGAGCCCGTCCACGGGGACGGTGCGGACCTCCCCCGTCGGGAGGGACTTCAGCTTGAGGCCCGTCACGTTCCCTTCCCCGAGGACCTCGAGGACCTCGTGCTCGGTCAGGAACTCGATCTTCGGGTTCGACCGCGCCCGCTCCAGCATGATGCGGCTCGCGCGGAACTCCTTGCGGCGGTGGATGAGGAGGACCCGCGTCGCGAACTTGGTGAGGAACGTCGCCTCCTCCATCGCGGAGTCGCCGCCGCCGACGCAGGCGACGACCTTCCCCTTGAAGAAGAACCCGTCGCAGGTCGCGCACGCCGAGACACCGTGGCCCCGCAGGCGCTGCTCGGAGGGGAGGTCCAGCCAGCGGGCGTTCGCGCCGGTCGCGACGATGACGGTCTCGGCCTCGACGGAACCGGCGAACCCCAGGTCGAGATGGAACGGCCGACGGGCAAAGTCGACGCTGCGCACGTTGGCGTCCAGGATCTCCGCACCGAACCGCGCGGCCTGCTGACGCATCCGGGTCACGAGCTCGGGTCCCTGGATGCCCTCGGGAAAGCCGGGGAAGTTCTCGACGTCGGTGGTGAGCATGAGCTGCCCACCGGCGGGAACCCCGGCGAGGACGAGCGGGGAGAGGTTCGCCCGGGCGGCGTAGAGCGCGGCGGTGAGGCCGGCGGGCCCGCTTCCGATGATGGCGACGCGGACCTTGCGCGTCGGGGGCGTGGGTTCCGGCATGGATTGGGCTAGCGACGCGGGAGGCTAATAGGGCTGGCGGGGACGTTTCCCCGCTAGCCGCCAGGTGGCGGCAGGTTCACTGCGCTCGCCCCGGAGGCGCTCGCGTAGCCCCGGTGATAGAAGAGAAGGGGAAGGCCGTCCGCGCCCGGGTGGATCGCCACCACCTCGCCGACGATGAGGTGGTGGTCCCGGACCGCGAAGACGTTCACGACCCGGCACTCGACGCTCCCGAGGGCGCCGGTGAGGAGCGGGGCGCCGGTCGTCCCGCGGTGGGTCGCGACGTCCCGGAACTTCTCGGGCGAGGGGAGCGTCTGGGCGAACCGTTCGCTCAGCGGTCGTTGACCGGCCGCGAGGAAGCTGGCCGCGAAGTGTCCCGCGGCCTCGATGACGGGCGTCGAGTCCGCGGAGTCCGTGAGGGAGATGAGGAGCGTGGGAGGGTCGAGCGTCACCGAGAGGAGGGCGTTCACGGTGAGGCCCACATCGCCCCCGGCGCCCCGGGCCGTCACGACGGAGACACCGGTCGCCCACCGCGCCATCATCCGTCGGAACTCGGTGGAGAGGGAGGGGGTCGGGTCCGCCACGGCGCACCGCTACTCGTCGCGCCACTTGAAGGCGACAATGGCGGCGAGGAAGACGACGATCGACCCGGCGAGGATCACGACGACGTCGAGCGCGGCGCCACTCGTGTTCTGGTAGAGCATCACCTGGTTCATCCCGTCGATGACGTAGTAGAGGGGCAGGACGTGGGCGAACGTCTGAAGGTAGCCCGGGAACGAGGAGACGGGGAAGAACGTCCCGGAGAGGAACATCATGGGGAACGTGACGAGGTTTCCGATGAGGGCCGCGGTCTCGGGAGTCCGGGCGACCGAGCCCGCCAGCATCCCCAGCGAGACGAAGAAGAACGGCCCCAGAACCAGGAACGGGAGCACCCCGCCCGAGAGGTTCACGTGGGCGCCGAAGCCGTACGTGCCGGCGAGGATCATCACCCCCGCGGAGAGGAAGGTGAGGAGGACGTACCAGATGATCTTCGCGATCAGCCACTCGCCCTTCGTGAGCGGCGTGAGCGAGAGCTGCCGGAACAAATGGTCCTTCCGGTAGGACGAGCTGATGTCGACCATGGCGAACATCGGGCTCGTGAGGATGGTGAACCCGATGAGGCCGGGAACGAGGTAGTCGATGTACTTGTACGACGTGCTGCCCACGGTCGAGGTCGCCACCGATAGGAACGGCGTCCCGCCGGCGGAGCGGAGATTGAAGAGGTTGACCACGCCCTGCACCGTGCCGAGGGCGATCCCGCTCGACACCTGGTCCTTGGGGTCGATGAAGACGAGGACGCTCACGTTCGCGTGGGCGAGGTAGTGCGACTGGAAGCCGTCGGGGATGACGATCCCGACGGGATGGCTGTTCACGGCGAGCCAGCGGGAGAAGTTGCCGGACGAGTCGTTGACGCTGCTGGAGTTGACGAGCGAGACCTGGATCGCCCCGGTCGAGTTGAGCGCCGCGAGGAACTGCTGGCTCGCGTTCGAGTTGTGGTCGAGGTTCTCGGCGTAGAGCGTCACGACGCTGGGCGCGGACTGGGAGAAGATGAGGCCGAAGAGCGCCACCAGGATGAGCGGGAAGGCGATGGAGAAGAAGAGTCCCAGGGGGTTGCGGACGTACCCCTTCCCGAAGACGATGAGGTCGGCCCAGATCCGTCGCGGGTTCATGAGCTCCCCTCCGCCTTGAGCACGCCGTCATCCATCCGGCCCACCATCGAGACGAACACGTCCTCGAGCGTGTCCTTCTCCATGGCGAACCGGGTCCAGGGGAGCCCGCTGCGGTCGATCGTGGCCAGGACCCGCAGCGCATCGTGCTTGTCGGCGAGCGGCACCTCCACCCGGCCGTCCACGGCCCGGGCATCGACCTGGAGCGTATCCCGCAGGTGCTGGGCGAGCGCGGGCGGGGCGACGACGGTGAGCCGGTCCGGCCGGCCGTGGGCCGCGATGATGTCGGCCGGCGTCCCGTCGGCGATGATGCGGCCGTGGTGGATGATCGCGACCCGGTCCGCGAGGAGCTCGGCCTCCTCGAGGTAGTGGGTGGTGAGGAAGACGGTGCGGCCCTCCTTCTTCAGGGCCCGGATCACGTCCCAGATCCCCCGGCGGGCCTGCGGGTCGAGCCCCGTCGTCGGCTCGTCCAGGAAGCAGACCTTGGGATTGTTGACAAGGGACAGGGCGAGCCCGAGCTTCTGCTTCTGGCCTCCCGAGAGGGTGTCGAACCGGTCCTTCGCCTTGTCGAGAAGCCCCACGCGCGCGAGGAGCTTTTCCGGGTCGGCGTCGACCCCGAAGAGGCGCGCGTAGTAGTCGACCGCCTCCCGGGGCTGGATCTTCTCGAAGAACCGGAACTCCTGGGGGATGACCCCGATCTCGTGGTGGATATCGGTCCCCCGGGTCCACGGGTCGAGTCCCAGGACCCGCACCTCGCCCGAGGTGAGGCGGCGGAGCCCCTCGAGGATCTCCACCGTCGTGGTCTTCCCCGCGCCGTTGGGCCCGAGGAACGCGAAGACGTTCCCGGCGGGGACCGTGAAGTCGATCCCATCGACCGCCGCGAGGGTCCCGTACCGTTTGACGAGGCCGTGGACCTCGATGGCGTTCGGCACGGCGGGGTCGATGCGGCGGGGCTTAAGACGGCTTTGCGGAGCCGGCCTCGAGGACGCCTTCCACGCCGTCCCGGAGCTCGAGCGAGGCGTCGCCGCGCAGGACCCGGAGCGTCCCCGGCCCCCGCCAGGTCGCGGTGAGTCGCCCCGACTCCCAGACGAGGTCCAGCCGGCCGGGGCCGAGCCGGAGGTTGGCTAGGCGGCAGGCCGGGCCGTCCGCGGGCAACCGGGGTTCGACGCGCACCGTTCCCTCGAGCAAACAGGGTTGGATCCCCCAGAGCCTCTCGAACAGCGTGGTGAGGAACGGAGCCACCGAGAAGCCGAGCAGGAAGCAGGAATCGTACGGCTCGTTCCGGTCGCCCCGGTAGCACTCGTTCGCGAGGCCGTGCTCCGCCGCGAGGCCGCGCCCGATCGTAGTGAGATACTCGATCCCCGTGCCGGTTTCGCCGGCGGCGAGGGCCGCGTCCGCGGCCCAGGCCGTGGCGATCGGCCAGACCTGGCCGTCGTGGTACGCGGTCGGGTCGAACGACGGGTCGCGCGCGGAGAGCGTGCGCACCCCCCAGGCGGTCGTGAGGTCGTCCTGCCGAACGCGACCGACCGCCCGCCGCGCCGACTCCCCCGTGACGAGCCCCGCGCTGATGAGGCGAAGGGCGTTCGGACGCAGGCGGGCGACCGGGCGTCCGTCCAGCGTCATCGAGTCGACGAAGTAGTTCTCCGCCGGCCACGCGTAGAGCCGGGGAAGCGACTCGGACAGCCGCCGGCCGCGCTGAGCGTACGCGTCCGCCTCGGCATCGCGCCGGCGCAATCGGGCCAGTCGAGACAGGCTCGCCCACATCCCCACCGCAAGCACCTGCACGTCGACGGCATGGTCGCGGCGGTCCGTCGAGTCCCAGATCGTCGTATCGATCGCGTCGAACCCGAAATGCACCGAACCCGCCTCGTCGGTTGCGGACCGGATCTCGGCGACCTCGCCGCCGTTGCGGACGAGTCCGGTCGTGGGGTCGGACTTCCCGACGGCCCAGGCCGCGATCCGGTCGAGCGCAGGGCTGAACTCCGCCGCGGGAGCCGGGTCGCCCGTGTGGTCGATCAGTCGGCCGACGATCTCCGGGTAGTACAGCGTGGTGTCGGAGGTCCCGAACAGGAAGATCGGGCCGGTGGTCACCTGCATCGGGACCTCGCCGGCCGCGGCCCCCACGATCGCGAGGTCCTTCTTGGCTTGGTATCGGAGGATGGTGCGGAGGGAGTCGATTACGCGGGCACCGTCCCCCAGCCACAGGACTGCGGGGAGCATCCACGCCAGGTCCCGGCCCCAGATGGAGCAGTACCAGGGATACCCGGCCACCAGGCCGTGGAGGTCGGGTTCGGCCGACTGGTAGAGCCGATGCAGGGCGGCCCGGGCGAGCCGGTACCCCTGCTCGATCTCCGGGTACATGGGGAGAACGAGCTCAGGGGTCTCCGAGAGCCACTGCTCCTCGCGCGCCGTGGCCCGCCGACCCCACTCCGGGGCTCCCGCGAGCGCGGCCGCCGCTCCCGCCGCGGATGGGCCGAGCGAACGCTCCAATCCTCCGGCGAGGATCCACGAGACGGCCACCGACCCGCCGGGAGGAATCCCCAGGTCGTAGTCGAGGAGCACCTCACCGACCTCGCCATGTCGGCGGCCACCGATCCAGGAGGCCCGGTCGATGCACAAGTGGTGGGGGAGGGGGTCCGAATGAACGACGAGCCCGAATCCGTGGGTGGTGATCCGGATATCCGGACCCCGCGTCGCCACCTCGTACTCGTACGGCTTCACCCCCTCGACCAGAACCGGGGCGAGGAACGGGGAGAGCCCCATCTCGAGACGGAGGGAAACGGGCTGGTCCGCCCGGGAGTGGATCTCGAGCCGGCGACCGATGGCCGCGACCCCGGGCGTCTCCTCGACGGGAGCGATGACCTGACGGAGTTCCAGCTCGCCCCACCGGTGCGTGCTTTCGAAGAGCCCCGATCCGTCCGAGGTCCCGAGAGCCCCGGACGCGAGCGTTGCTTCTCCGGTCGGAAGGACAAGGCGGACCCACCATGGGCCCGTGAGCCGGATGCCTTCGGCGTAGACGCCTCCCCACTCGACCGAACCCCCGCGCGTTTCGCGCGGAAGGGAAAGCTCCCCGGAGCCGTTCCCGATGGCCGCCGCCCGGGCCCCGGTGACGAGGACCGGCCGGGTCGGATCCACGGGAACGCCACCCGCGGCGGTCGGGGAGCCGGTCATGGGGACGGGTCGGGACCAAGATGGTCCGAGAACTCGAACCACACCCGGGGGGGGATCGCCCGGCTGTGGAGCTCCAGCCGGACCCGCCGGTGGCCCGGCTCGACCTGCGGGGCCTCCAGGCTGATCCGCGTCCGGACCCCGACGGGAATGGTAAGGGGGTCATCTCTCGTGATGGTCGAAAAGGCCCGGGAAGCCCCGGTCCCTCCCGGTGAGATGAAGGCGGCTTCTGGCGCGACGGGGACGTCGTCCAACCGGGCCGCGATGGAGGAGAACGCTCCCATCCGGAGCGGCGGGTTCAGGAGGACGAATTCAATGCGGCTTCCCCGCCGGACCAAGGAACCCCTCTCGTAGACCGAGTGTTCGAGAAGCTCGGCGACCCTCACCATCTCCTCGAGCGGCTGGAGTCCAAACTCCCAGAACAGCCGAAGGCCCTGTCGGACGACGGAGAGGTCCATCCGGAAATGGCCCGAGCCCATCGGGCAGGGGACCCGCCACGGCGACTTAGCGGTTCGTGGGTCCCGCCTCGGACGGTCCCGGTGGGTGGGGGTTCGGCATGTCGGGCCGGGGGATGCCCGGGACCGGACGCGCATCGGCTGCGGCGAACTCGCCGCCTGGTGCACCCGCTGCGTCCGGCTGGCGGACGTGGTTCGCACCGCGCCCCGCTCCGCCTGACATGACAGAGGATCGAACCGCTCCCGACTACTTAATCAGATTCAGGTTAAATCGGTTAAACTGGTTTAACCGGCAGATTCCGAAAGAGGGTGAGCGCGAGGCGGCCCTGGGGGGTGAGGGCGACGCGTCCGCGAGCGTTGAGGGAATCGCTCGTCACGAACCCCCACTTCGTCTCCAGGGGCTCCAAGCGGTGGCGGAGACGGCTGTGTTGCGCCTGCAGGGTCGGAACGGCCGTCCCGGGGCCGTCCCGGCGGGGCTCATCCAGCCGTAGTTCTCGGATCAGCTCGCGCTTGCGAAGCGCTCCGCCCCGGCGCTCCAGGGCCTCGAGGACCTCGACCAATTCCGGGGTGGGCGCGCGCAGCTCGTAGACGGAGACCGGTTCGACCCGCCGCACGACGTCGTTCACCGCGTGGACGCGGGGGGTCCGACCCGAGTACCAGGACTGGGAGACATGCACGTAGTACGGCTCACCGTGCCAGAGCATGCAGGCGAGCGTGCCGGCGATGGCGCTGATCTTCGTGCCGGTCGAGACGTTCACGCGGATCGGAACCACATCCCGCTGGTGCCGGTCGACCCGCCGCTCCCGCTCGAAGATCGCGCGGAGGGTCCCCAGGGTCGCGAACACGTCCCAGATCGCCGTCCGTTCGACGCGGACGTCCGGCCCCCGCGCCCGTCGCAGCCGTCGGACGACCTCCGCCACGAACGGGGCCGCGTCGTCGTCGCCGGCGCGTGTCAGCAGATAGACCCGGTCCGCCCGGTCCGCTTCGATCGGTTCGAGGACGCGTTCGACCTCGAATCCGACCGCGGCCACGTGGATCCGCGCGTGAGGGTCGCCATCCGGGAACGGCGCCCGGTCGCGCTCCGAGCTCGGCCGGGTAGGCATGACGGGCACTAGTTCGACCCCGCCTTCAAGACTTGGGAGGCGGACACCACCTTGTCCGCCATGCGCACGGCTTGCGTCCCCCGCAAGGACCGGGGCCTCGCTCAAGCTTGATACGCGGATGGGAGTGAGCGGAACGGTTCTGCCGGATGGCCCGCGACATCGGAAGCGCGCTGCGCGCCCGACCCCTGTTCTTCGAGCCGGTCCCGCCGAGCGCCCGGACATCCCCCGCCCGCTCCGAGGCCCACCTCTTGGAGCTCGCGTCGCTGGTGAACTCGCTCCCGCGGATCGACGCCCTCGACATCCCCGAGCTCGTCGATGAGAATCACGATGGCCGGCCGTACTACCGCTCGGGCGACACGAGGGTCTTCGCCCGTCGGGCCGCGGACCTCACGGGTCGCGAGGTGGTCGTCAACAAGGTCGTCGCCCACCTGAAGGACGTGCCGGCGCTCGAGCGATGGGCCCAGGAATCCGTGGGCCGGGGGATCCACCACTTCGTACTCGTCGGCGGGTCGAGCCGGTACATCCCGTACCCCGGCCCCTCCGTGGCCGAATCGAACCGGGTCGTCCGTCCGATCGCGGGCGGCGCGGGGGGCCTCGTGGGCAACATCGCGATCCCGCAGCGCACGGGAGAGGCGCACCGGATGCTGCAGAAGAGCCGGGCCGGCGCGGCGTTCTTCACAACCCAGATCCTCTTCGACAGCGAGAGCGCCCTTCGGATGCTGCGGGAGTACGACCTTCTCTGCCGACAGGCGGGGGTCCCTCCCGCGTCGGTCCTGCTCTCCGTGGCGCCGATCGCGGACGAAGGGGACGCCGAGTTCGTCCGGTGGCTCGGAGCCGACATTCCCGAAGCGGCCGAGCGGGCCATCCTGAACGGGGAGGACCTGGACGCCGGTCCCCGTTCCATCGCCCGGGCGACCCGGGTGTGGGACGAGGTCGTCGAGGGGATCGGACGATCCGAGATCGAGGTGCCGGTCGGCGTCAACGTCGAGCAGATCTCGGTCCGGCATCTGGGGATCGCTGGAGAGATGGCGAGGGCGTTCTCCGACCGGATCGACCGGGGGTCTGGCCGCGCGACCTAGACCGGCCGCTGACCGACCCCGATCACGGCCCCCGTCGGGAGGTCGAGATGATCGCGGACGCGATACTTCTCGAGCCGCTCACGGATCGCCGCGCGGACCCGCTCCCGCTCCGCTTCGGAGAGGGCCTGGAGGCTCGCCCGGGTCCGAGCCGACCCATCCTCGAACATCCGGATGAACTGGTCGGGGCCGCTCAGCTGGGCGATCCAGTGGCTCGCTCGGGCCGTCGTGCTCTGGAGCCCCGCCTCCGCCAGGCTTCGGGAGAACTCCGTGGGGTCACCGAACCGGAAGAACGGGGGACCCTCGGGGAGCCGCGGAGTGAGGTGAAGGTCCCGCAGCGTCGCCGGAACGATCTGCATCGCCTCGGCATCGGCGGCCCAGACGGACCAGGCGCACCATCCGCCGGGAGCCAGCACCCGCGCGACCTCGCGGAGCGCCCGGTCCGGCTCCGGGAGGTGGAGCAATCCGAAGTTGCACACGGCCGCTCCCACCGAGCCCGATCGAAGAGGAAGACGTTCCGCGGAGGCTCCGAGGAATCGCCCGGCCGGGTTGCGATGACGGGCCCGTTCCAGCATCGGGCGGGAGAAGTCGAGGTAGGTGACCTCGGCGCCCCGCTGGGCGGCGCGGGCCCCGACCCGGCCCGGGCCGCACGCGAGGTCCAGGAGCTGGACTCCCGCACGGACCTGGACCGCGTCCAGCAACGGCTCGATCGCCCCTTCCACCATCGGGCGGAACAGCTCCTCGTAGGCTCGGGCCACGCCGGGGTCGGTCCACGCTCCCCGCTCCATGCGGGCGAAGGCCATGCCCCGGGCGAACCCGGGCCGCCCTTTACTCTTGGGCCGCCGGCCCGAGGACCCGCCAGACCTTTTGGGGAGCCCCGCCTCCTTCCCGGGGCATGTGGGAGGATTCGGTGCCGCGAGGGGATCGCCCGCACCGCTACGACTTCCACGCGCACACCTTCCTGACCGACGGGCAGCAGTCGGCGACCGACATGTGGCGACACGCGGATCGCCTGCTCCACCGAGCGCAGGCGCTCACCGACCACGTCTCGCTCGAGGACCCGAAGCCGCTCCTAGACCGCCTCCACGAGGAGGCCCGAGCGTGGGAGGGCTCCCCGCTCACGACACTGGTCGGGGTCGAGGTCTCGATGGTCCCTCCCCGCCGGATCGCGGACGTCGCCCGACAGGCCCGCCGGGCCGGCGCCGAGATCGTCATCGTGCACGGGGAGACCGTGGTCGCGCCGGTGCCCGCCGGTACCAACCGGGCCGCCCTGGAATCCGCCGAGGTCGACCTGCTCGCCCATCCGGGCCTGCTCTCCGAGGCGGACGCCCAGCTCGCCCACGACCACGGGACGGTCCTCGAACTCTCCGCCCGTCGGGGGCACTCCCTCTCGAACGGCCTGGTCGCCCGACGCGCGCTGGCGGCCAAGGTCGACCTGGTCGTCGATTCGGATGCCCACCGCTCCGAGGATCTGGTGCGCTTCGAGCTGGCCCGAGCGATCGCCAGCGGCTCGGGGCTCAGCGAAGCCGAGGTCGGGTCCGCGCTCGAAGACGCGCCGCACCGACTGTTGAAGCGGTGCGGGCACCCGTAGCCGAAGGCGCATCCGTGCGTACAAAATAACACTGAAGGTTTAAGAACCGAAGTCGCGGGTACGCATCAATACGTATGCTCGCCCAGCGATCTTCCGGGCGGCGATTGGCGAGTTGGATCGGAATCTTCGCGACCCTGGCGCTGGTCGTTCCGGGGATCGCGGTACTCCTGGCCGCTCCCGCCTCGGCCGCTCCCACCCCCCACGTCCACACGGCCACCTCCCCGGTGGAGGCCAGCTGGGTGAGCGTCGCCCCGTCCGCCGGTCCGACGCCTCCCGGGCGGACCTCCGGTTCCTTGGCGTACGACCCCGCGGAAGGCTACAGCGTACTGTTCGGCGGCTGCAACCATCGGTTCTGTCCCCTTGGGGACACCTGGAAGTACGACACGGGCAACTGGTCGAACCTGACCGCCACGCTCTCGGTCACGCCCCCGGCGCGCCAGGGATCGAGCCTCGTCTTCGACGTCTCGGACGGGTACCTGCTTCTCTACGGTGGGCTCGCCGGTACCACGACGTTCGGGGACGCGTGGAAGTTCTCGAATGGCGTCTGGTCGCTGATCCCGACCCAGGGGGCGGCCCCGCCCCCCCGGTCGTTCGCGCAGGCCGCGTACGACCCGGTCCGAGGAGCGGTCGTGGTGTTCGGCGGCCGGTCCGCATCGGGAACCCCGCTCGCGGATACCTGGGAGTACTCGGCAGGAAGCTGGACGAACCTGACCGACCGGTTCACCGTCGTGCCACCGGCCCGCTTCTCGGGCGTCATGGCCTACGACTTGGTCGACGGCTACTCGGTCCTCTTTGGCGGAGCGGGCGCGGCGGGCCAGGTCCTGGGCGACACGTGGGCCCTCGGGGCGAACGGGTGGTCCAACCTATCCCCGGCATCGGGCCCCGCCCCGCGCGTCAATTCGACACTGGCCTTTGATGTGGGCCGGGCCTCGGTCCTCCTGTTCGGGGGGTTCAACACGGTCGCCCTCTCCGACACCTGGACGTTCCGCCTCGGCACCTGGTCGCCGCTCACGGAGAACCTGAGCTCGTCCCCGGGCGCCCGCTACGGTTCCTCCTCGACGTTCGATGTGAAGATGGCCTACCTGCTCCTCTACGGCGGGTTCATCGGTGGGAGCCGGTACACGACGTGGCTCCTCCTCTCCCCGCTCTCCGCGACCCTGGCCAGCTCGACCCTGACCGCGACCCCCGGCACGCCGATCACGTTCACCGCGGGAATCGTCGGCGGCCTCGCCCCGTACCAGCCGTCCTGGCAGTTCGGGGACGGGAGCGCGCCGGTCGTCGGCCTCGTCGCGAGCCACACCTACTCGGCTCCGGGCACCTTCGCCGTCCGGTTCACGGCCGCCGACGCGACCGGCGCCCAGGTGAGCCTCAACACCACGATCTCGGTCCGAGTGAGCCCCCTCAACGTGACCATCCACCCGAGCGCGACGTCGGGGAAGGTCGGAGGTGCGCTCACCTTCACGACGTCGGTGTCGGGCGGCACCCAGCCCTACGCCTACGCCTGGAGCGCTCCCGCGGGCGTCTGCAGCGGCAGCAAGGGCCCGGTGCTCGCGTGCGATCCGGCGTCGGAGGGGGCGCTCCAGGTGAGCGTCACCGTGACGGATGCCTCCGGACAGACGGCCTCGACCGGCCTCACCATCCCCGTCGCTGCCGCCCCGGGAGGCGGGAGCGCAACGAGCCCCACACCCACCCCGGCGAGCCCGGCGCTGGGCAGCGCCCCGGCAGCCTGGGTGGTCCTGGTCCCGTTGGCCGTCGCGCTCGCGGGCGCGTTGGTCGTGGGGACGCTCATGTACGTCGCGGGCCGCCGACGCGCCCGCGCCCAGCTCGCCGCCCGACCCCTCTGCTACGCCGTGCCGGCGTGGTCCGAAACCCCGCCGGAGTTCCCCCCGACGCCGTCGGGCTCGTCGACGGACGCCGGCACCGCCGTGGAGGCGTGGAGCCGGGTCGAGTCAGACTCGCCGAAGCAACCCTAGGTATCCACGGGCGGGCCACCGCCCAATGGTTCCCGCTGGGGTAAGCTCGGACCTTCCCCCTGACACCCGCGCGTGCAGGAGAAGTCCCAACGGACTCCGCAAGGGAGGCGGGGAGCTCGCGGATTCGACCATGGAGCCGTACCACGAGGCCGAACCCCCGCGCCGTCCATTCGCGTCCCGAACACCTCTTGACCGGTACCTGGCTCTCGAGTTCCCGGGCGAATCGCCCCGGGCGGTCCTCGACCGGCTCGGGGGGGAATCGACCAGCGCGGATCCCCCCCTCCGCCGACGGCGCGGGTCACCCTCAACAGATGTTCCAGAACGGCGAAACCCGAGCGTTCCCGGAGAGGGGTGAGGGAAGAAGATGCCGAGTCTGTTCGTTCGATGCCACGCGTGCCGGACCGGTTTCCCCAGCGGGATCGCCCACAACCTGGGAACTCCCGATGGCCTCGAGCTGTTGGGCATCCTCGAGGAGTGTCCGCGCTGCCGCCACTTGGACCGGTACAACACGCCGGAGTTCTTCGTGCCCCGGAGCTCGCCGAGGGCCGTGCCGGTCGATCGCCCCCGGTCCGTCGAGAATCCCGCTCCCCCGCCGGTCGCCGCCGGCGGTAACCGGTTCCGCTTCGCGAACCTGCAGCTCTGAGAGACTACTGAGGCGGGCTGCGACGCAGCGAGGCACCGCACGCTTCGCACGTCTCCCGGATCCCGAGGTTCGGGTGGCCGCACATTCGGCAGACGCGCCGGCCCCGCACGAGGCGAGCGGGGTCCGCGGCCGGCACCCGCCCGGCGAGCGCCGGGTACGCCCGGTCGGAGACCCGGCGATGCCGCCATTCGAGGATGACGGCGCCCATGGCTCCGAGCAGGATCGCGAGCAGCAGCAGGACCTCGGGACCGATGAGCGGGACCGGGGGAGGCGGGGGCGACACCTGGATGGACGCGAGCGTCACGGTGGTGGACGAGCCGAGCCGGTCGGTGACGGTGAGATGGGGAACGAACGACCCGTCGGCCGCGTAGGAATGGTTGACGTGCGCCCCCGAGGTCCCCGTCCCGTCCCCGAACTCCCACGTGAACCGGTAGGGGGCGCCGGCGCCGCCCTGGGCGGAGGCGGAGAAGTCGACCAGGTTGCCCGACGTGGCCGAGGTCGGGAAGCTCCCGAGGCTCACGGCGATGGCGCTCACGACCACGGTCGTGCTCGCCCGGGCCGACCCGCCGAGCGTATCGACCACGTCGGCCGACACGGAGAAGTTGCCCACTCCGCTGAACGCATGGGTCGTGGTCGGCGCGGTGCCGTTCACGACCGTCCCGTCGCCGAAGCTCCAGTTGTAGGTCTGGTAGACGCCGGACCCGTTGACCGGCTGGGCCGCGAAGGTGAGGTTCGTCCGGGGGGCCGCGGCGGTCGAGTTCGCGGTGACGGTGACCGCGACCGCCGGGTCGATGGTGATCGTCACGTGACCGCTCGCCTGGGTCCCGGTCGTGTCGGAGGCGGTGCACGTCGCCACGAACCGGCCCGCCGCCGAGTAGCCGTGGACGGCCAGCGCCGTGGAATCCCCCGTCCCGTCGCCATACACCCACTGCGTCGAGTACGGCGAGAGTCCGAGCGAGGGCGTGCAGTTGAACACGATCGATTGGCCGGCTTCCGCGATCGAGCGGGAGACGACCAGGTCGACGACCGGATCCACCGCGACCGTGATGGTGACCGCGTTCGTCACGACGGTCGACCTGTTGTCGGTGATGCGGCAGGTGACCACCGCGGGGCCGGGGGACGAGAAGCTTGTCGCGATGCTCCCGGATCCCGGCACGTAGGAGCCGTTCCCGAGGTCCCACGCGAACCGGTACGGAGATTGGCCACCGGACGGCGTGCAGGTGAACAGATCCTGCTGCCCCACGTCGACGGCGTTCCTAAGCGGGGTCACGGAGGCCGAGAGCGGGAGCGGGGTCCCGATCGTCACGGAGTTCGACTCGCTCTGGGCGAGGGTCGGCCCCCCGCCGCCGCAGCCCGAGAGGCAGTCGGTGGTGTAGAGGTAGAAGAGGTAGCTCGAGCCCGAGGAGAGGCCGGTCACCGTCGCCGTGCGGGTCGACACGTTCGTGACGGTCGCCGCGAGGCTCGCCTCCGCGGTCCCGACCACCTCGTAGAGCAGGTACGATTCGAAGGTGAGCGGCCCACCGTAGGTCGCGTTGTTGGTCCAGTTCAGCTGGACATCGCTCGCGGTGAGGAACGAGGAGGTGAGGAAGGCGAGGGTCGGCTGGACCACGGGCAGGATGTTGGAGTACTGCGTCGGGAAGACCGCGTCGTTCTCGGCGATCTCCCACCAGTACTCGGTCCCCGGAGAGAGCCCCGACGCCGCGAAGGTCGTCGTCGCCTGAGCGGTCACCACTCCGGCCGAGGCCCATGGGCCGGTGGAACCGTTCGTCGAGTAGAGCACGGTGTAGCTGGAGAAGGTGAGCGAGGTCGTGGCGGTCCACTGGAGGATCACGGCCGACGGGTCCGCGCCCGGCGAGGAAAGCGTCATGGCTGCGAGGGGTCGGGCGACCGACGTCGGGGCGCTCTGGAGGGCGAGGGCGGTGGCCGGATGACCCCCAACGGGAGACGCCGGAGAAGGTCCGTGCCCGGCGGGGGACGGTGCGACGGAGGCCCGGGCCGAAGGGACCCAGACGCACGACCCCAGCACCAGGAGCAGGACCAGTAGCGCGGACTCGAGCGCGAGCCGGCGCCGTCGCGCCGACGCTCCGGGAGGGGACATGAGCGCCAACGTCTTTGCGCGCGTCGGCGAGTTATACCTTGCGGCCACCCCGAGGCCGGCTTCGGACCCCGGGGGACCCTTGTACCTTCGCCGTCTCCCCACCGTATGGCACATGCGCTCTACGGGAAGCTCGCCCCCTTCTACGACCGCATTTACCACTGGAAGGACTACGACACCGAGGCACGCAATCTCCTCCGCTACGCGCGGGCGGCGCTCGGCCGGCCGCCCCACTCGCTCCTCGACGTCACCTGCGGAACCGGCCGTCATCTGAACGCCTTCCGCCGACGGATTCCGCGGGTGGCCGGCGTCGACGCGAGCCGGCCGATGCTCCGCGAGGCTCGGCGACGACTCGGTCCGTCCGTCCCCCTGGTCGTCGGGGACATGCGAACTTTCCGTCTCGACGCGCGGTACGATGTGCTCACGTGCCTCTTCAGCGCGATCGGGTACCTTCGAACGCGACGGGACCGGGACCGCGCCCTCGTGAACTTCTATCGCCACCTCGAGCCGGGAGGCGTCGTCCTCGTGGAGGGCTGGATCCGCCGCTCCGCCTTTCTCGGCGGCCACGTCGCGCTTCAGACCTACGAGGGGAAGGATGCGAAGATCGCCCGCGTCTCCGTCTCCCGGGTCGTCGGGGGGAGTTCGGACATCGAAATGCACACGTTGGTGGGTCAGCGCGGGCGACGGATCCTGCATACGGTCGAACACCATCGGAACGCCCTCTACGAGCCACCCGAACTGTTGGGGTCGTTCCGCCGGGCGGGGTTCCGGGCCAGGGTGGTTCTGACCGGGCCGTTCCGGGAACGGGGACTGTACATCGGGATCCGGGCGACTTGAAGAGCGGGGTACGACGGACCCCGCGAGCCCTAGCCACTGGACGCGGTCACGCGCTCGGCGACCGGCCCCGCACCCGCGTAGGCGAGACCCGGCGCAAGGATTAGCAGCAACGGAACTGCGAGCAGGAGGTACGCCGCTCCCGGGATAGTGTACAGCGCGCCCACGAACGGCCCCACGATCACGAGCAGCAGGAGGCCATAGAGGACCGCCGCGCCGGTCAAGGCCCCGCGGCGGTATCGGCTTCCCGCGACGAAGAGGCCGATGACGATCCCTAGCCCTCCCAGCCAACCAAGCAGGAACCCGGCGATCGCCGTGTACGCACCGAGGGGTTGACCGGACTGGAGGCAGCGGAGCGTCTGGGTGGGGCGGCCCTGGACGCAGCCGATGAGAGAATCCGAGCTCCCGAGAAGAAGGAGGGCGGCCACGAGCAAGAGGAGGAAGCCGAGGGTCCCCACCAGGCATAGGGCCGACGCAACGGCGAAGCGTCGGTCGACCTTCCGCAGATGCGCGAAGGACCGCCGATAGAGGAACAGGGAGAGGAGGAGGAGCACCGAGCCCGCCAGCAGCAGGAGGCTCAACGTGCGGACCAGGGTCGCGTTGAGCTCGAAGTAGCCCTGCGGCCGGTACACGCTCAGGTAGAGGAACGCGAGGGGGATCACCACCCCGAGGATCGCACCGGCGAGCCCGGTCGCCGCTCCCGTGGCGAGGCGGCGGACCCCCACGGATTCGGGGGATTCCGTCGCCGCCACGGGCCGGCCCTAGCACCCCGGGGGCTATTTGAATCCCGGTGGAGGCCCACGGGCAAGCGCGGCAGGGGTGAATCGGCGTTGACGCCGCGGTTAATCCCGCCCGTCCCCAGCGGGAAGTTGAGAACCATGGCGAGAAGGCGGGAATCCGAGACGGCCGCGCTTCCGCTCTCCGAGGAGGAGGAGTTCTCCTACCCCGCCACCTCGCGACGCGGGTCCCGGACGAGCGTGCGACCTGCATCGGCGCCGACGCTGGTCTACAACCTGCGCGTGCGGGACACCATGACCCGAAAGGTGGTGACCGTCCTCGCGGATTCCCCCCTCCATGAAGTGACCCATCGAATGCGGGCGTTCCACGTCTCGGGGCTGCCCGTGGTCGACGCCGACGGACGGCTCGTCGGGATCATCACCGAGACCGACGTGGCGCGTGTCCTCGGTGAGCGGACCGGCGCCTCCCCGCTCGACGTCCTCCTCCATGAGACGCCGCTCCCCCTCGCGCTGCAGGACGAAGCGATGCTGAACCGCTATCGTGAGACTCTCTCGCACGTGAAGGTCCGCGACGTGATGACACCGGCCCCGATCTCCATCGGCGCAGGCGACACGCTGGAGACGGCGATCCGTCGGATGAAGGAGGAGCGGGTGAATCGGCTCCCCGTGCTCGAAGAGGGACGCCTGGTCGGACTGATCGCCCGCCAGGATGTCCTGAGCGCCCTCCTGCCTTCCTAGGTGGGGCGCGGGGAAAGCGGGTCGCCGCCCACGGTTGGGACGGCAGCCCGGTAAGCGGCTCGGGCAGGGCACCTCCACCCCTCCGGAGCGCTGGCTCCAGCTCCCACACCGATTTGGGGGGCACCGACCTCGGGTGCTCGTGGTATTCGTCCGCGATGAAGGGAGCCTCTTCGACGCTCCGCTGGAAGAGGTCTGGGCGTACTTGGGATCCGGCGAACCGCACTCGGCGGCTCATCATCACGCGAACGTGGACCGGATCCGGGAGGGACCGGGTGCGGTCTCGTACGGCTGGGAGATGCCCTTCGAGGGCCGACACTCGCGTTTCCGGATGCGGTCGTACGCCTTTGTTCCGCTCGGCGTCGTGTTCGACGTGGTGGAGGGACCGTTCGAGGGATCGCGGTTCCTTCTGCTGTACTCCCCCCGGGGGACCCGCACGCGGGTGTCCATCGTGGGAGAGTTCCGGTCCCCGGTTCTCGCCGAATCCGAGATCGCGCCCGCGGTCAATCGATTCTTCGAGCGGGAGTTCGCGGAAGACTCGGCTGGGCTTCGCGAGTGGATGGCCCGGCGCGCCCGTTGAACCGCTCGCCGGTTCGTGGTCCCGCTCGCGGGCCGAGGGCGTCCGACCTATCCCGCGGTCCGGGCGGTCAGCCGGTCGCCGATGCGGATCACCGTGTTCCAATTCCGACTCGTTCCCACCGTGCCCAGGAGCCGCTCGATGAACGCCGCGGTCAGCCGGGACCGTCCGATCCCGTTCGGGTACACCACGTAGGCTTCCCGGCCGATCCCTTCGATCCGCTCCGGACCCGGTATGGCTTCGCGGAGGTGTGCCCACGCCGAGGGGGCCGGGGCGTCCTGGAGGACCGTCACGACCAGACGCGCCGGGTCGCTTCGGGCCTCCCGAGTGAACGGGTTCCGCCGGATGATCGACCGCCATTCGTCCCCGCTGCGGAGGAGCAGTTGCGTCCGGACCCCGCTCGCCCGGACGATCGCCTCTGTCAATCGCGGTTCCAGGGTGGACGCCGCCTCGACGGTGGTGTCGAAGAGCGCGTTCCCGGACTGCAGCAGGGTCTCCACTCGCTCAAGTCCGCAGCGCTCGAGGGTCGCGCGCAGGTCGGCCATGGGCAGCGTCGTGCCTCCGCCGAGGTTGACCGCCCGGAGCAGTCCCACGAACGTACGGGTCGACACCGGTCACCGAGCGGAGGGAGCCGGGGGGGAGGCGGACGGCAACGGAAGACGTGGACGGCCCGAGCGTTCTAGGAACCACCGGCCCTTGACCGCGTCGATCCACAGGATCGAACCCACTCCGGCCAGCACGGCGATACCGAGGTCGAGGGGATCCGGGGATAGGAACTGGAAGACGGCGTCGAGCGCGGGAGAGTACAGCGCGAGCGCCAGGAGCACGGCCCCGAGGGCCAGCACCCCCCAGGCAAGCGGGTTCGGGACCCGGATCGACCGCAGGATGGAGATCGAGAACGACCGGGTCACCAGGAGGATCGAGAGGTTGGAGACGACCAGCGTCGCGAAGCTCAGCCCCCGGCTCTCGTCGGCGGGATGACCGAGCGCGAGGGCCCCGTAGTACACGGCGAACGTGGCGGCCAGGGAGGCCGCGCCGAGAAACAGGCTGCCGTAGAGGGTACGTGGATCCACGAGGGGCTCGCTCGGGTCCCGCGGCGGACGGTGCATGACCCCCGCCTCGACCGGTTCCCCCTCGTAGACGAGGGACGCCGTGGGGTCGATGAGGAGCTCCAAGAAGACGATCTCGACCGGGAATAGGAGGATCGGCAATCCGAGCAGGACAGGGAGGATGGCCATCCCGGCGAGCGCGACGTGGACCGCGACGATGTAGGCGATGGCCTTGCGCATGTTCGTGTAGATCGAGCGACCGGTGCGGATCGCCTCCACGATCGTCGGGAACGAATCGTCGAGGAGGATGAGCGACGACGCCTCCCGGGCGACGTCGGTGCCCCTCACCCCCATCGCGATGCCGACGTGCGCCGCCCGCAGGGCGGGGGCGTCGTTGATCCCGTCACCGGTCATGGCCACGACCTCTCCCGTGGACTTCAACGATTCAACCAGGCGGAGCTTCTCTTCGGGGGGCACCCGGGCGAAGACGTTGGTGCGGGCGAGGACCCCGGCGAGTTCTGCCTCGTTGGCCGCGGCGATCTCCGAGCCCAGCACAGCGGAATCGGACCGGGCCATTCCCGCCGCCCGGGCGACGGCGCGGGCCGTCTCGGGATGATCGCCCGTGATCATCATCACGCGGACTCCCGCATCGTGGCAGGCCCCGACGGCTTCGGGAACACCGGCCCGCAGCGGGTCGGCCAGTCCCACCAACCCGATCAGCCGTGCCACCGGGTCGGGTGAGGCAGACCTTCCAGGACCACCGGCGACCCCGACCGCAACGGCGAGGACCCGCAGACCATCGCCCGCCATCTGACGAACGTCCGCCTCCCATCCGTCGATCGCCCCGTCCGGGGGCGGAAAAGTGGATACGACCGACTCGACCGCGCCCTTGATCGCTTTCAGGGTCCCGCCGTCCGCCGTCGACCAGATGTTCGCGACCCACAACCGCTCCCGCGAGAGCGCCTCGTGGCGAACGCGTTCGCGGGGCACCGCCTCGAGCGCCGACGGCCATCGGGAGCCCGCATTCTGGATCGCGATCTCCATGGGGTCGGCCGGGTTGGGGTCGTTGGCGAGCGCGGCGGTCGCGAGGACGCGTCGAGCGGCGGGATCCGACACGTTCACGTCCGCGCCCACGCGGATGATATGACCCGGCTGCGGCACGACCGCCGCGACCTGCATGCGGTTCTCGGTCAGCGTGCCGGTCTTGTCGGTGAGGAGGACGGTGATCGACCCTAAGGTCGGGATCGTTCCGAACCGGCGAGCCAGCGCCCGCCGTCGAGCCATGCGACGCGCTCCGAGGACCGAGTAGACGGTGAGCACGATGGGGATCTCCTCCGGGAGGAGTCCGATCGCGAGCGCGGTGCCCGCCAGGACGCCGAGGATCCAGTTGCCGGAGCGCGCCCCGACCACGACCGCGATGACGATCGTGAGCACGACGGCGAGCACCCCGATGCCTCGAACGAGACCCCGGGTCTGCTGCCGCAGCAGCGGGGTTCCGGTCTCGACCGTGGCGAGGGCCGACGCGATCCGGCTCACTTCGGTCCGAGAGCCGGTCCGGGAGACCTCCGCCCAGCCCGACCCGCGCACGACGAGCGTGTGGGCGAACACGAAGGGGGTCCCATCCCCGCCGGGGGCGGAGGGAGTGGGCGTGCCGGTCGTCACGACTTTCCCGACAGGGACCGACTCCCCCGTGAGCGCCGACTCGTCCACGGTGAGGACGGTGCCGGACCGGAGCCAACCGTCCGCGGGGACGCGGCTCCCTTCCGAGAGCAGAACGTAATCCCCGCGGACGATCTCCGCGGTGGGGACGCGTCGCACCGCGCCATCCCTCATCACCGGCGCGGAGGGGAGGCTCAAGCTCTCCAGCGCCTCCAGCGCGTGCTCGGCCCGAGTCTCCTGGTACAGGTCGAGCCCGATGATCACCCCTACCGAGGCGGCGAGCAGGAGGGCGTCCCGCAGCTCTCCGAACAGGAGGTAGAGCACGGAGGCGGCGACCAGCAGGAAGATCAGCGGCTCGGAGAGGACGTCAAGGAGAAGTCGCCGGATCGGCCGGCGGCGTCGCTGGGGAAGCTCGTTGGGGCCGTCCGACCCGAGCCGGACGGCGGCCTCGGCGGCGGTGAGCCCTCCCCCGCCGGCCTCCGCTAGCGGGAGAGCGGGGACGACCGACGTTCGATCGGAAGTGGAGCCGGTCTCGGGCAGGGGGTCGTGCGCCGCCCCGTCCATGCGTCCGGGAGGAAGGTTCGCCCGATGAAAGCCTACCGCACCGTCACGCCGCCGAGGCCGAGGCTACGTCCCACCGGACGCTTCCGCGTTCCAGTTGGGTCGCCGTTTCTCGCGGAACGCGGCGCGGGCCTCCCGATTTTCTGGCGCGTCCCGGAGCGGGTCGGCGAGCGCCTGCTCGATCTTGAGCCCCTCCGCCAACGGGACCGTTAATCCCCGGCGAACCGCTTCGAGGGCGTGACGGACGGTGCGGGCGGGGTGCGCCGCGATCTTCTCGGCGAGGGCACGCGTTTCCTCGCGCAGCCGGGCGGCCGGGTAGACGTGGTTCACCAGGCCCACCGCTAGCGCCCGGTCGGCGTCGATGGATTCCCCGGTCAAGATCATCTCCAGGGCCACGGAGGGGGGGATGGTCCGCGGCAGCCTCTGGGTTCCCCCCTGCCCGGGGATGATGGCCCAGCGTACCTCGGGGAGACCGAACGTCGCGTTCTCGCTCGCGAGTCGGATGTCGCAGGCCAGCGCGAGCTCGAGACCGCCTCCGAGGCAGAGGCCATTGATCGCGGCCAGGATCGGCTTCGATACCTCGAGGTTGCGCGTGATCCCGCCGATACCCGGTTCCCGGTTCCAGACCTCGACACGCTGTTCGGGCGGGACGCTCGTGTAGAAGTCGCCCATCCGCTTGAGGTCGACTCCGGCACAGAACGCCTTCGGGCCGGCACCGGTCACCACCGAGACCCGGATCCCGTCCTCCCGCTGTACCCTCTTCCATGCCGCGACAAGTTCGGCGTGGGTCTCGGGGTCGATGGCGTTCAACGCCTCGGGTCGGTCGAGGGTGATCCACGCCACACGGTCCTCCAACTCGAACTGGATCGCCACAACACCTCCACTCCGCTTCGCCATTTGGTCTTGGCGATTCGGGTATGTGACCCCGCGACCCGCCGGTCGAACCGGGAGCGGACCGCCGAGCCGGGCCAGCCCGCCCGGCCCCTTACCGGTACGGTGGAACCCGCATCCCCCGCGACCGCTGTCGCATGTTCCAGAGGCGCGCATGGCGAACGCGGCGTCCGAACCCATCCGAGCGGAACCTCCGAACGACGTGCTGGCGCCCCGAACCGCGGCCGGCCGATTCCACGACCTCCTCTACGAGAAGTCGAGCGGGGTGGCCACGATCACGTTCAACCGCCCCGCGGTCCACAACGCCTACTCGACCCGAACGCTCCTCGAGCTCACGCGGGCCGTCGAGGACGCGTCGTTGGACGACGCGGTGGGCGTCATCGTCCTTACCGGCGCGGGAACGGCCGCGTTCTGCACGGGAGGCGACGTGCGGGAGTACGCCGATCGCTACACGAAGCGCCCGCGGGACTACTGGAAGTACATGGGCCTCTTCCAGGGCGCCGTCGAGGCGCTGTTGCGCTGCGGCAAGCCGACGATCGCCCGGCTCAACGGGATGACGGTGGGCGGGGGCAACGAGCTCCACCTCGCGTGCGACCTTTCGGTCGCGGCGTCGCACGCCTATCTCGGACAGGTCGGAGTGGGCGTCGGCTCGGTCGCTTGCGGCGGCGCGACGCAGTGGCTGCCGCTCACCGTGGGGGATCGCCGGGCCCGGTCGATGCTCCTTCTCAACGAGCGGGTGCCTGCCGACCGCGCGCTCGACTGGGGATTGGTCAGCGAGGTCGCGCCGTCGGTCCGGCGGGGCGGCCAACTGCTCGACCACCCGACTCCGGAGGAAGCGGCGAACGCGGTGAAGGGAGTCGACGGCTACTCCGTCGACCTCGGCCCGCTGGACGCGGCCGTCACCCGCCTCACCGACCGGCTGCTCGAAATGTTCCCCGAATGCCTCCGGTACACGAAGCAGCAGGTGAACTACTGGAAGGAGCTCGCCTGGCACAACACCATTGGACACGGCCGGGAGTGGCTCACGCTCCACTTTGCGAACCGGGAACCCCACGAGGGAATGTCCGCGTTCGTCGAGAAGCGTCGACCCAACGTCGCCGAGCTTCGCCGTAAGCTGGCGAGCGGGGAGGGCGAGGAGTTCCTCTTCGGCCGGCCGACCCAAGCCTGCCCATCGTGTGGCGCCCGCGGACTGCCCGAGGAGTTCCCGTTCTGCGGGCGGTGCGGCGCCGCGATCCCCCGCACTTCCCCCGGACGGGGGTGACGCCATGGCCTCGAACCTCGTCGAAGGAGCTCGGGCCGCCGGACCGACCGCGCCGACGTTCCTTCGGGACGCGCGCGGACTTCAACGCAAGCTGGTCGAGGAGCACTACCGAAACCTCGAGGCGCGCGAGGGCGGCCGGCCCCCGGTCGCCTACATGCTCGTCGGCGGGAATCTGACCGAGATCCTCCGCTCGTTCGGCTACGACGTGGTGTTCCCCGAGATCGTGGCTCTCAACTGCGCCATCAAGCACCAGTCGCTCGACAACATCCTCCACGCCGAGTCCCTCGGGTACGGGCTCGATGTCTGCGGCTACGTGAAGAACGACCTGGGGCTCCAGGACCTCGGCGGTGCGACCTCGTTCGGTCGGATCCCGCGTCCGGACCTTCTGGTCTGCAGCTTCTCCGGCTGCTATGTCTACGTGAAGTGGTGGGAGGCGCTCGCCGAGTCGTACGGCGCCCCGCTGTTCATGTTCGACGTGCCGTACATGCGCGAGCCGACGCCGCGCAAGGAGGACATCGACTACCTGGTGAGCCAGCTCTGGGAGCTCGTCCACATGCTGGAAAAGCGCACCGGGCGGGCGTTCGACATGGACGCGCTCAAGCGGGTCCTGGCCGACTCCCGCCGGGCCGAAGACGGGTGGGTCGAGTTCCTGCGCTCGGGGCGGCATCGACCGTCTCCCATCGAGGCGTACTTCGAGGCGATCTTCTACATGTTCCCCATCAACGTGCTGCGCGGGACGCCGGAGGCCGCGGAGTTCTACGACGTCGTGAACGAGGAGATCCGGGGTCGGATCCGGGACGGGAACTATCCGGTCCCCGAAGAGAAGAACCGGGTCCTGGTCGAGGGCGTCCCCCCGTACACGAACTACCGGATGTTCTGGGACTTCTTCCGGCGCTGGGGCGCCGTCTCGGTGGTCGCCACCTATCCCAAGGTCGGCGGGCTCTTCGACCGCGGCTTCCGCCACGACCCGTCCCGCCCGTTCGAGAGCATCGCCGAGTACAGCCTCGGCGCCTACGTGAACCAGTCGTGGCCGCTGCGGCGCGAGATCATCTCGGACTACCTCAAGGAGTACCAGGTCGATTCCGCGGTGATCCACGGCATCAAGTCGTGTCGGTCCTTCACGGCGGGACAGGGCGACCTTCGGGACTGGCTCATCCACGAGAAGGGCGTTCCGACGCTCTACATCGAGTCCGATCACGAGGACCCGCGCTACTTCGCGCCGGCCCAGGTCAAGAACCGGATGGATGCGTTCTTCGAATCGCTCGACCAGCGCCGCGCGTCCGCGGTCGCGGGGGCGGCATGAGGGCTGTCGCGGGCGTCGATATCGGGTCCACGACGGCGAAGTGCGTCATCCTGGGAGAGGATCGACAGCTTCTCGGGAAATCGCTCAACCCCGTCGGGGTCGACATTGTGAAGGACGCCGAACGCGCGCTCGAGATCGCGGTCGAGGACGCGCACCTCGCCCGCCACGACATCGCCTTCGTCACGGGAACCGGGTACGGCCGGTACAAGGTCTACTTCGGCCAGCTCGTGGCGACGGAGATCTCCTGCCACGCCCGGGGCGCGAACTTCCTGTTCCCCAATACCCGCCTCGTCGTGGACATCGGTGGGCAGGATACGAAGGCGATCCGGGTCAATCCGAAGGGCGAGGTCGTGGACTTCGCGATGAACGACAAGTGCGCGGCCGGCACCGGACGATTCCTCGAGGTCTGCGCCAACGCCCTCGGGTTCGACATCGGGGAGATCGGCGCGCTCTCGCTCGAGTCCCACCGGCCCGTGAAGGTTAGCAGCACATGCACGGTGTTCGCCGAGTCGGAGGTCACCTCCTACGTGTCCCGCGGGAAGGAGCCGAAGGACATCCTCGCCGGTCTCCACGCGAGCATCGCCAACCGGACGATGTCCCTGATGCAACGCGTGGGGGTCGAGCCCGAGATCTCGTTCACGGGCGGCGTCTCCCAGAACGAGGGCATGGTCCGCAGCCTGCGGCGGCGGGTCGGATGCCCCGTCAACGTGAGCCCGCTCTCGCAGTACCTCGGGGCGCTGGGGGCGGCCATTCTGGGCTGGGAGCGGCTTCCGGGGGGTGCCTCATGATCACCGGCGGACTCGACCTGGGCGCCGGCGAAGTGAAAGGGGCCCTCCTCGAGGACGGGCGTCGGACCCTCGCGACGGCGGCGGCCCCGTCGCGCGGCAACCCGGTACGGGCGGCCCGCGCCGTCCTGGACTCGCTGGGGGAGACGGCCAACATCGCCCCGAACGAGATCGATTATCTCTGCACGACCGGTTTCGGACGATACTCCATCCCCGAGCGCGACCTCCAGGTCAGCGACTTCACCTCCTCCGCCCGTGGCGCGGTGTTCCTGTTCCCGAAGACCCGTTCGGTCGTCGACATCGGGACGCAGGCGTCGCGGACGATGGCGATCGCCGACACCGGGCGGGTCCTCAAGTTCAAGATGAACGAAAAATGCGCCGCGGGCGCCGGCCGTTTCGTCGAGCGGTGCTCGAAGTACCTGCAGGTGCCCCTCGAGGAGATGGGACCGAAGGCCCTCGCCTCGACCCACCCGAAGCTCATCTCCAGCGTCTGCGCCGTGCTCGCCGAGACCGAGATCATCAACAACGTGGCCGAGGGGACCCCCCTCCCGGACATCCTCATGGGGGTCTTCCTGTCCCTGTCGCAGCGCGCCCACACCCTGCTGCGGCAGGTCGGCGTCCAGCCCGAGGTCACCCTCGTCGGTGGACTGGTCCAGAATCCGGGAATGGTGAAGGCGTTGCGCGAGACGATCGGCCTCGACGTGAACGTCGCTCCCGAAGCCTTCTACGCCGCCGCCCTCGGGTGCGCGGTCATCGGGTACGGTCGTCTCGTGCGACGCAGCGACCCCCTCGTCGCGGCGGGGGGTGTCGCGTGCCCGACCTCGTGAAGATCCAGGCTCCTCCCGACGACTTCGAGGAGGAAGGCCTCCCCGAGCTCGAGCTCTCGCCGGATCTCGGGGAGTTCGCGAAGGCCTCCTCGGTCGGGGAGATCATCCGTCTCACCCGGGAGGTGATCGCGGACCCGGGGTTCCCCACCGCGCGCGCGTGGAAGAAGGGGGGCGGGAACGCCGTCGGGTGCTTCCCGGTCTACACGCCCCAGGAGATCGTGCACGCGATGGGCCTCCTGCCCGTCGCGATGCACGGCGGCGGCGAGAATCTCGAGATCTCCCGGGCCGATGCGCCGCTCGGATCGTTCCTCTGCTCGATCTCGAAATCGACGCTCGAGCTGGCGCTCACCGGCCGACTCGAGCCGTTCGACGCCTTCGTCTTCCCGTACATTTGCGATGTCAGCCGGAACCTGCAGGGCATCTTCGCCAGGGTCCTCCCGAACCGTCCGTCGCACATGCTCCACCTGCCCCAGAACTTCACGTCGCCGGCGACCCGTCCGTTCCTGGTCGCCGAATACCGCTCTCTCATCGGCCAGTTGGAGAAGGTCGCTCCGCACCCGTTCTCGCAGGAGCGCCTGCGGTCCTCCATGGAGCTCTTCAACGAGCAGCGACGCCTGGTCGAGCGACTTTCGGCGCTGAAGCGGGACTCCCCGGGGGCCGTTTCTCTCGTGGAGGAGCACCTCCTCGTACGGCTGGGGGGCCTCCTCCCCCGCGAGCTTCACGTCCCCCTCCTCCGCCGCGCCCTCGCGGAGCTCGAGGGCCGCTCCGTCAAGGCGAGGGATGCCCTCCGGGTCATCGTCGTCGGCCCGTTCTGCGAGCAACCGACGATCGAGCTCCTCCAGCTGGTGGAGGACGTGGGATGCTACGTGGTCGGTGAGGAGCTCCAGATGCTCCACCACTGGTGCCCCCCGATCGACCCGGGTCCCGACCCTCTCGACAGCCTCGCCGATGCCTACGTCCGAACCCCGGTCGACATCGGCGTGCGCGCGACGCCGACCACGAAGGCCGATGCGATCCTGCGCCGCGTCCAGGCGGCGAAGGCGCAGGGCGTCGTCTTCCTCACCGCGAAGTTCTGCGAGCCGGCGCTCGAGGACCTCGTCCTCTACCGACGCGCCCTGGAGAAGCAGAACATCCCCTCCCTGCACATGGAGTTCGAGGAGAAGTCGACCATGTTCGAGCAGAGCCGGCTCCAGCTCGAGACGTTCGTCGAGTCGATTCTCCTCAATTAGCGGGAGCCATGAGCGCGAAACCACCGGGGACGGTCTCCATCGAGCGCGTCGGGGGCCGGGCCACGGTGACGTGGGACCGGCCGCCGGCGAACATCTTCGACACGCCGCTCCTCGAGGAGCTCAGCCGGGTGCTGCGGGGAAGCGAGATCGCGGACGCCCGGATCGTGGTGCTGCGCGGGGCGGGGAAAGGCTGGAGCGGGGGTCTCGCGGTCCAGGACCACCTCAAGCCCCGTGTCGCCCGCATGTTCGACGCGTTCCACGAGACCCTGACCGCCCTCTGGAACCTTCCCGTCCCCACGATCGCGCAGGTGCATGGGAACTGCCTGGGTGGAGGCATGGAACTGATGATGGCCTGCGACCTCGCCATCGCCTCGGAACGGGCGCTCTTCGGCCAACCCGAGATCCGGCTCGGCGTCTTCGCCCCCTTCGGCGTGGCGACGTACATCGGTCGCCTCGGAGCGCGCAAGGCGGCCGAGCTCCTGTACCTCGGGGCGCCGCTGGATGCGGCCCACGCCGCCTCGGCGGGGATCATCAACCGGGCGGTCCCCGAGGAGGAGCTCGAGGCGTCGGTCGCGCTCACGGCGGAAACGCTGTCGAGCCATCGCCCGTCGACCCTCCGCCTCATGAAGCGCGTCCTGCGCCGGACCGACGTCGACCCGTGGCCCCACGTCGAGGTGGCGGAG
Organism: Thermoplasmata archaeon; assembly: GCA_035632035.1. Taxonomy (GTDB): domain Archaea; phylum Thermoplasmatota; class Thermoplasmata; order Lutacidiplasmatales; family UBA184; genus Lutacidiplasma. The sequence continues at coordinate 4,555 of DASQHP010000174.1, read as the reverse complement.
CGGGCCTATCTGGACGAGCTCATGTCGTCGGACGACGCGGAAGAAGGGCTCCGCGCCTTCCTCGAAAAGCGGACGCCGGTCTGGAGGGAGACGTGACCGGCGCCACGATGCGCGCCGCCCTCTTCGAGGGTTCGGGTCACCCGCTCCTCCTCGGGGACATCCCCCGGCCCATCCCGGGGCCTGGAGATGCTCTCGTGCGCGTCCGGGCGTGCGGATTCTGCCACACGGACCTCCACTACCTCGATCACGGGGTGGCGACCGCCAAGGCCCCCCCGATGGTACTGGGCCACGAGATCTCCGGGACCGTCGAGGAGGTCGGCGCCGGCGTCGGCCCCGACCGCGTGGGCCAGCGGGTCCTGGTGCCCGCGGTACTTCCGTGCGGCCGGTGCGAGCTGTGCCGGTCGGGCCGCGAGAACATCTGCCCCCAGCTCCAGATGGTGGGCAACCACCTCGACGGGGGATTCGCGGAATTCGTCCGGGTGCCGGCCCATCACCTCGTCCCTTTCCCGCCCGACATCGACCTCGCGCGCGGAGCGGTGATCGCGGATGCGCTCACCACCCCGTTCCACGCCGTGGTCCGCCGAGCCCAGGTCCGCAGCGGCGAGTCGGTCGTCGTGGTCGGCTGCGGCGGCGTCGGCATCAACGTGGTCCAGTTCGCGGCCGCCGCGGGTGCGAACGTGGTCGCCGTCGACCTGCGGCCCGAGAAGCTCGCCCTCGCCGCGCGCCTCGGGGCCAGCGAGACGATCGACCCCCACGAGACTCCCGAGGTCGGCCGGGAAGTGCGTCGCCGACTGGGTGCGGGGGCCGACGTGGCGTTCGAAGTGGTCGGCTCCCCCGACACCGCCACCTTGGCCCTCTCCACGCTTCGGCGGGGCGGGCGAATGTGCGTCGTGGGCTACAGCGACGCGAGCGTCGCGCTCCCGCTCAACCGACTCATGTTCTTCGAGTACGAGATCCTCGGGTCGCTGGGCTGCCGGCCGGTCGACTACCCCCGGGTCATCGAAATGGTCCGACGCGGGCGGGTGCGGCTGGACGAGGTGATCAGCTCTTCCATCCCCCTGGATCACATCGAGGAGGCGGCGGACCGGCTGAGGTCGGGCGTGGGACTGCGCACGCTGGTGCTGCCGTAGCCCCTCACGCCCCGGCGCCGGACGGGCCCGATTCCTCCGAGGAGGTCCGGGGGCGCCGGTCCGCCCCCAACACGGGCCGCACCCCGCCGACTTCCGACTGCCGGTGCGAGGCCAGCTTCCGGAGACCCCGTCGGAGGTTCTCCATCGCCGCCGCCCGGCTCACGCCCAGGGACCGCGCGACGTCGCCCAGCTGGGCGCGTCGCGGATAATCGAAGTACCCGAGGGCGAACGCCACGGCGACCGCTCGCTCCTGGTGGGGAGTGAGGTCCTGGGCGCCCCCGTAGCTGCCAATGCGCACAAGGGATGCCGGCAGGTCCCCGGGCGCGGAATAGGACGCGAGGAGCGGGGCGGCATCGCGGGATCGGTGGACGAGAACCCGCCAGTCCGACTCCCCCGCTGCCTCGGCCGATCGGGCTTCCTCGTTCGGGAGGAACGGGCAGGTCATGCAGATCGCGCCCATTTCGAAGACGCTGTGGCAGAGCGCGGGAAGAGGGGTCACCACGTGGGCCAGCAGCCGGTGCGGGCCCAACTGGGTCAGGGAGAGGCTGCGGGTCTCCCGACGATCCCGGAGGAACGCGGCGATCGCGGGAATGTCCTCCGCCGTGGAGGTGATCTCGAGCAGCTGGAGCAGCTGGCGGGGCGCTCCATCGGCCCGCCGGCAGACATGCAGCCGGACGCCCGCGCCCCAGCGCGTTCCCAGGTCCTGCATCCAGTGAGGCACGGGCCCCCCCCGGATTCGAAGCTCGACCAGGGCGGATTCCGGCCGCCGAGCCGATCTCGAACCTCCAACGCGTTGTTCCACGCCGACCGAGGAGCGCGGGGTCAGGGCCGCTTCTTCGGGAGCGTGCCGACGCGCCCGCGTAGCCCGGGGGGCGGCACGGTCATCGGCCGCAGCTCCGCCGCGCGCTTTCCCTCGCGGATCAGCTCCCGGAAGAGGCGCTCGGCGAATCGTGGCTCCATTCCCCGGCGCCCGGCGGCGAGGACCGCGCGCGCTACGACCTTCTCCTCCTGAGAGGGGTCCACGAGCGGGAGGGCGTGGGCTCGCTTGTAGCTCCACAACCGCTGCACGAGCTCGAGACGGTCGGCGAGGAGGTCGACGAGCCGGAGGTCGACCCGCTCGAGTTCTTCGCGAATCGCCCACCCACCATCCTGCCCGCGGGAGATCGGATCCTGGCCCGCCATCCGCGGCCACAGCCCGGCGCGAGAAAAAGGTGCGGCCCCCCACCGGTAAGGGGCCCACCTTACCTCACCGCCCTCGGTCGGTCCCCCGTGGAGCTGGTCCTCGCCACCAACTTCGACGACGCGCTCGTGGGTCGCGTCGCCGACTCCCCGGTCCGGACGTTCTTCGGCGGGTTCCCGCTCTCGTTCACGGGTGCGGGCCGCCCTCCGTACATTCTCCCCGAGGTCGACCCCGAGAGGTTCCGGCGTCATCTCCAGACGATCCACCGGGGGGGTCGGGAGTTCTACGCCACCCTCAACACGAACGACCTCGGACTTCGGGAGTACACTCCGGGCTTTCTCAACCGATTCACCCGGGAGGTCGGCGACCTCCTCGACCTCGGCGTCGACGGCTTCGTGATCGCGATCCCCGCGCTCATGGACGCGGTGCACCGGGCGTTTCCGGCGGTTCCCATCTCCGTCTCCTCGTTCGCGCGGATACGATCCGTCTCCCAGGCCGAGTACTTCCTCCGTTTCGGCGCCGACACGGTGATCCTCGAAGAGGCCAACCGCGACCTGGGGCTCATTCGCGGGCTGGTGCGGACCGGGGCCCGCGTTGAGATCCTTGTGAATCAGACCTGCATCCACGAGTGCCCGTTCCGGGCCCACCACCTCAACACGAGCTCGCTCTGCTCGCAGTCGGGGCGGGAGCCCCTCTGGTTTGAGTTCCCCATTCTCGAGTGCGGACTCGAGGTGTTGAAGGATCCCCAGCGGCTGGTCTCCTCCATCTGGGTCCGGCCCGAGGACCTTGCCGTCTACGAGGAGGCGGGCGTCGACCGGTTCAAGATTTCCGGGCGAAACCGGACGACGGACTGGCTGGTACGCGCGACGCGGGCGTACGCCCAGAGGGAGTACCCCGGCAATCTCCTCGATATCCTGAGCTTCGTCCAGGTCAAGGGCCCCCGGACCGCTCTCGCAGCCTTGGCCGAGGAAGGGGTGGCGCCCGAGCTGGTTGGACCGCTCCGAGACGCGTTCTCGGAGCTCGACAATGTCGTCATCGATAACCGGGCCTTCCCCGCCGGGTTCCTCCGCCACATCGCCGCTACCGACTGCGCGAACCGGTCGTGCACCGACTGCGGCTACTGCGGCGCGGTCGCGGAGAAGGTCGTCCGCATCGGCGGGCGTGCGCCTTCCCAGTATCACCCTCCGCCCGTCCTGCCGTCGCCCGTCGGACTCGCCGAGCGGTTCGGTGGGACAGGGGGAGACTCGGGCCGGCACCGGGCGTCCGACCTCCCTCGCACGTAGCCGCGGTGTCATCCCCGGTAGCCGGCCGGGGGAGGTTCGGATGGCCAGGAGCGTCCGAGGGAAGCCCGGTCCGTCGTCAGAACGGGAGATAAGGTCCCCCGCGCTCCCGGGCCCGTGGGGTCATCGAACGGGGACGGCACGACGCGGGCCGGCCCGTCCCATTGGGACGCGATCTATCGCGAGAACGCCGACGAGGAACTCAGCTGGACACAGAGCCATCCGGACCTGTCCCTGCGACTCGTGGAGGAGTTCGCCCGCCGCACCGACCGGATCTTGGATGTCGGAGGGGGTTCGTCGAAACTGGCACGTCATTTGGTCCAAGAGGGATTCTCCCGGGTGGCGGTACTGGATGTCTCGTCGGCGGCGCTGGAACGGAACCTGGCTTCGGCGGGAAGCGTGGGAAAGGGAATCGAGTACATTCCGGGAGACGTTCTCGGCGGGACAGACCTGGGACGGGTGGACGTCTGGCACGACCGGGCCCTACTCCACTTCCTGATCGAGGAGCCTGAGCGTCGCCGGTACGTCGAGCGACTCCGCGCCGCCCTGGCCGATGGCGGTGTGGTCATCCTGGCGGCGTTCTCGCTCCAGGGTCCCGAGCGATGCAGTGGATTGCCCGTGCGAAGGTACTCGGAGCCGATGTTCCGGGATCTGCTTGGCCCGGAGTTCGAACATCACCGGACGGTCCTGGAGACGCACCGGACTCCCTGGGGGGTTGAACAGCCGTTCATCTACACCGTGTTCACTCGGGGAAAGCCCCGGCCGCCCGGGTAGGCCGGTTCCGTATCTGACGTCCGGAAGCCTTCGCCCGTGATCGGGGCCGCTGCGACTCGTGCCCGGTGGATTGGTAACCCGGTCGTAACTCGAAGAGCCCCGCCCGTAACTCGTCGCGGGGGGCGCAAGCGCGGAGGGCGCCTCGCTCGATGCGGCTTCGGAGAGCATGACGCGGAACGGACTCGCACCGG
>DASQHP010000173.1:0-10032 GCA_035632035.1 Thermoplasmata archaeon | reverse complement strand
CGCCTCGATCTCGTCGGTGGTGAGCCCATCCTGGAAGTTCACCTTGAGCGCGACCAGCGCATCATCGGGTCCCAGCAGCATCGACTGGAGACCGCGGACCCGCCGGACCCGTTTGTCGCCTTCCACGATGCGGATGATCGTCCGCGCGGCGTCGCGCGAGATCGCCTTGCCCACCAGGAACTCCCGCGTCTCGGCGGCCACCACGAATCCCGTGGCCAGCAGGATCGCGCCCACGCCGCTCGCGGCGATCCCGTCCACGATGAAGTCGTGCGTCCAGTAGACGATGCCGAGACCCACGAGGGCAACGACGCTGCCGCAGGCGGAGACAACGTCCTGGTAGAAGATCGTCTTCACCCCCTGGTGCGCCGACTCGAGGAACGACTGAAGGGACTCCTCGCTGCGCCGAAGCTCACGGAGAGCGACATAGAGCCCGCCCAGGCTGGTCAGCAGGGTGGCGGCGACGGTCGCCAGCGCCGCCTCGAGGTGGGAGATCGGTTCCGGTGCGGCGATCTGCTGGAGGCCGCTCAGCAGCGTGAGAAGCCCCGCCGCGCTGAACGTGATGAGGGCGGCGCTGAACGCCCAGAAGAACCGCTCCTTACCGTGCCCAAACGGGTGGTCGAGGTCCGGCGGACGCTGGGAGACGACGAACCCCCAGAGAAGGGCGACGGCGCCCACCAGGTCCGTGATCGCATAGATCGCCTCGGAGAGAACGGCGTGGCTGCCCGAGAGGATCGCGACGAAGAGGTTGGCCCCGAACAGGACGGCGTTGAGCGCGAGCGTGGCCCACAGGATGACCTGGGATCGCATCCGTGCCTGGCCCGCCCCCGCTACGAGGAGGAACGACCCGGCCTATGGAGTTGATGCCCGAGCCGGAAGTCGCTCACTCGATCTCGCGGGCGCGTCCATCACGGCCGGAGAAGTGGACCCACCCCTGTACAGGGTCCAGGAGGAGCGTGCCCGCGAGTCGGGCTTCCCGAGTCCCCTTCGCGATCACGAACTCCACCGTGAGCTCGTGGTTGCTGGCATCGCCCTCCGAAGCGAGGAGGGCGTTCGAACGCAGGCTTTCCCTCCTCTGCCAGTGGATCTCGGAGAACCGCCCGGTCAGAATGGACGGGGAGTAGTCGAGCGGCGTGCCGTCGACGGCCACCCGCACGTCCCGGACGACCTCGGGACCACAGTTGTAGAGGAAGATGCGCCACGATCCCGAGGCCACGACCGGCGAGGGACTGAACGTCGGGTCCACCTCCTTTCTCTGACGTTCGCCAACGGGCCAGAGGTACGGGAACAGATGGACAGACCATCGACCGGCGTCCCGTCCGCGCGCGCCCGTCCTCCACCGCTGGACCTGCCGAAGGCGCGAGCGAAGCACGGGGGTATCCTGCCGCCACGCACCATACGCGACGGGAACGCGGCTCTCGAGCTCGCGCTCGATCCGTCGGGCTTCCCAATCAGGGTGCTCGCGCTCGACACGCTGGACCGCCTGCTCAAGCTCGACCCTCGATTGTCGCGGCATAGAGGTGAATGCGACCGTTGTCGCACTAACGATTCACATGGATGAACAAGTAGTTTTCGGCGTAGAGCATGATGTCGCAGCGACATACAAAGCGAAAAGTCGCACAATAGATAGGTAGAGGTGGGATCGTGCCCAACCAGTCGCCCCAAAGTCGCCCGAGACCGCAGAACCGCCGAACGATAGCCTGGGACGCCGTCCAGGATGCTCGCAAGGAGGCCCGGCAATGAGCCCCTCCTTCGAGGTAGTGGAGGTCTCGCTGCGGCTGTGGGACGACCACATCTCCCGGTGCTCCGAGTGCCTGGTGGAGGGCCAGCACCTCTGCTACGAAGGGGAGTACCTGACGGAGAAGGTCGTCGCGGCCCGCGTCGCCGCCCGGCTCGCGACCGAGCGGGCCGACCGCATGATCCTGCCATCGCAGGTTCGGGCGACCCTGCCGGGGGTCGTCGCATGAACGCCGCACGGCTCGCCGTGGGCACCCTGGGGATCCTGGGGATTCTCGTGGTCGGAGGACTGTTCGCGGGTGGAGCGGCGGCGATGTCCGTCACCCCCGCGACGACCGCCGGACCGACGGCGCCGGTATCCTGCCTGAGCGGCGCGACCCTGGTGATCTCACCCGGGGTCGTCGCCCGCGGCGCCCCGGTCCACGTGATGACGATCGTGCCGGGTCTCGCCCAGAGCCCGTGCGCTGGCTCGGCCCACTTCGTCTACTCCGGACTGCCCGCGGGATGCGCTCCGATCCCCCTCGCCCAGTTCACGTGCGTCGCGAGCGTTCCGGGGAGCTACTCGGTGTTCGTGGCGGTGCACTCGGCGGGTTCGGTCGCGTTCTCGCACGCGAACCTCATGGTCCTGTAGGAGAGAGAAAACACACAAACCGGGTCGATACGCGCGGATACCGCCAACCTCTTCCCACCCCAGGGGGGGGCCTCGGGACGGCTCCCCCCTAAACACTGCCTTTTCAAGCGGTTCTTCGGACCCGCCGACCAACCGTTAAATCGCCCGGCTCGCTTACTCGAACGGGCATGGATCGATGAGTGAACCCTCCGCTTCCACGATGAGCTCGGGCACGGCCAATGTCCCCACGGTCTCTGCGCGGCCGGCACGTCGCTTCCGCCCCCGGCTTTCCGAGCTGGGGCTGAACCCCGGCAAGCGGACCCGGCTGAAGCGCCTCCTCTACGACTACGGCCCCGGGGGCGGTACGCTCCTGGTCCTCCCGATCGACCAGGGCCTCGAACACGGGCCGGCCGATTTCTTCGCGAACCCGGACTCGCTGGACCCCGATTACCAGTACCGCCTCGCGAGGGATGGGCGCTTCTCCGCGATCGCGCTCCACATCGGCCTCGCCGAGAAGTACTTCCACCAGTACGCGGGCGAGGTCCCCCTGATCCTCAAGCTGAACGGGAAGACCGCGATCCCCCCCGACACGGATGCCTTCAGCGCCCTCACAGGGAACGTGGAGGACGCCGTGCGGCTCGGTGCCGACGCCGTCGGATACACCGTCTACGTGGGGTCGCCGGCGCAGGACCGCGACTTCGCGCAGTTCCACCGCGTCCGGGAGGAGGCCGACCGATGGGGGATGCCGGTCATCGTCTGGGCGTACCCGCGCGGTGAGTCCGTGGCGAAGAAGGGCGGCAAGGAGAGCCTGTACGCCGTCGACTACGCCGCGCGCGTCGCGCTGGAGTTGGGCGCCGACGTGGTGAAGGTCAACTACCCGGTGCGCTCGGAGAAGGACCAGGCCAGCCCGCCGCCCTACAACACCCTCGCCCTCGACCCCGAGGCCGCGTTCCACAAGGTCGTCCAAAGCGCGGGTCGAGCCCTCGTGCTCGTCTCGGGAGGCGAGAAGATCCCCGACCCCGAACTCCTGACCAAGGTCCGCTCCTCGATGGACGCCGGCGCGACGGGGATCATCTTCGGCCGCAATCTGTGGCAACGCCCCCGGGATCAGGCGCTCGCCCTAACGCGAGAGTTGCATGCCATCTTCCGGGAGTACGCGCAGCCCCTCGGCTGACCGGTCCGTCCCGCTCTACCTCTGGGTCGCGGGCGACGATCATCCCAAAGCGTGCACGGGCCGTCGGCTCCTCCGGGCCGGCGCCGCCCTTCCGGTTGCCCCGGCTCCCTTTCGCGGCCTTCTCCTCGACCCGCACAGCCCCGTGCCCCTGTCGCGCGGAGATCGTGGGCTCGCCCGAGGCGGCATCGCCGCCGTCGATTGCTCGTGGAACCGGCTGGGAGAGCGCGGCGGCTACCCGGCCGGCCCCTTCGACCGGGTCGCCGACCGCCAGCGGCGGCGCCTACCCTGGATGCTGGCCGGGAATCCGCAGCATTTCGGCCGCCTGGGGGAGCTCAACACGGCGGAGGCGCTCGCGGCCGCGCTCTGGGTGCTTGGGCGTACCGGTCAGGCCCGCCGGGTCCTGGATGTGGTCGGCGCCGGCGACTCGTTCCCATCCCTCAACGGAGAGCTCCTCAGCGACTATTCGCTCGCACGGGGGCCGACCGGGATCCGCCGCGTGGAACAGGACTACTTCGGGCCGGGCTAGGCGGACGGGCTCAGGTCGAACGACTGGCCCTCCGTCTCCACGTGCTCCACGCGGAGGTCCCGAAGGTCGCGGACCGTCCGGCTGAGCGGTAGCAGCGCCGTGATGACGCCGCCGTACCGCTCGTAGATCCGGGTCGAGTGCAGCGTGAGCACCCGGTTCCCGTAGAGCGGGCGGCCGACGATATCGGGGTCGTGGCCCCGGAGGAAGACGCGCGCCCCGCTTCGGCCGAAGAACGATTCTAGGTCCCGCTCGGTGAACTTGCCGGAGAGCCCGCGGTCGATGCGGGAGACCGCGCAGTCGCTCCAAAGGACGTCCACGATCGTCTCGTCGCTGGGCTCATCGAACGACCGACGCCACGTCGCGGCGGTTCCCCCCATCGGAAAACCGCCATGCGCCAGATAGGCGCCGCTCGGCGAGAGCGCCGCGAGCGGTCCTCGCTCGAGGAGGCCCATGATGCGGTTGTAGCGCTCGACGTTCGGCCCCCAGAGGGCGTCGACCTCTTCCGGGAGGTCGTGCGGCAGCGCGGGGATCCGGCGGACGGCCTCGTGGTTCCCCTGGAGAAGGAACACACGGTCCGGCGCGTCCGCGACCAGCTGGAGGAGGAACAGCGCGTTGGCGACCGAGCCCTCCCGGCAATCGTCCGGGGCGCGGTCGATGTAATCCCCCAGACCGACCAGACATCGCTCCTGAGGCTGAGCAAGGAACCGGTCGACGATCGCGAGCACGCTCCACCAGTCTCCGTGGGTGTCGCCGAAGACCACGGCCTCCTTTCGCGGCGAACTGGGAAGGTCGATGAGGCCCGGATGGACGGGAACCTTCCGCTCGAGCCCATCGATGAGCTCGTCGACCTCGGATTCCTCCATCTCCAGGATCTCGGCCGGCGAGCGGCGACCCTTCGCGGGCCGGGCGCCTTCGGACGGGGTCATAGAGGGGGCCGGAAAGGTCGGGATGCGGGGGGCCGGAGATCCCGGGCGGAGGGGGCGGCCCGCGGCCCGTTTGAACCGGCGCATGCCCTAGGCAACAGGGTCCTAAGCCCTGCCTCGCTGGCCCCGTCGACACGGATCGACGGATTGGCCGAGCTGGAGCACCCCCGCATCGAGGGCATCGTCAACGCTCTGGGGATCGAGGAGTAGCCCCGGCAGGAGTCCCGGCCCCGGGGGCACCGTTCCCCCGCGACGTTCGAACCTGCGTCGCGAGATCCAGAGTCTCGCATGATTGGCCACTACACTACGGGGCTACGCGCGGCCCAGCGGTGGTAGGGAGATAAACGTTGCCGACAATCGGGCCGGAACTCGAGTTCGAACCCCCTCCCTGTCGGCGGTGCGGAGCTCCAGCCGGTCGGGACGAGAGGAAGAAATACCCCGAGGAGGTCCGCCGGGCAATGCCCGGGGAGGGCGCATGTCCGAACCTCAACCTCCGGGCCGAGTGGCGCCTTCGGTGATCCCCGTCTCGTGGCTCAGGGGGAAGCGCCCAGGCCGGCCCTCCGACCCGGCCGCGTTCTGGAAGCGGCGCCTCTGGATCGGAGCGGCCGCGCTCCTGCTGGCGGGTGTGCCCACGGTGATCTCCGCCTCGACAACGGGCTTCGCCGCGGTGGAGTCGTACCTGCCGACCGCGACGGTCGACCTGCTGTACTCGTTCCTGAGGATGTTCTTCGCCTACCTCTTGTCGCTCGTCTTCGCGCTGAGCTACGGGTACTTCGCCGCCACATCCCGAACCGGCGAGCGCATCCTCATCCCGATACTCGACATCCTCCAGTCCGTCCCGATCCTCGGATTCTTTCCCGTGGTCATCATCCTGTTCGTGAAGGCCTCGGGACCCGGCAACCCCATCGGGCCGAATTTCGCTTCGGTGTTCCTCATCTTCACGTCGATGTCCTGGAACATGGCCTTCGGCGTCTACGAGTCGTTGAAGTCCCTCCCCAACGAGCTCCGGGAGGCGACGGATTCGTTCGGGGCGGTGGGGGTGCTGCGCCTGCGCGCCGTTCTCTTCCCCGCGACCGTGAATCGGCTGGTCTACAACTCGGTCCTGTCCTGGACGGCGGGCTGGTACTACCTGGTCGCCGCGGAGTTCATCTCCACGTCGGGATCCTCGACAACCCTCCCGGGGATCGGCACGTTCCTGCTCAGCAACGCCGCGCCACCCGGCGACCCGAGCGCGCTCATCGCAGGGCTCGCGCTGCTCGTGGTCCTGATCGTGCTGCTCGACCTCGGGGCGTGGCGGCCGCTCTCCCAGTGGGCCGAGAGGTACCGCTACGACACGACCCCGAGCGGAGAGGACGTGGTCGGTTCTCGTCGCCGGGCGCCGGCCCCGCTCCGCCGCGCGGCCGACCGCGTCGTCCAGGGGGTGCGCAGCGGGGTCACCCGCCTGGGCAGCCCCTTCGTCGGGTTCGCCACGGGCGGCCTCGTCTCCCGTCCCGGCCACGACCGACCGTTCGCGCGGTCGGCGGTCCGATACGCCCTCTTGGGGCTCGCGCTCGTGCTCGGCTGGCTCCTCCTCATCGCGATCGTGGTCGGCTCGTTCAATACGTTCCGGGGGCCCATCGACCCCGGGGTCCTGAACCAGATGAGCGCCATCCCCCTCGCGGTGGCGGCTTCCTTCGGTCGGGTGGGGGCGTCGTACTTCCTGTGCCTCGCCATTTCCCTCCCGCTGGCCATCGCCCTCTACCAGCGACCCGCGTTCGCCCGTATCGGACTACCGGTGGTCGAGATCATCGCCTCGGTGCCGGCGACAGCGCTGTTCCCGCTGTTCATCTTCGCCCTTCTCGGACTCCTCCACGACCAGCTCACCTCGATCCTGATGGTGATGACGGGGATGATCTGGTATCTCTTCTTCAACATCCTTTCCGGCTTGCGCGGAATCCCCCCGGACCTCGCCGAAGCCGCGCGCTCGTACGGGCTCTCCCGCTGGCAGTACTACCGTCGACTCGCCCTCCCCGCGATCCTGCCGGCCTTCATCACCGGCTCCATCACCGCGTTCGGAGGCGGGTGGAACACGCTCATCATCGCCGAGAACCTCCACTACGGGACGAGCCAGTCGCTGTCGGTCCTCGGGATCGGCAACCTCATCGACGTCGGCAACAGCGAGACGTGCGGCGTGCTCGCCCAACCGTGCGGCTTTCCCCTCATGGCCGCCGCCGTGCTCACGCTGGTCGTCACCGTCGTCGCGGTGAACGAACTCTTATGGAAGCCCCTGTATCGCCGCGCGGTCGAACGGTACCGCATCGATTGAAACCGCCGGGGGTCACATGGCGCTCATCGAGATCGACGGGGTCGACAAGAGCTTCCCCGCACGCCACGGGACGATCTCCATCATGGCCGACATTTCGTTCTCGGTCGCCGACAGTGACTTCCTCGCCATCGTGGGGCCGTCGGGCTGCGGCAAGTCCACGCTGCTCCGTTTGATCCAGGGTCTCGACCGCCCGACAGCGGGAACCATCCGGTTCCGGGGCAAGCCCGTCGCCGGCGTATCGCAGGAGATGGCGATGGTGTTCCAGAACTTCGCCCTATACCCGTGGCTGACGGTCAAGGACAACGTGGGCTTCGGTCTGCGCGCACGCGGCTGGAGCGAGGAGAAGATCGAGCCGCAGGTCGAGAAGTACATCTCCGTCACCGGTCTGGTCGGGTTCGAGGAGGCGTACCCTCGCGAGCTCTCGGGCGGGATGCGCCAGCGCGTCGGGCTCGCCCGGGCGCTCGCGGTGGAGCCGTCCGTGCTCCTCATGGACGAACCGTTCTCCGCGCTGGACCCGCTGACCGCCGAGAGCCTGCGCGAAGAAGTGCTCCAGCTCTGGCAGGCCCCCCAGCTTGCTCCCGAAGCGGTCGTGCTCGTGACGCACAACATCGAAGAAGCGCTGGTCATGGCGGACCGCGTCATCGTGCTGTCGCGGCGGCCCGGCCGCGTCCTCGCGGGCGTCATCGTGAACCTGCCCCGGCCCCGGGACCGGAAATCGGAGGCGTTCTACGGCCTCACCGACTACGTCTACTCCCTCATCACGGAAGGCGCCGCGCCGGCGCCAGCGACCAAGGTGGCCGGGGCTCGATGACCCGCGACGTGGGGTCGTTCAACACCGCTCGCGGGGACAACCCTTATAGGAGAACTCCCCGCTACTGCGGTCCCTCCGAGGCGTGAGTCTGCATGCCCACTGTGTATCCCAAGGCGTCTCCGACCGAGATGGTCGGATTGCTGGTCCTCCTCAATGACCACAAGGGTTCGGAAGACGTGGCCCTCCTGGCCGACGACCTCGACCTGGAGATCGACGAGATCCTTCCATCCCTCGAGTTCGCCGGCGCGCTCCAGCTCGTCACCGTGAGCGACGGCCGGGTCACCCTGACCGATATCGGACGCAAGCTCCTCGCGGGCAAGATCCGGGAGCGAAAGACGGTGCTCCGGGACCAGCTGAAGCGCACCACGCTGTTCCGGGCGCTCTTGACCGCTCTCGAGAACTCGCCCGAACACCGTCTGACGGACGACGAGGTCAACCGGTTGATCGAGTTCACGAGCGCACCGGCGGACGCCCTGGTCCAGAACATCATCAACTGGGGGCGCTACGCCGAGCTGTTCCGATACGACTCCGACGCGCACGTGCTTCTCCCGGTCCGAGCCCGCACCGCGACGAAGGGCGCTGGGGGCGCCCGATCGCCTCCCGGCTCCGCGGGCGAAGGCCCGGAGAGCGGGTCCACCGAGACGAACCGGAGCGGCACACCGTCCTCGCCACAGGACCGGCTGACCTCGCTCGCCGTCATCGCCTCCTAGGCGTACTCCGCCCTCCAACAATGCTTATGGCCGCTCGTCGTTCGACCGCGCCGCTGGGCACGTAGATCAGCGGAAGATCGCTGCTTTCGCAAAGCAGAGGCCGGGGGTTCAAATCCCCCCGTGTCCACTCCCGTCGTGCCATCGCGCGAGCCCCGGCGCGACGCTCGGACCCAGTTCCCGCCCCGCGCGGTCAAGGGTAGTTGACAAACTCCGTTTGTAGCCCGCCCCGGCCTACCTCGCCCGACATAGAAGGGAACAGGGACATGGCGACCGAATCTTTCCGGGGCGAACGCACGTTCGACCGAACACCGTCCGGCGGCATCGGGCGGGTGGCGCGGCGGGCCCTGACGGGGGAGGTTCAGGCCACCCCGAGCTACATTCTCATCTACCTCGCCGTGGGCGTGCTCCTCGCGGAGGCGGCCGTCGGGGGCTTCCTCGTGGTCGGCGGAGGTTCGCTCCTCAAGACCGGCGGGACGGTCTCCCAGGAACCTCCCGTGCCGAACGGCCCCGCCGTGGCGTTCGTCCTTACCGCCCATCTGACGGGGTACGTCGGGGCGAGTCCGGGCATCGCGGGGAAGGTCGACCCTACCCTGGTCGTGGGTTGGGGCGACCACGTCACCATCACCGTGGTCAACGGGGAGCCGATGACCCACAACTTCCACCTGGACTACTACAACCTCCAGTCTCCCGACCTCACGGGGATCGGTCGCTCCGCCAACGTGACGTTCCAGGCGAGCGAGCAGGGGAGCTTCGACTACTACTGCACGATCCCCGGGCACCGGCAGGCCGGCATGCAGGGCGTCCTCGAGGTCGGCGCCATCCCGAACCCGATCGGGCCCGAGGCCAATCTCACGAGCTCGTTCATCTCCCATAGCCCGACCTCGATCCCATCCCCCATCACCCGGGAGTACTCCACGACGGTCAACGTCTATCTCCGGACCGTGGAGGTGACGGCGGAGCTCGAGCCGGGAGTGTCCTACACGTACTGGACCTACAACGGGACGGTCCCCGGCCCGTTCCTGCGGGTCCGGGTGAACGACACGGTGATCGTCCACCTCTACAACGACCCGACGAGCTCCATGAGCCACTCGGTGGACTTCCATGCCGTCACGGGACCCGGCGGTGGTGCCTCCGTCACCCAGACCGCCCCCGGGCACTGGTCGAACTTCAGCTTCCTGGCGATGGTCCCCGGACTATTCGTGTACCACTGCGGCACTCCGAACATTCCGACGCACATCG
>DASQHP010000172.1:0-3597 GCA_035632035.1 Thermoplasmata archaeon | reverse complement strand
CTCGTCGCGGCCGACCCGGCTTAGCTCAGTGGTAGAGCGGGGGACTGTAGGCGAGACCGCCGGTTACCGGCGGCCCCCGTGGATATCCTCAGGTCGCCTGTTCGAGTCAGGCAGCCGGGACCTGAACTGCGAACTCGGGTTCCGGCCGTCGAATCGCGGCGTGTTGAACCCAATTGAGACGAATCATCGGCGGTCTGTTTATACTTAGACTCCATCGAACCGCCGTTCCTCCGGGGGAGGATTATTCGATGATGGGAAAAGCTGACCCTGCCCAGCGCTCGACCGCCGTAACTTCGACCGTGTTGCGCTCGCCGCTCGGGATGTTCCTGATCGCGGGCGTGCTGCTCCTGGCCTTCAGTGTCGGCACGATGGGAGCGTCGTTCTACTCCTCGCATGGAGCCAGCGCCCCGCACCTGGTGAGCGTCGGGCCGGGCGGCTCGGCGACCGGGACCGTCGCGCCGGAGCCGACGGGATCCGTGGCTTCCTCGGCGCTGACCCTTTCCTCGCATCTCCCTTCCCCTTCTTCGGTCGTCTTCAACGCGCCGGGACCGCATCCCTCGGCGTGGGGTCTCCACGGCCTGCCTCCGGGTTCGGAGGCTCTCGCCACCTCCGCCCGGCATTCGGGCTCCTGGGGCGGGGGCGGCGGAAGTGCCGGCTCGTCCTCGGCGTCCAACTGGGAGAACCGGTTCTGTGCCGGCGTTTGGCCGAGCGTGTCCCCCCTCAGCGATGAGAACCCCCAGGGCTACTACGCGTCGGGCTGCTACGGCCACGACGAGCCCGGGATCGACTTCTACTCGAACCTGCCGGGATCCGGCGGCAACGTGACCTGGAAGGTCACTCTCCCCGTTGACCGGAGCCCGACCCTCAACCAGTCCAACCTCTACTCGGCCATCTGGTTCGGCATGACCCTCTCCGACCCGTACTCTTGGATGGACCAGTGCTTCCTCGAGCTCCAGTTCTACCCCGATCAGACCTTCTACAACCCCGGCCCCATGTTCCCCAACTGGACGGTCAACGGGGCGTGGATCGGGGCCGCCGTCGCCTGGCAGATCCAGGCGTCGTCCGGCTTCGAGAACCCCTGCTTCTACGAGCCGCTCTACCTGAACGGCGTCCCGGGCCCGGCGTTCCTCAACATGACGCAGGGCGACCAGATCTCCGTCACGATGACCGGCTGGCCCGGCAGCACGACGGGCGAGCTGCTCCAGATCAACGACGTGACGAACGGCCAGGCGTCGACGGTGGACCTCTACAACTCCACGGGCCACATCCCGCTGAACCCGGCGTACGTCGCGAACAACTACGAGAACAGTCTCGAATGGACGCCGGGCGGTGAGTTCCCGATCGCCTTCTCGTACGAGACCGGCCATGCCGGGAACTTCAACTGGCCCAGCAACAACTCGTTCGGCGGCTGCTCGCCCGGCCCGACCTCGACGCCGGCCGACCCGGGGGCGCCGTGTCCCAGCTACGACCCCGGCAGCTGGGCGAACGACACCGCGACACCGTGGAAGATCCAGAACCCGGTGTTCTTCAACGCCCATGCATCGTCCCAGGCGGCCCAGGTCGGCTTTGACCAGGATTTCGGCGGGATCTCGCTGATCTCCCAGTTGAGCGGCGGGACCTGCAACGGCGAGACAGGGGCGGCCTGGTGCTCGTATCCCTGGTACAGCTACTCGTGCGGAGCCCACGCCTTCGAGTTCGGGGCGACCGACTACACCGGCGTGACGAGCGACTTCGGGAAGTACAACCAGTACGCGACGTCGATCCACGGCAATGCCCTCGGGTTCGGGTTCTACCCCCCGACCAACTTCTCGGTACCGACCTGCGGGGCCCCCAGCTACGCGGTGACGGTCGGCTCCTCGGGAACCGGCGGGGCGGCGTACTTCCTCTCGACGCCGTACTCGACCGCCACGACGGTGGTACCGGTCGGGGCGGGCGACTACTCGCTCAACGCGATCCCCTCCGCGGGCTCCGCGTTCGGACACTGGGCGGTGACCGGCGGGGTGAGCGTGGCGACCGCGACGAGCGCGTGGACGACCGTCACCGTGACCGGGAACGGGACCCTCACGGCGGTGTTCACCGCAACGCCGACCATGACGAAGGTCAAGTTCTCCGATGTGCCGTTCGGCAAGGTCGGCCTCGACCCGACCATGGAGTACAACGGTCCGTTCACGGGAACGGGGAACCCCATCGCCACGCTCCCCAACGGCGCTTCGTGGTCTCTCGCGCCCGGCATCTACTCGGTCCAGGCGCTCCCCCGGGCCGGCTACAACTTCAGCTACTGGACCGTCAGCAACGCGGGCGGGGTGATCGCGGCGGCGGCGTTCCCGTACACCTGGCTCACGGTCACGGGAGCCGCCTCCAGCGTCACCGTCACCGCCTGGTACACGGCGACCCACTCCAAGGTGACGGTCGAGCTCGCCGTCTTCGGCAATGGGACGGTGACCGCGGGTGCGCTCACCGTGACGAACGTCGGAGCGGGTCCGGCGATCGGCATCGTGCATGGCCTCGCGGGAACCCACCCCCTGGTCGCCACTCCCGGCGTCGGCACCGACCGGGTCCTCTGGCTCTACGGCGGCTCGGGCGTGATGACGAACTTCTCCCTGTCGACCTACATCACGACAGAGGAGGGGTTCACCATCATCGAGGCGATCTTCTACGACGTCGAATCGCTGACGGTCTCCTCGAGCTCCGCGAGCGCAGGGTCCGTCTCGTTCGTCGCGCCCGCGACATCCTCGTTCTCCAGCGCCACGGTCAACGTGTCTCCGGGATTCTACGGGGTCGCGGCAGACCCGGCGCCGGGGTACGCCTTCACCAGCTGGTCGACGACCGGAGGCGTGACCGCCCTCAGCCCCTCGGACGCGGTCACGGTGATCGACCTCGTCACCGCGGGCACGGTCACGGCGAACTTCGCCTCTGCCACGAGCACCTCCACCCTCACGGTTGGAGCGAGCGGGGGCGCGGGTGGCTGGGCGACATTGGACGGCGTCGCGAGCTACATGACGCCGACCGCGGTCAGCTCCGTCTCGGACGGGCTGCACTGGGTCGCGGAAACCGCCGAGCCCGGTCAGGTCTTCTCCGGCTGGTCGTTGAGCGGCAACGTGTCGGCCGTGGGCGCACCCGTGGGGATCGCCCAGGAGATCAACGTGACCGGGGACGCGAGCGTCCTCGCGACCTTCACGGCCGGGGTCTTCCCCGTCACCTTCGTGGCGTGGGAACCCGAGGGAACCGGTGCCTCGTCCGCGACGCTGACGATCGGCGGCCACACGCTCACCTCGGGCCAGACGGTCTGGCTCAGCTCGGGGACCTACACCGCCACCCTCTCGGGGGTCGATGACCTCCTGCGCGGCGGCTCGGGCACGTCCAACCTGACCATCGGACCCGGCCATCCGTCGACCGGCATCTCGGTGACCGTCCAGGGGTCCGGCACGCTCTACGCGCTCTACGGGGACTCGGACCACGACCTGGGGACGGGCGGCGCCCTTCCCGTCCACGTGAGCGGCTCGGCGGCATCGGGAACCCCGGTGTGGGCCGCCGTCTCCGTGACGGGCAGCCGGCCGTAGAGACCCGAGAACACTTTCCGGCACCGCCGGGCCCGTA
>DASQHP010000171.1:0-6202 GCA_035632035.1 Thermoplasmata archaeon | reverse complement strand
CCGACCTTCACGGACTTCAGCGTGACCGCCAAGCTGACCAAGCTAGGCCTCGACCTCATGTCGAAACAGTCGGCGCCGGGGACGCTCACACCCGTGGAGATCACCGACCCCAGCACCGGGGCGACGACGGGATTCAAGGCGGTAAACCTCGGACTGAGCCAGTAGAGCCCGCGGTCGATCGGTTGCGTCGCCTCGAGCCCCCGGAGCAAGGGCTTTAACTACTTCAGTTTCCGAAGCGGATGAAGACATTATCCGTCCCTCCTGTCGTTGTAGCGCGGCAGGCCAGAGCATGGTCGGGTTTCGCGGGGCCGGCCGTCGCGTCGCCGGGCCACGGGGGCTGAAGCGCCAAGCCGGTTCGACCGGTTGTACCCTGCCTCCTTCCGACCTCGGGCAACGCCGGGGCAGGTGGCTCGCCCTGCTGGCGTCGGATTCGCACCACGACGAGTCGGACGGCGACGAGCTGCGGCTCCGGTTCCTTACCACCGGGGGAGTTCGGCGGAAGTTGACCGCGCTGGTCGCCCTCGAGCGTGACTGCTGTTCCCATCTAGGCTGGTGGGTTCGCCCCGACGGCTCGGACGTTGTCCTGGCGATCCGGGGGGACCCGCCGGACCTCGCCCGCCTCCGGCGACTTCTCGCCGTCCGCCACCGGTCCGACCAGGAACTCGCCCGGCGGAGCATCACCCACTAGAACGCGTAGCTGTAGCTGGGGCTCACGATCTTGCCGCCGTCCGCGATCAGGAAGTCGCGGTCGAGCGGACGGCCGGCGAGATACCGTTCGAGACAGTCGCGGACCCCGGCGGCGTAGCGTCGTTGCGCTTCCAAAGTGGTCCCGGAGACGTGGGGGGTCATCGCGTGGTGGGGCATCTTCCGCCAGGGGTGATTGGGTGGGGCCGGCTGGGGGAACCAAACATCGCCGGCGTATCCCGCGAGCTGGCCGGACTTGAGCGCTTCCGTGAGCGCCCGGGTGTCGACGATCCGGCCCCGCGCCGTGTTCACGAGGTAGGCGCCCCGCTTCATTCTCCCGATCCGCTCGCGATTGAACAGGTGGTCGGTGGCAGGGGTGAGCGGGGCGTTGATGCTGACGACGTCGCACATCGCGAGGAGCGAGTCCAGCGGTGCATACCGAGCCCCCAGCGCCTCCTCTTCGACGGTGCTGAGCCGCCGGTTGTCGTAGTAGAGGATCCGCACGTCAAACGCCTTCAGCCGAATCGCGACGCGCTGACCGATGCGGCCCATGCCGACGATCCCGACCACTTTGTCCTCGAGGTCGTGCGAACGGGCGGCGACGGTCCCGATGTTCCAGCCTCCCCGGATGACATCCAGGTACCCCGGGATGTAGTTCCGCACCAGTGCGAGGACCTGCATCACCACGTGCTCGGCCACGCTCACGACGTTGCTGCCGGTGACCTCGGCCACGGTGATCTTCCGGTCGGCGGCCGCTTTGAGGTCGAAATGGTCGGAACCGACCCCTGCCGTCAACAGCAGTTTCAGATGGGGAGCCTTGGCCAAGCGGTCGGGCCCGATGTAGGCCGGCCAGAACGGGGTCGCGATCAGAACCTCCGCCGTCGAGAGCATTCGGTCCAGCTTGGCTCCGCGCTCCGACGTTGAGATGAACTCGTGCCCCCGGGATTCCAGGAACGGTCGGAGGCCGAGACCGTTCTCCGCGCATCCCAGCAGTTCGGGAACCTCCTTGGCGGCTTTCCCTCCAGGATACAGCACGGCCACGACCCGCATCACTTACCATCCCGCCCCGCCGACGCGGGGCGACCAGCGTCAGGTCGTCCGCGGCATTAAACCCGACCTCGCCCCGCCGGGATGTCACCGGCGCGTCTTCCCACTCGCTCGGATCGAGGAATACGGGCATTTACCTCCGTCGGTTCGGGCTCCCATGCAGGTGCGCCGATTGGGCGCCGCGGATGCCGCGGCCATGATTCAGGCCGCGTCGCTCCAAGATGAACCTCCCGACCCGACCGCCGTGGCGAGCTATCTGGCGGACGACCGCAACGTCGTCTTCCTAGCCACCGAGGGATCCGTCGCCGTCGGCTTCCTCCGAGGCACCGGGTTGGGCCAGCTCAAGTCGGTGCGTCGGCAAATGTTCCTCTACGAGATCGCGGTCGATCCGGCCCACCACCGCCGGAAGGTCGGCACCGCTCTCATCGAGGCGCTTCTCGCGTACTGCCGGGAGCGAGACTACGAGGAGGTCTTCGTCTTCACCGACCCTGGAAACACCGCGGCCGTCGGGCTGTACCGGTCCACGGGTGGGATCACAGAGACCGCTGCCGACCGAATGTTCGTCTACCGGCTCGGGGGCTGATCGGCGGCCTTCGCAGGTCGAGGGAACGCGGGGGTCGGGAGCCACCTGTGGAGCATCCGCTAACTGCGGCCATGGCTAATTATTAGGCATCAACGTAAATACACACGAAGTCTGGAGCGGGTATGGAAACGCTGCAGCGACTCACCCGTCGCCAGCTCGACGCCCTTCGGATAGTGGGCCAACGGGAGACCCCCGATCGTGGGGTCACCCTGAAGTCGATCGCGTCGACCCTCCGGGTGAGCCCGCCATCGGCCCTCGGGCACCTCGGCCCGCTGGAATCCTTGGGCCTGGTGAGCCGGTATCGGGGGAAGTCGCGCGTCACCCCCAAGGGCCACCAGGCTCTCCGGGAGTACGAGCGCCACCACCGGGTTGCCGAGAGCCTGTTCAGTCGGCTGGGGCTCGGCCCCGAGCTCAGTTGTACCGCCGCGCGCGAGGTCGACCTGGCTCTTTCGCACGCCACCGTCGAGCGGGTGTGCGCCGCCGAAGGGCATCCCACTGTGTGCCCGCACGGGGAGCCGATCTCCCCGTGCCCCTCTTCGAAGAAGGACCGCTAGATGGTCGACGGGGGAACCATCGCCTACCTGCTGGCGGGGTGCTTTGGGCTGGGGATGCTCCACGGCCTCATCCCCGACGAGCACACCTGGCCGATCACGTTCGCCTACTCTGTCGGGTCGGCGACGGGTCGCGGCGGCATGCGGTCGGGCGCGTACTTCTCGCTGGCGTTCACGGCGCAGCGCGCCATGATGAGCATGGTGGTCTTCCTCGTCTTCTACGAAGCCCTCGGGACGTGGGGATTCAATCTGGCCACCCAGGACCAGTCCGTTAACGGACCCGTCTACCTTGCCGTCGGGATCGCGATGGCCGTCGCGGGTTACCTGATCCTTCGCGAGAAGATCCCGCATCTTCACCCGTTCCTATCGGTATCTCGCAAGGACCTCTCTCGCCACGTGGATGACCACGGGACGCCCACCGGAGGCCGGGGCAATGTCCCGACGCACTGGTGCATCATCCACGGGTTCATCTCGGGATTCGGGACGGACACGAGCATTCTGTCGACGTGGATCTACCTCACGACGATCCCGCTCCTCGCGAGCGCGGATCTCTGGCAGATCGGATGGTTACCCGGAGCGCTGTTCGGGCTCGGGACGTTTGTGGTCCTGATGTTCATCGGGTACTTCTTTGGAGAAGCGCTGCAGATTTCGAAGCGATTGGGACCGAACCGGATCTCCCAGTTCGGGCGGCTGGCGGGGGCCCGCACCCTGCTCTACGGGGGAATCGCGTTCGCGGCCTTCAGTCCCCTCTACTGGACCGGGTGGTACACCCAACACGTCGGGCTGGACGCGGGTCCGTTCATCGTCATCCTGATCATGGTAGGCATGTTCCTCCCGATCAGCATCGCGACGTGGCTCGAAGTACGGCGACTGCCGAGGGATTTCCCCACGGAGCTCGTCTCGCCTCCGGACGCGGGTCGTGCCCCCCCGGGGACCGCATAGACCCGACCTCGACCGTCGGCCACTCCCCGCCCCGTCCTCCCCGGGGACACTCTGCAGCCGCTCTAGCCGGTCCAACGAGCAAGGCCCACCGGCATCTGTGGAGGTGCAGGTCGAAGACGGCAGCGGGGCCGGGAGCGCCCGACCGGACGGCAGGGGGCTGTCGGACTCGGGCATGGTGGACCTGGGCGATTGGAAGATGCCCGCCTACTTTCGGGACGGGACTAGTGAGGACACATCGGAGCAAGCGTCCACTCGTTGCGCTCCCGAAAGCCGACGCCCGCGACGGGACAACGATCGGACCCGCCGCCGCGTCAGCTCGGCGGTCGGCCGCGCCAATCCTCGAGGATCGTGCGGAGGGAGTCCGCCAAGGTGAACTCGGGCCGCCACCCCAGGGAACGCAGCCGGCTCGTGTCGCCCAGATGGATGGGCTCGTCGACCGTACGTTGTCGGGCCGGGTCTCGGGTGACCGCGATGGGGGCGCTGGCCATCGCCATCAGCCGGTCGAGGATCGTCCGGACCTCGTACGCCTCGCCACAGCCAAGGTTGTAGGCCTCTCCGGGCTTCCCTCGCTCGACGATGCACAGCATCGCTCGAACCGCATCACGGACGTCCAGGATATCGCGCCGCCGGGTGAGGTCACCCACCGCCATCGACCGCGGCTCGGTGGATCGCTCGAGTCGAGCGATCTGGGAGGCAAAGTCATTGCAGACGTCGCCGACCTTCCCCACCCCGGTAGTGCCGAAGATCCGGTACCGGAACACGGGGATGCCCGCGCTCTTGTGATACTGATAGCACAGTAGGTCGGCCGCGGCCTTGCTGGTCGCGTATGGGCTCGTCGGGAGAAGGGGGGCGTCCTCGGGGGTTGGAACCCGTTGCGGCTCTCCGTACTCCGTGCCGCTGCCCGCGAACGCAAGCACGCAACGCGGGTCGACGGTCCGGATCGCTTCCAGGATGTTCAACGTGCCTCGCAGGTTGACGTCGAACGTGCCCGCGGGGTCGTCGTAGGACGGCTGCACATACGCCTGACCCGCGAAGTGGAAGATCGCGGTCGGCCGCAGCTCCTCGACCAGCCGACGGACGGCCGACGGGTCCCGCACGTCGAGGTGGGCGCGAGAACCGTGAAGGGGGACGCGCTGCGCGAGGGGGGGCTCGTGGAACGAGGTCGCGACGACCGACCATCCTTCGCTTTCGAGGTGGGCCGATAGGTACCGCCCGAGGAACCCCGTGCCGCCGGTGACGAGCGCCCGTTTCACGCGCCGCGGACCCGCCGTCCCTTCATGAGGACTGCCCCCGCCGGGACCGTGTCCTCCGGGCAAGTCAAAGCCGAGCGGGGCTCGGAGGGTCGACTTCGTTAGGTCGCGCCCCACTCCTCGAGGAACCGCTGGATCCAGCGGCGCGGGACCCGGTCCGCGAGGGGGAGGTTCATGATTCGGACGCCGAGCAGGGAGACGAACATCACTGGGATCGCATGCGCAATAGGGAGCCGCGTGTCCGGGTCGTGGGTCCAGGTGACGGGGAGTTCCCGCAGTCGGTAACCGTCCTTGCGGACGTGGTAGAGCAGGTCGACGTCGAATGCCCGGTTCGTGAGGGAAACGGCGCGCAGCGTCGGCAGGAGGATCGAGCGGCGAAGGAACTTCGCGCCGCACTGGGTATCCCGCAGCGGCAGGAAGAGGAGCGAGCGGACCAGGAAGTTCCAGACCCGGCCCGCGAAGAGATTGAATGACGGCTCCGCGCGTAGGATCACGCTGCCCCGGACCCAGCGCGATGCGACCACGCAGTCCGCCTCCTTGAGCGCGTCGACCAGCCGGTACATCTCCGCGGGCGGAATGGGGCCGTCGGCGTCGAGATACCCCACGTACTCGAAGCGGGCTTCCCGCATCCCCGCGAGGATGGCCCCGCCCTTCCCCAGGCGTTCGGGGAACTCCAGGACTCGGACTCCCCGATCCGAGAACGCACGTGCCACCTCGGCGGTCCGGTCCGAGGACCCATCGGTGACCACGATGACCTCGAACTCCGAGTATCGGCTCGCCAAGTAGGGCAGGTAGGTCTCAAGGGTCCGGGGCAGTCGGTCTTCCTCGTTCCACGCCGGAATCACGATGCTGAGTCCCGGCACGGAATGCTACCCTACGGTGGTATGGGTGGTCGATAGTACAAAAGTGCGTCGTTCGTGGCGTGGTTGGCTTCGAGAGAGTCGTTGGGTCACCGGCCACTGCCGAGCAGGGTCGGGTAGGCTTGCCCTCTATCCGGGGAGCCGGACCGGCCAGGACTGGAGTCCGGTCATCTCGAGGGAGAAATCGACCACCCGTCCGCCCGCGGCCTCGACGGCACGCGCAACCTGCGCGCGTCGTTCGAAGTCGCAGAACAGAAGCAGGTACCCCCCGCCCCCCGCGCCCAC
>DASQHP010000170.1:0-3222 GCA_035632035.1 Thermoplasmata archaeon | reverse complement strand
GCCGACGACCCCTCGGACGGCTACGTCCTGGCCGTCTCGGCCAATTTCACGGGCCCCGGCCTGAACTCCACCATCGGACCGATCGTTCGGACGTGGTCCTTCGCCCACGGGAACTGGTCCGAACTGCGCCCCGCTGTGTCCCCTCCCAATCGCTGGGGAGCGGCGCTGTTCTATGATCCATCCAGCACGACGGTCGTCCTGTTCGGGGGGCTCGGAACCCAGGGGTTCTTGAACGATACCTGGACTTTCCACGGGGGCCGCTGGACGAATGCGACGCCCAGCACCCTCGGGGCTCCCTCCGCTCGGGCATTTGCCGCCGTGGCGTGGGATGCCCTGGACAGCTACGGGGTCCTGTTCGGTGGGTACGACCGGCTCAACCTCACGGACACCTGGGCCTACACCTCCGGCAACTGGACATTGGTCGCCGCGAGCGGCGTAGGCCCTCATGTCGCCGGCGGGGCGATGGCGGCCGATCCGGCCGACGGGTCGGTGGTCTACTTCGGAGGCCAGTACAGCTCGACCGCGAGACCCTCCGGCGATACGTGGAAGTTCTCGGGGGGAACCTGGGTCAACCGGACCTCGTCCCTCTCCGGGAACCCCGGTGCCCGGTGGAACCCCGCCCTCGCCGCCGACCCCTCGACGGATCGTGTCGTCCTGTTCGGTGGGGCCACCCGCGCCACCGCCTGGGTCGACCAGAATGATACCTGGCAATTGAGCAGCGCGGGCTGGGTCCCGGTCACCTCCAGTGCCCCAATCCCGGGCCGGCAGGCGGCTCAGCTCAGCTATGACTCCGCGGACGCGGGCCTGGTGCTCTTCGGAGGCTACAACGAGACGTCGGTCCTCGATGACACTTGGTTGTTCAATGTCTCGACGGGCTGGACGCAGGCGGACCCTATCCTGCATCTCTCCCGTTCGACCGTCGACGTAGGTCTCACGGTAACCGTGGTCGCCGGGGCAGAGTATCAACCGGGACCGGTCACGTTCACCCTCTCGGGAATCCTCGGCGGTTGCTCGCCGACCTCGGGAACCCACTGGACGTGTGCGCCCACTTCGCCGGGAACCTACCCCATCTCCGTGAAGGTCTCGAGCGACGGCCAGGTGGCGGTCGCCACGCAGTGGCTGGTCGTTCGGCCGGCGCCGTCTATCGCCGGTTTCACCGCGGCCCGGACCACGCTCGACCTCGGTCAATCCGTGACATTTGGGGTCGTGGCAGCCGGCGGGGTCGGCCCCTTCCGCTTCGCGTTCACGGGGCTCCCATCGGGGTGTCTCACGTCGAACACATCGAACCTCACCTGCCGGCCTACGGCGGCCGGTTCGTCGACAGTCAGGGTGCTGGTCACGGACGCGCTGGGACTCTCCGCGACGGGAACCCTGGATATCGTTGTCCATCCGGCTCTTAGTGTACCGTCCGTGGAGGTGAGCGCTGCCCGGACGACGGTCGGGTACCCGGTGTCGCTGGTAGTCGATCAGACCGGAGGAACCCTGCCGTACTCGTACGCGTTCCTCGGTCTGCCTCCTGGCTGCGTCGGCGGGAACCGGTCAACGCTCACCTGCAGTCCATCTCTGCCGGGAAACTACTCCGTCCAGGTCACCGTGACGGACGCCGCCGGCGCTTCAGTGAACGGGTCGACTGCGTTCGAGGTGGTGGCGCTCGCGCCCGGGGGCGGTCCGTCCGGATTCTGGGCAGAGATCGGCACACCGGGCTCCCTCGCGGCTGGGTTCGCCCTCGGGGCGGTCGTGGCGGTCGCCGCCGCCATCGGGCTCATCCATCGCTACCGGCTCCGGCGCGAGGGGGCCGTGCTGCGGAGCCGCCTTGAGGAGACGACGCGGACCGGTTCCACGAGGGACGGCCGGGACCCGGGTGGTCCTCCGAGGGGGAAGTGATTCTCCGGCACACCCGGTGACCGCGGGAACCCTTGGGCGCCACTCTTCAAACCGCCGAAGCTTGGCCCGCCATCCACCCGGTGGGGTGAATGACGGCCACCGACTTCCTGCTGGGGCTCCTGGGCGGGCTTGTCTTTGCCGTCGTGCTGACGAGCATCCTCTGGTGGGTGCTCCATCGTCGAATTCGGCGGCTGGAGGAACAGGCGGCGCCGGTGCCACGCGACGATCTTCTTCCGCCGGAGCTGCCGGATCCGCCCGTCGAACCGGGAGAGTCATCTCCGGAGCCGCCATCGAACGGGGCTGGCCTGCCATCCGCCGCTGTCGCACCCTCCACGAATGCGGCGCCCGGCCCGTCCGGGGTGGGCTCCATCGACCTGCGTCTCTCCAGTCGTATCTTGATCCACCTAGCCTCGCAGCCGAGGCTTGCGCGGGGTTCGACGTTTTCTCCCGAGCAGTCGCAGGGCGGAATGGTTGGGGCGCTCGACGTCGCGCAGGGTCC
This sequence comes from Thermoplasmata archaeon, assembly GCA_035632035.1. Taxonomy (GTDB): domain Archaea; phylum Thermoplasmatota; class Thermoplasmata; order Lutacidiplasmatales; family UBA184; genus Lutacidiplasma. The sequence goes on along the minus strand of DASQHP010000170.1, from coordinate 839 downwards.
CCTGGCCAACGTCCTGCGTCGGCTGGTGGCCGCCGGGCTGCTCGAGGAGAGCCGCGAGCATGTCCACGGCGGGACTCGGAGGCTCAAAGTCTACCGACTCACGGGCGCCGGGGAACGTTTGGCTCGTGACCTACGACATCGGCCGCCCGGCTAGGCCGCGACGGGGCGATCGGGCCCGCCTGTTCCGCGCCTGAACCCGGGAGCCAGCGTGATACGGCGTGGGGTCATGGAAGGGATGGGGCGACGGAGCCCCGCTCCCACGAGCCCGAAGTGACCGCTCTCATCGTCCGGACGCGACGACGATTCCCGCAGGCCCCCGCTGACGTGTGGCCGCTGTTGCTCAACTCCCGGATGGCGCCGTCCCGGTCCCTCTGGTTCCGTCTCGGGGTGCCGCAACCGGTCGAGTGCCGGGTCCCAGATGGTCGGGGCGGGGTCGGAAGCGAGCGGGAGTGCGTCTCGATTCAGGGAGTCGTCCACCAGCGCATCCTCGAGTGGACACCCCCCTCCCACCTTGTCTTCCGACTGGAGTGGACAGACCTGGCGCAGGCCCGGGGTGTCGGCGGAATGCGGGAGACGTTCGACTTGGACCCAGTCGACGGAGCAACAGTGGTGACGCGCACGACCGAAGTGGAGCTTCGTGGAGCCGGCAACCCGTTCCGGAGATTCGTCCTTTGGGTCGGGCTGAAGCAGGTCCACCGGTTCGTGTTCCGCAACTGGCTCCGGCTCTCCTCGAGAGGCGGCCCGTCTCACTCGGGTCCCCCACCCGTCTCGGTGCCGCCCATGGTGACCCGCCGGAACTGATCGAGGATCACCGATGGATCCGTTCGATACGCCCTGAA
>DASQHP010000169.1:0-2192 GCA_035632035.1 Thermoplasmata archaeon | reverse complement strand
CGGCGAGGGCGTCCACGAGGCCCAGTTCGGCGGCCCGACGGCCGCTCCAGAACTCCCCCGTGGCGAGTGGTACGATCTCCTCGTACGGGCGCCGACGCGCCTGGGCAACGACCTGAACGAACGAGCGGTAGCTGTCCTCGGCGACCGCCATCACCTTCGTCCGCTCCTCTTCATTCAGCGGTCGGATCCCCTGGAAGGCATCCTTGTGACGGCCTTGGTGGAGGAGGTCGACCTCGATGCCCACTTTCTCCAAGAGCTGGCGAACGGCAAAGTGGGGGAAGATGACGCCGATCGAGCCGACGATGGAATCCGGATACGCGAAGACCCGGCGGGCACCCAGGGCCGCCATGTAGCCGCCCGAGGCGCCGATCGACCCGATGCTCGCGTAGACCGGCTTCACCTGGTCGAGCCGCTTGACCGCGAGAAACAAATCGGTGGATGCCACGTCGCCCCCGCCCCCGCTCGAGATGTCGAAGAGCACGCCCCGGACCCGGCGTTTCATCCGGAGGGCCTTGAGGAGGCGAATGTACGGCTCGACGGTTCGGTCCCGGATCGTGCCGTGGAATTGAACGTGGGCGAGGAGCTCTCGCATGGGGGCGGGAGGCGGAGGAAGGTAATGAGTCCCACGACGGTCCCGACCCCTCTACGGGATCGCCACCGGCCGGCCGAGCGGGGCCCGAGCCGGAGCCCGAAACCATCGACCAGTCCGCTCGGCCCAGCCTTGGGGGCTTTCTAGCGCGCGGGCGACTTCTTGGGGGCGGTGCCGGAGAACCTCGGTCGTGTCCTGAGGGACATAGATCGCGAACGGCGACATCGGAGGGGACAATGGGCCCCGGGACCATCCCCGCAGCGCACGCTCCGCACTCACTTCTGGTGACTCGGCTCTTCCCGTCCGCGCCGGGGCAAATCATAATAGCGAATCGCCGTCCCCGGCGAGAGCACCACCATGGTCGGCACGGCGGAGGCGGTCTGGGTCGAGAAGTACCGCCCGCATTCGCTCTCCGAGATGGTCGGCCAAGTGTCCATCGTCCCCCTCTTGGCCGCCTATGCGGCGAAGAAGTCGATGCCGCACCTCCTGTTCGCCGGACCCCCCGGGACCGGCAAGACGACGGCGGCCCTCTCCCTGGCTCACGACCTCTACGGGGACGACTGGCGGGACAACTTCCTGGAGCTGAACGCCTCCGATGAACGGGGGATCGAAACGGTCCGCACGACCATCAAGGGATACGCCCGGACCGCGCCGATCGGGGGCGTGGGATTCAAGCTGTTGTTCCTGGACGAGGCCGACAATCTCACCCCCGAGGCCCAGGCCTCTCTCCGCCGGCTGATGGAGAAGTACTCGGGGTCCTGCCGATTCATCCTTTCCTGCAACTACTCCTCACGGATCATCGAACCGATCCAGTCGCGGTGCGCCGTGTTCCGGTTCCGCCCCCACTCGAACGACGACATGCGGCGCAAGCTGGAACGCATCGCTACGGCCGAGAAGAAGACGGTCACGCCCGAGGCCTACGCCGCGATCCTGACGGCGGCCGCGGGCGACCTTCGCCGAGCGGAGAATCTCCTGCAGCTCGCCGCCACGTACGCCGACCCCGTCACGGAATCGACGGTGCGCGAGACGGCGACGGTCCCGCTTCAGAGCGAGATCGAGCGTCTCCTGGAGACCGCGGTCTCCGGGGACTTCGTCCAGGCGCGGGACCGGCTCACGGAGCTCTTCGTCACCCGGGGCGCGAGCGGGGAGGACATCCTTCGGGCGATCCACAGTTATCTTCCCAAGATGCCGGAGCGGGTGCTCAGCGACCGACAGAAGGTCGACCTGATCGTCTACCTTGGCGAGGTGGATTTCCGCCTCGCCCAGGGGGCCACCGAACGCATCCAGCTCGAGGCGGTCCTGGCCCATCTTGCGGGCCTGGGCGCGACCACGCCGAAACGATGACGCGGCAGAAGCGGATCCACGAGAAGCCGGCGGTCTACCGTCGCGCCGTGGCCGCGGGTCGCATCAAGTTGCGGCCGGCGACGGTGCGCGCCATCCGCCGGGGCTCCGTGGAGAAAGGCGATGTCGTCCCCACGGCCGAGCTCGCCGGGCTGCTCGCCATGAAGCGAACTCCCGAACTGCTTCCGCACTGCCACCCCGTCCCGCTCACCGGGACCCGGGTCGAGGTCACCACGACCTCGGACGGCGTGGAGGTCGAGGC
>DASQHP010000168.1:0-6754 GCA_035632035.1 Thermoplasmata archaeon | reverse complement strand
CGCCAAGACCGCGACGACCTGGTCGTACTACTTTGACTCCCTGCAGAACCTCAGTCCCGCCGGCGGGGTTCCGGGCCTCATGACCTACTGCGTCTACCCCAATTCCACCAATCCGACTTCCCTGACCGCCTCCGCGACGGGCGCGGACGGCAGCGCATGGACGACGGTCTCGAAGTCCACGCAGGGCTACTTCGCCTTCGAGAGGCCCAAGGGGAACCCCTCGAACATCGGCCTCGATGGGACGATGAACACGCTGGTCGGCTCGGCCAGCTGGCCCGGCGGCGCCCCGAATCCGCAGACGATCCTCCTCCACATCAACGACGCCACCGAGTGCCAGAACCTCTACGGCGGCTGGCCGACCACCTGCTACGTCTACCCCACCAATTCCCTGACTCCGCCGTGCGGAGGTGGTCCGGCGTGCAAGACCGCCTCCATCGCGGAAGCGACGTCGACCAACCCGCTGACGGTTCCCCAGAAGACGATCCTACACATCGCGTGGGCCTTCACCATCTCGTACGCGATCTCGAACAACTACAACATGGAGTTCCCGCTCTCCACGTTTCCGATGGCTTCAGGGAACGGGACCGGCCTCCGGGACACGTTCAACTGCGGTGAGACCCCTGATTCGAGCGGATCGCCCGGGGCGATCGGGAGCTTCCTCAACTACCAGGGCACGGGGTTCAACCTGTACGTGAACCACACCAACATGCCCTGCCAGATGGAGCGCGTGGTACTGACCAACTCGGGCGGGACGATCGTCCTCATGCCGGGCCAGTCCATCACATTCACCATGAACATGGTCGATCCCGGCTTCCTCGTGCGCGGGATGCACTGCCTCAACTACGGCATCAACCTCCGGTGGCTCGAGTCCGACGACGGGCTCATCCACGCCTACCACGCCCCCGACGTGGACGTGCTGGTCAGCTAGGCCGATCCGGTCGCGCCCGCCGTCGGACGCACCGAGTGTCCGACGACGGCCCTTACGTCACCCCGCCTGCTTCTTCTCGGGCCTCGATGCCCATCCCCGCGTCCGGCCGAACCGTAGACCAGTCGCGGGGCCGACGCTCGACCGCCGACACGCCGAAGGTCTCATATGGGCCATCCACTGCGAGCGAGCCGCGGACCACCCCATGACCCACCATGGATTCTGCCTTTGGCTGACGGGCCTGCCGAGCGCCGGAAAGACCACCATCGGACGAGCGCTCGAGCCGAAGCTCAAGGCGCGGGGCTGGAACGTGGAGCTGCTGGACGGGGACGAGATCCGCCAGGGCCTCAGTGCCGACCTCGGATTCGACCGGAAGGCTCGCGAGATGCACGCGGCCCGCGTCACGTACGTCGCGAAGGTGCTCGCGCGCAACGGCGTCATACCGATCGTCACGCTCATCTCGCCCTACCGGACGTCGCGCTCCAAGGCGCGTGCGGACATTGGCCGGTTCGTCGAGGTGTTCATCGCGACCCCGCTCGCGGTCTGCGAGGAACGGGACGTGAAGGGCCTCTACAAGAAGGCCCGCGAGGGGAAGATCAAGGAGATGACCGGGGTCGACGACCCCTACGAAGCTCCCGAGAAGCCGGAGATCACCGTCGACACCGTACACAGCGATCCCGCTGGTTCGGCCGACCACATCCTCCGGGAGCTCGAGAAACTCGGGTTCCTGCCGGCTGCCGCCCCGGCCCCACGGGCGCACTAGTCGAGGCCGGGTCCGTCCCTCTCATAACGGGCTGGGGCTGACCTCTCCTCGGAATGGCGCCCCGGGAGTCCTCCGTGGAGTTGCTCGGATTCGACCATGTCGACATCCGGGTCCGGAACCGAACGAAGGCGCGACGGTTCTTCGTCGAGCAGCTCGGGATGGACGTGATCGGCGAGGGCGAGGACCATACCTTCCTGCTCCTCGGAGACCAGGTCCTGGGTCTCCACGACGCCCCGCCGGCCTCCCGCGCATCGGGGATCGACCACCTGGCCCTTCGCGTGCCGAGCTGGACCGGCCTGCGCAGCCGCGTCCGCCGGGCCCGGATCGAAGTCTCCGGCGAGAAGGAGAGGGACGACTCGAGGTCGCTCTTCCTCAAAGGACCCGACGGGCTCAAGGTCGAGCTGGTCTGGCGGCCCGAGCCCCACTCCCACGCCTGCCGCCACGGCCCCGGTGAGACCGGGGCGAAGACGGCGCTCCCGACGCGCCGCTAGGTCGCGGCGCTCCGCCGGGCGGGCCGGGAAATCGGTCGGGCCGCCCCAGCGACCAGGTGGAGCCACGCCGCGTACTTTGGCTCCTCCCCCCGGACGGTTCGGTTGAACACGTCCATGATGTCGCGAGTAACCGGCCCGGGTTTCCCGTCCCCCACCATGTAGTGACTGATCTCCCGGACGGGGGCGACCTCGGCGTACGTCCCCGAGAAGAACGCCTCGTCGGCGGTCAAGAGTTCGTTCACCGAGAGCAGTTTCTGGACGACGGGATACCCGAGATCCTTCGCGATCTGGATCACGCTCGAGCGCGTGATGCCGAGCAGGATGTCGGACTCGAGGCCCGGCGTGTAGACCGTCCCCTCTCGAACGAGGAACACGTTCTCCCCGGTTCCCTCGGCGACATAGCCGTTCTGGTCCAGCAGGATGGCCTCCTCGTAGCCGTCCCGGGCGGCATCGATGCCGGCGAGGTAGCTGTTGAGGTAGTTCCCGTCGGCCTTGGAGAACGAGGGGATCGCATCCGAGTGCGGCTTTCGGAACGGGGAGATCTTCGCCCGAACGCCCGTCTCCGACTGCTCACCCAGGTACTTCTTCGCAGGGATCGCGGCCACCGCGAGCGAGACCTTCCCCTTGTCGTTCTTGACGCCGAGTGCGGGCTCGCCGCGGTAGACGATCGGCCGGATGTAGGACGGGACGATGTCGTTCGCGGCTTGGGTGTCGACGATGGCCCGGGCGATCTCCTCCTCGGAGTAGGCCATCGGCATGTGGTAGATCCGGGCGGACGTGACGAGCCGGTGCACGTGATCCTTGAGCCGGAAGATCGCCGGCCCCTTCTCCGTGGGATAGCACCGGATCCCCTCGAAGACCCCCACGCCGTAGTGGAACGTGTGGCTGAGGACGTGGATCCTCGCGTCGGCGTTATCGACGAGCTTTCCGTCCATCCAGACCTTCTTGGTGGCCGCCGGCATCATGGTGATTCTCCTTCGACTGGCGCCGCTCTGCCCGTCGAGTAGACAAGACGGGTCCGACGTATTTACCCATTGTTGGCTCGCACAAATCGTCCAGAAGAAACCACGGTCGCCGGCCAGTTTTTGGCCAATTGTCCACTCGATTCGGGTGTCGACGGCCGGGGCTCCCCGGCGGAGTCAGACTGATGTCCGTCGGCGGTTGGCCGGGGTGGGAGGGCCATGTCCGTGCCATCGCCGCTGGTGGGGCTGCGGCTCCCGATCAAGACCCGGCGATTGCGGCTGGAGCTTCCCCGGGCTTCCCAGGTCGACGAGTACGTGGCGCTCCTCGGTGACTTCGAGGTCTCCCGCTGGCTTCTCCACGTCCCATACCCGTATCGCAAGAGGGACGCCCGGCGGCTCATCGCCCGCGCCCGCTCCGCTCGGCGCGGAGGAAGCGCCCTGATTCTCGCCGTCGTGGACAAGCGGACGGGCCGTCAGGTCGGCGATATCCGGCTGACCCACCTCGATTGGACCCATCGTGGGGGCGAGCTCGGCTACTGCATCGGTCGCCCCTACTGGGGCAACGGGTACGCGACCGAAGCCGCGAGCGCGCTCGTCCGGGTGGCGTTCCGACAGCTTCGGCTGCACCGTCTGGAGGCCTGCGTCTTTCGGGGCAACCGACGGTCCGCCCGCCTCCTGACGAAGCTCGGCTTCCGCCGAGAGGGAACCCGCCGCGAGGCGTTCCACCTCCGCGGTGCCTGGGTGGACGACATCGTGTTTGGGCTCGTACGATCCTGACCCGAACACCGACGCCTTGTAAGATCCTGTTTCCCGCGCTATTGCTCGATATACATATGCATATTGATATGTCGAGTATGTGTCACCGGACTGCACGTCGAGCGGGGGGCGCAACCCATTCTAGGTGAGGTCGGGCTACCGCGGCCAGGGCGACTAGATATCTTCTCGGCGCGTCCCGCGGCCCTCCGAGACAGGGATGCAGTCTCCGCGGTACGGTCCGAGCGTTGTCGAGGTCGTCGTGCTAGCCGCAGGGATCCTCGGGCTGGTGACGGGGGTCGCCGCTTGGATCGGCGGTGAATCCCTTGTCGCGGCCCACTGCGCGGTCGGGATGGGCCCCCAGCTGTGCTCGGCGAGCACGACGCCATTGGGGATGAGCATCGCCGCCTTCGGCCTCGTCTTGGTGGCCGTGGGGACGTCTCTCTTGATCATCTGGGGTGTGCGGCGCGCCCGTAGGGCGCCCAACCCACTCCCCTAATGTGGTCGGGACGTTGAACCGGCGGGGAGTCGCTCAGCCCCGCCCTCGGCCTCGACGGGCCTGCCGAGGGGGCCGGAATTCAGTTCGTATAACTCGTGTTATACGACTTCTCGAGGGAGAACCCACCGACGGGGCCGGGGTGCGACTCGCCCCGAAGTCCGCAATACTAACTCTAAGTATCGCATTTCACGAGATTAGTGATTTTTAGACCCACATATAGCAATCAAGAGGCGGGTTCAGCGATCCCGCCATATGGTGAGCCCGTAGCTACTCCAGAGGCGGAGACTGCGCAGGAACGATTCTCCGAGAGAAGACGGCGGAATGATGGCGATATATGTGAATCCAAGAATCTCATATTACGGAACTAACGACTCTTAGGGTGACGCCTCTGGACAATGGTCACGCGGATAGGCAGCTTCACGCCGGACAGGTGGGAGGCTTCGGTCGTGAGCATCTCGGTGGCACCGGCGGCTTGGAAGGCCCCCACGACCAGGCAGGTGGAGGCGGGGAGGGCTCCGGGACTCTGGGCGGCCAGTAGAGCCGCGAGCCGCGCGGCGCGCTCGTCGATCGGAAGGATCCCGAGACGGCGGCGGAGACGCTCCAGCGCCGCGAGCCGGCGGGCGCGACCGTCGCTCGGGCCCATTCGAGCGAGCGCCTCGAGCTCGAACATGTTGATCTCGGTCGTGCAGAGCTCCTCCGAGGGTTGATGCTCTGCGATCCCCCGGCCATCGGGTCTCCCTTCGAGGAGCGCCAGGAGGAGGGGAGTATCGACTCCCCTCAAGGCCTGCCTCCGCGCAGCCCTCTCAAGGTCCGCCACATCGCCCCTCGGCGGCCGGCGCCGCCGGCTCCCCACGCCCCGTGCAGGTCCTGGAGGGGTCCTTTCTGATTGAGGAGCCGCAGCAGAAGCTTCGTGAAGCTCTCCTGAGCCCGCCGTTCCCGTCGCAGTGCGTCGTAGACATCGCGCCGAATCGCGACGTTCTTGGATGACATGCTCATATGAAGATACATATGCAGACTTAACGGTGCGCCCGGAGTGGAACGGCCGGTTCGGTCGCCATGAGCCGCCGAGGGTGTCATGAACCTCCGAGGGATAGGGTGGCCGGATCCGCAGGAGGCTCCCCAGTGGCCGAGGAACACGGTCCACCGCCGACGACGATCACGGTGCGGCCGGAGGTGGCGCTCGAGATGGCCCCGCTCCACCCGGAGTTCCTCCTGAGCTACGTCGACCTGGCCATCCGGGGCGCGCTCGAGTATTCGGTGAACCAGGGAGTCTACCTCTCACCGTGGTGGGAACTTCCCGAACCATCCCGAGCTCCGGTACGTGGATGGAAACGGGCCGTACTTCGCCGCAATCCGCACGGCGGAGCCGACCACTGGGGACATCTGTTCCTCCTGTGCCACGAGGGAGTCGGACGGGCCGAGCTGGAGTCGGAGGAGATGGCCCTGGTCGGGGGACGGGAGCGGACCCAGCTGATCGAGATCCCGCTTCGTGTCGGCCGCCCCGAGGTCACGCTGGTCCTGCGCCCCACGTACGAGGAGACGAGGGAGGAGCTCCACCGATTCGCACGAGACATCGTCGAACGGTTCCGACTTCAGCTCGACTGACGGCACCGGGGTTCCCGTCGGAGCCGCCCCGCGAAACAGGTAAGGGCGCTCCCCCACTGTCCGCCTCGGGTGGATCGGCATCAAGACTCCCAGCTCACCCAGCGCCCCGCGTGTCCGCATCCTACGACTTCCTGACGGGCGGAGGCTTCGGGTGTTGGAAGGAGGGGCACCGGCAGGCCCCACCCTCCTCGCGATGCATGGGATGCCGTTGTCCGCGGCGATCTTTCGGCCCCACCTCGAGTACGCGATGCGTCGGGGCGTACGATTGGTCAGCTACGACCGCCCCGGCTACTACCCTTCGACCGCTCGGCCCGGCCGGAGAGTGGGGGATTGCGAGGTGGAAGTACAAGCGGTCATCGACGCCTTGGGCGTCGATCGGTTCGGAGTGTGGGGGTGGTCGGCGGGAGGCCCGCTCGCCATCGGAGTGGCGGCTCGGGCGCCGAGCCATGTTGCTGCGGTGGCGCTGATCGGCACCGTCGCACCGCCCGATTCGCCCGGGCTCGATTGGTTCGGGGAGCTGGGGAAGCTCAACGCGGTTGAGTTTCGGGCGGCCCAGCTTGGGGGTACGGCTCTTTCGAGGTTTCTGGCTCCGCTGCGGAGGGAGCTGATCGGGGCGAGGCTGGCCGACGTCCGGTCGGCGTGGCGTTCCATCCTATCGGGGGTCGATGGGATGACCCTTTCCGGAGAGTTCGGCGATTTCTTCTGCCACGGGTTGAAGGAAGGCCTGCGACGATCGATCGCCGGTTGGCGCGATGA
>DASQHP010000167.1:0-8094 GCA_035632035.1 Thermoplasmata archaeon | reverse complement strand
GTGACCACCCGGCCGACGCGCTGGTACCCGCTCGAGAAGGTCGAGGAGGAGCTGAAGGTCAACGCGAAGCTCGGCATCCGAAAGGGGCTGCTCCATTCGGATGACGTCTACTTCTACGGGAGCCCGAACATCGTGCCCCGGGAGGAGAAGCTCATTCCACTCCTCCAGCTCGCGAAGCGGTACTACAGCCAGGTCGGCTGGAGCCACGTTGCCATCGCCTCGCTGATGACCAAGCCCCGGCTACTGTCGAAGTGCGCCGAGGTCCTCATCGACGACCGCCAGGACTGGTGGGGGGTCGAGGTGGGCGTCGAGACCGGCAGCCCGCGGATGATCACCGCGGCGATGCCGGGCAAGGTCGCCCCGTTCAAGGCTTCCCAGTGGCCCGAGCTCGTCGTGCAGGCTGCCGGCCTCATGAACGATAACCACGTCTACCCGGCGTGCACGTTCATCGTGGGCCTCCCCCAGGAGACCGAGGACGACGTGCTGAAGACGATCGAGCTCATCGACAACCTCTGGGACTTCAAGGCCATCCTGGTCCCGATGTTCTTCGTCCCGCTGGGGCACCTCAAGAGTCGGGATTGGTTCCGGCGCGACCGTCTCACGGCGGTTCAGAAGGAGCTCTTCAAGCGGGCGCTCACCCACGGGCTACGCCAGTCGAAGGGACTCCTCCGGGACTTCTTCGACTGGGAGGGGGCCCACACCCGCGCCTATCGGGGGGTCTTCCGCGGGTTCATCGGTTTCCTCGAGATGGTCTCCCGGCTGAACGGGCTCTGGAGCGAGCCGGGCCGCGAAGCCTCTCCGCTCGTGAGCCCGCTCGATCATCCCGAGCGGCTTCCGTCTCCGACGATCCCAATGCGGGAGTAGATCGCGCCGGCGCTAGGCCTCGTCCGGGCCCAGAAGGGAAGAACCCCGATCGTCCCGGTGGACCGCACGCGGGCGGTAGGCGGGCAGCTCTCCCGGCCCCGACTCTCGGGCAGGTCGGCCGGTGACCGCGAGCGGCACCTCGAGCCCGTTGCCATCGTAGGCCCGCCACGATCCTTCGCTGAACGGGTACCCGAGGATCACGTGGCGCTGGCCCCAGTGGCGGAACAGGTTGACGTCCGCCTCCGAGGGGTGAAGCGCACCCGATGGGTGGGAGTGGACGGTCCCCGCCACGCCGAGATCCACGGGGAGCATGTAGAGCTGGAAGTTCGCGTGACGTCGCCCCGCGGTCGTCCCCGGCAGCAGAAGGAGCTCCGAGATCACTCCCGGCTCATCCGCCCGAAGGATCCCGCCGAACTCGTTGGGGTAGGTGGATCGGGCGCACGCGAGCGCGGAGTCGAGACATCGACGCGTGATGGCCCGGGGGGTCTCCCCGATCCGGCCCGGGGGCCCGACGCGCCTACGCTGGGGCCGGAACATCGGCATCGTCGCCGGCGTCGACCTCCTCGCTCCACGGGAGAATGCGCTTACCCTGAAGCTGCCGGAAGAACCGCGGTCCGAACCGGACGAATCGCGCCGGCCTCGGAGAGCGGTACGCGAGCACCGACGCCCCGCCGGGGAGCCGGGTCTCGCTCTGGCCATCCACGACCACGACGCCCTCCTTGTCGGGGTTGACGAGCCGGACCCCGACGGTCCGCAATGGGTCGATGAGCAGCGCGCGCGGCGGAGTCTGGAAGGGGGCGAGCGCCGTGACGACGATCGCCCCGATGGTGGGTTCGACGATCGGCCCCATCGCCGAGAGCGAGTACGAGGTCGATCCGGTCGGGGTCGCGATGAGGACGCCGTCGGCGCGGATCCGGCCCACCGGACGGCGATCGACCGAGAGCTCGAAGATCCGCATCTTCGCCACCTGGCTCGTGTGGACGACGATCTCGTTCATCGCGTCCGGAAGGTTCTGACCGTTCCACTGGGAAGCGAGCCGCATGCGCTCCTCGACCAGGTACCGTCCCTCGAGCAGACGACTGAGCGCCGACTCGAACGCGGCGGCCTCGGTCCCATCCACCTCGGCGAGGAACCCCAGCGTCCCCGCATTGATGGGGAGGAGGGGCAGCGGGCAGCGGTGGAGCGACCAGAGGAATGTGCCATCTCCCCCGATCGCCACGAGGACCTCGGCGCGCAGCTCCTCGAGGGGGGCGTGCGGGAAGCCGGCGGCCGCGCCCCCCAGCGCCGCGTGTGTCTCCGAGGAGAGGACGAGCTCGGCCGCCGACCCGATCCGCTCGATGGCCCGGCGCACGAGCCCGAGCGCGAGCGGCTTGGTCGGGTTCGCCGTGAGGCCGATCTTCACGCCGCCTCCGGGCCGTGGACGGAGGACGGGAAGGCGGCGTCGCCCCACGCGCAGACGCTGGTGTGCGTGCCCAGCTGGAGGGGGAAGTTCTCGATCGATCCGAACGACGCGTCCCCGACGAATCCCCCCGCCTCGCCCACGATCCGGAACGCGGCGGCGATGTCGGTGACGCGCAGGTTCCGGTTGGGGGTGTCGTTGTCGAACAGGTAGGCGTCCGCCGCTCCCTGGGCGACCATCACCATCTCGAGGGAGGCGCAGCCCAGCGAACGGATCCGTCGGCCCCGCTCCGCCAGGCGGAGCGCCCGGGACGTGGAGTGCCGACCGAGGTTCACGAAGAACAGCTCGCGACGCAGCTCCCACGGACGCACCCGGATGGGAAGCCCGTCGCAGAAGGCCCCGCCGCCGCGAGAGGCCCAGAACGTCGTCCCCGTGAACAGGTCGTGTACGACGCCGACGTCGACCCCCGACAGCGTGCCGCTCCCCAGCGCGAGCGAGATGGTGGCGAACGGCATTCCCCGCAGGACGTTGTGGCTCCCGTCGATGGGGTCGACGACGAGCGTACGTGCTCCGCCCCGCTGCACGGTTCCGATCTCCTCGCTGAGGACGTTCCAGTCGACGCCCTCCGACTCGAGGATGCTCAGGACCCGGCCCTCGGCGATGCGATCGACCTCCTCGGTCGGAGACCCGTCGGCACCCATGCCGACCATGTCGCCCCGGTGGGGGGATCCCCTCGATTGGCGGACCACGCCCTGGACCGCATGCGCGATCCGCACCAGGAGCTCCAGGTCCGCGAGCGGCGGTTCCGGCACGACCGATGGGACCGTTCCCCGACCTAATAGGCCTGACCGCGGAGCCGGAGGCCGGAAAGGCGGAACCTCCCGGGGCCGAGAGGTTAAATCGCACACGAAACTCGCCGCCGAAATGGAGCTCCAGTTCCTGGGCGGCGCCTCGGAGGTCGGTTCGCTTGGCCTCCTCGTGCGCGATCAGGGCCGCACGCTCCTCTTCGACTACGGTCTGACTCCCAGCGACCCTCCGACGTACCCGCGGCCCGCCCCGGCCCACGTCGACGCGGCGTTCCTGTCCCACGCGCATCTCGACCACTCCGGGATGATGCCGGTCATCAGCCGGCTTCCCGCCACGCGCGTCGTCGCCACGCCGGTCACGATCGCGGTCGCGACCCTCCTCACGCGCGACGCTCTCAAGGTGGCCCGGATGGAAGGCTACACCTCACCGTACGACGTCGTCGACATCCGCGCCCTCGAAGCGCGATTCGCCGCTGTCGATCGTCACGGCACGTTCCGCCACCGCGGGGTCGAGGTCGACCTCACGCCGGCCGGCCACATCCCGGGTGCGACCATGTACCTCTACCGGGGCGCAAAGGACGTCCTGTTCACGGGTGACCTCCAAACGATCCCGACGCATCTCGTTCGGGGCGCCGAGCCGGTGAATTGCGACGTACTGGTGATGGAGTCGACGTACGCCGGCCGCGACCACCCCGACCGGAAGGAGACCGAACGACGCTTCCGAGACAAGGTCGCCGAGACTGTGGAACGGGGCGGAAAGGTGATCGTCCCCGCCTTCGCGGTCGGCCGCGCCCAGGAAGTACTGATGGCGCTCGCGTCCAGCGGATTCGAAACGTGGCTCGACGGAATGGCGAGGTCGGTGAACGATATCTACCGGAGCGCCCCCGAGTACCTCGCCGATTCCCGGCGATTCCGCCGTGCGGTGGATTCGGTTCACGTGGTCCGGCACTCCTCCGAGCGTCGACGGGCCCTCCGTGAGGCCGAGGTCATCGTCACCACCGGAGGCATGCTGGACGGTGGGCCGGTCCTCTACTACATCGGGGAACAGTACCGCGATGCGAAGAGCTCGATCCTGCTCACGGGGTTCCAGGTGGACGGGTCGAACGGTCGCCAGCTCATGGACGAGGGGACGCTCACCCTCGACGGAGTCACGGTGCGACCTGAGTGCGAGGTGTTGAAGTTCGACTTCTCCGCCCACGCGGGCCACACCGAGCTCGTGCGCCTCGTCCGCACGACGGAAGCGAAGACGGTCGTGCTCATGCACGGGGACCAACGACCGAAGCTCGCCGAAGCGCTCGGGCACGAGTGCCAGGTCCTGATGCCCGAGAACGGCGTCCGGTTCGAAGTGTGATCGCCGTCCCGCGGCGCCCTACTCGATTTCGACCTCGATCATCCCGCTCGCAAGGCGGGTCGTGTAGTGACCGAGCGCCGAGGTTCCGCCCTGCGGAGGTTCGATCCCGTCCGGGTCGGTGATGACCGCACCGCTTCGTACGTCGTAGACCGCCCCGTGTTCCGGGCATTTCACGCGGGATTGCAGGAGCTCCCCGTCGGCGAGCACGCCGCCAGCGTGCGGGCAGATTCCGTCCACCGCGTGGACCGTGTCGGAGAGTCGGACCAGGAGGATCGATCGACCCTCGATCGTGACTTCGCGCATGCTCCCGGGCGGTAGGCTCGCGATCGCGAGGCCAGAGGGTTTCCACGCCATGGTCGTCCATCCCGTCGGCCTACTTAGGCACCTCCGCTCGCTCCCGCGGTCTAGTCGGTGCCTGGAACGTCCGGGGCCGGCTCGACCGGGGGCTCGGCGGCCGGCCTAACCTGCCGCAACATCTCGGCCAGTCGGACCCGAAGCTCCTCCAAGCCCTCCCCTGTTCGAGCCGAAACGCGGAGCCGGGCGCCGGTCGGGGGGCCCAAGTCCGACTTGGTCTCCACCTCGAGAATCGCGAGCCGTGGGAACTCCGTTCGCCACCGCGCCAAGAGCTCTTCTTGCTGGGCGGTAGTGTACCCGCAGGATCCGCTCGGGTCGATCAGAAAGACGACCGCGTCCACGCCGTGGGCGACGGCGGCCCGGGTCTCGGACTCCGCCGGGTTCTCGTGCCCGGATCGGCCAAGGACGCCGGGGGTGTCGACAACCTCGAGCCGGTCAAACCCCAGGTCCGTGTGCCCGACCGCGAGGGTGAGGGTCGTGAACGGGTAGTCCGCCACCTTCGGATGGGCGGAGGAGAGCCGAGCGACCAGGGAGGACTTGCCGACGTTGGGGAACCCCGCGATGGCCACGGTGGGGGTCGCCCGGTCGAGTCGGGGGCGGCTGTCCAGATGGCGGGCCATTCCCCGCAGCGTCGTCAGATCGCCGTCGACCTCGCGGACGAAGCTCGCGAGCCGGCCGTAGTGGCTCCGAACGGTGATCGCGAATTCGTCCTGGCTGGTCTGGCCCCGAAGCTTCGACTGGCCGTCCCGGGACAGTCCCCGGATCCGCTCCTCGGCCCGTCGGAGCCGGACCGTGGAGCGCTCGAGTGCTCCCTTTCCGAACTGCTTCTCCAGAAGGGCCTTTTGGAGCTCGCTCGGCGCCGGATGGGTGAGCGGACGGGCCTCGAGCCGCAGATGGCGGAGCACGACGCTCGAGGAGCGGATCAGCTTCAGTTGGGCTCGCCGGCGGGCCCGGTCGATCCGGTGCTGTCCGTGGGGCGTGGCCCGGTACGCGGTCCGGAATGCGGAGTCCAGGATCGCGGCGGACGGAGGCGCGTCCGGTCCGCTGGCCCGCGCGGCTCCCCGGTCCTCGCGGCCTTTGCGCACGGTGCTCGTCCGATTCGACGGACGTCGTCGCGCCCGGGGCATGCTCGAGCGACGTGCGCACCCCAATGGCTTTTATGGGTCGGCCTGCTCGCGCGACACCCGGGGTCGACCGTGGCACGCTGGATTCCGGGAACCGAGGCGGAGGAGGCGGCGCTCCTCAGTGAACTGGGACTCAAATCGGTGGAGGAACTGTTCACCGATGTCCCCCGCAAGGTCCGGATGGGCCGGCTGGGGATCGGCGCCGCCAAGGACGAGCCCGAGGTCGTCCGGACCGTCGACGCCATCCTGGACCGCAACCGCCCGTACTCGAAGTTCGCCAACTTCATGGGTGGACGGATCTCGGTCCGCTACCAGCCCGCCCTGGTCGATGCGATCCTGTCGCGGAGCGAGTTCTACACCTCCTACACACCCTATCAGCCGGAGGCCAGCCAGGGGATGCTCCAGTCGCTGTTCGAGTTCCAGAGCCTCTGGGTGGAACTCACCGGCATGGATGCGGCCAACGCCTCCCTCTACGACGGAGCGACCGCGGCCGGGGAAGCCCTCTTGCTTGCGCGACGCGTGCGGGAGGGCCGCCGCTTCCTCCTGCCCGCGAGCCTTCCCTGGGAAGAGAAGAGCGTGCTCGCGAACTATGCGTCGGGGTTCGGCATCCAGCTGGATGAGATCCCCTACGACCCGAAGACCGGTCGTCTCGACCTCGATTTCGTCCGGCGCGAGGTCGCGACGGGAGAGGTGTTCGGAGTGCTGGCCGACCTTCCGAACGGCTTCGGGATCGTCGACGAGGGCCTTCTCGACCTCAAGTCCGTCCTCGGCGACATCCCGTACATCGTCGCGGCCGACCCGCTGGCACTGACGGTCCTCGCGCCGCCGGGCGACTGGGGCGCGGACATTGTCATCGGTGAGGGCCAGGGCTTCGGTCTCACGCCCTCGTTCGGCGGCCCGCTCCTCGGGCTGTTCGCCTGCCGGAGCCCCTTCCTTCGATTGTCTCCGGGGCGGATCGTGGGCGCCACCTCGGACGCGTCCGGGCGCCAAGCGTTCACGCTGACGCTGCAGACCCGCGAGCAGCACATCCGGCGGTCGCGCGCGACCTCCAACATCTGTACGAACCAATCTCTCCTCGCCCTCGCCTTCGTGGTCTACGCCAGCACCATCGGACCGAGCGGCCTCGCTCAGCTCCAGCAGCGACTCACGGAAAAGGCGAAGACGCTCGCGTCGGCCTTGGGGGGGATCGACGGTCTCTCGTCGCCCCGGTTCGACGCTCCCTACCTCGGCGAGTTTGCCATCGAGGTCCGCCGCGGCACGGCACGCGAGTTCCTCGATCGCCTACGGCGCCGCAAGGTCCTGGGGGGCCACCCTCTCGCCGACCCCCGGCCGGGCCATGGAACCTCTGCGGGAGAGCTCGTGCTCACGGCCGCGACCGAGTTCACGACGGACAAGGACATTCAGAAGTACGCCCGGGCGGCCCGGGTCGCGATCGCGGCCGGGGGCAAGGGGACATGACGTTCCGGCAGGCGCGCTGGGACGAGCCGCTCATCTGGGAGATCGCCCCTCCTTCCGATTCGACCGCGGCGCCGGAACCGGTCCCGGGGGTGCCCGAGCGGTTTCGCCGACAGCGGGCGGTCCGCTGGCCTGAGCTCAGCGAGCCGGAGGTCGCCCGGCATTTCACCCGCCTCTCCCAGATGAACTTCGGGATCGACACCAGCGCGTACCCGCTGGGGTCGTGTACCATGAAGTACAATCCGAAGGTCTCGGAGCGGCTCGCCCGCCGGCCCGGGGCTAGCGAAGTTCACCCGTATCAGCCGGAGGAGACCGTCCAGGGCGCCCTCGAGATGGTCTGGCGACTCGAACGGGCGCTGTCGCGCGTGACCGCCCTGCCCGAGGTCTCCCTCCAGCCCGCGGCGGGAGCGGACGGCGAGTACGCGGCCCTTCTCATGACCCGGGCGTACTTCCGGGACCAAGGGGAGCTCGACCGGCGGACCGAGGTTCTTCTGCCGGACACGGCCCACGGAACGAACCCCGCCTCCGCTATGATGGCCGGGTTCACGACGCGCGAGATCCCATCCAAGGAGGGGTGCGTCGACGTGGCGGCCCTCCGGGCGGCCGTGAGCGATCGCACGGCGGCGTTCATGCTCACCAACCCGAACACGGCGGGACTCTTCGAGTCGGATATCGTGGAGATCGCCGAGACGGTCCACGCCGCCGGTGCGGTCCTCTACTACGATGGGGCGAACCTCAACG
>DASQHP010000166.1:0-3892 GCA_035632035.1 Thermoplasmata archaeon | reverse complement strand
AAGTAGGTCGCGAGGGTCGCGAACCCCCACGCGGGCAGTGCGACGAACGTGTATCCAACCATGAGCATGAACGCGACGTAATAGAGGCCGAGATAGGGACCCACTATCCGGGTATGCCTGAAATCGAGCTTGAGGACGTAGTCGAGGAGCCACTCAAGGACCAAGAATCCGACCAAGGGCAGCGGCAGCAGCACCGCCCACGAAGGACGCGCGAGAACCAGGCTCCACAGCGAGGCCGCTGTCAGCGGTATCCCCAGGAACAGGAGGGGGATGCCGAAACCCAACCGTGCCAGGCGGGGGCGGTTCAGCCCCCGGGCCACGAAGATCCCCACCATGAGCAAGTTCGCCGCGTTGGCGACAGCGAGGACCAGGATGTCGAGGCCGGTGGTGGTCTCCATGACACTTCTACATGGCTATCCGAAGACTTGGGGCCACGCTCAGCCCCCGTTCACCTCGGGCGCGGAGGGCTCTGGATCCCCTCCGAATGCGGAAGTAAACCGGCCTTGACCAGAGCCTAATGGTGGACCCCCACCTCGCGGAGGTGGGTTGCCGATGTCCGCTGTACTTCCAGCTGCGTCCGAGCCTCTCGAGGAACTCTCTCCGCCGCCCATCGTCTACTTCTGGGGAGGGGTCCGTTCCCACGTCAACCGGATCGCCCAGGAGTATGCGTCGCGGCTTCACAGTGAGCCCGTCCTGCTCGTGGTGGCCTCCCCGCACGACCGCGCTCCCCGGCCCGCCACTGACTCCCCCATCAGTCCGAGCCGTACCTTCGTACTGCACGCCAGCGACACCGTGCAACTGGCGGACTCGACCCGTCGGCTTCCTGCCCAGGGGGAGTCAACTATCACCGGGGAGGAGATCGAGTCCGAGGCGCACGAACTCCTCGTCTACCCGAAGATTGTCGAGTCTGCCCTTCGGACCGTCGCACGCACCGGAGCGGGAGGCGCGTTCGTCCTCGCCAACGCGGACCGGCTGCCTCAGCTCTCGCCCCTCCTCGGTGACGGCCTCGCCAACCGCCTTCTGGAGTCGTTCCAGCGCCACGGAACGACATTGATCCTCACGTCCCGGGAACTGTTGCCATTCCCCCACTTGGGTCTCGAGTGCGCCTTCGAGGTGAGCTCCAACTCCTCGGAGCACTGGTGGGAAGCGGAGATCCGGCCGGGGGTGCCAGTGTCATGCTGTTCACAGTGCCCGGGGACCGAAGACGGCGCCTACGCCCACTGCAAACCCGAGTTCCGCGTCGCCTGTCCCGTGCTGACCCCGTTCAGAGAGCCGGAGTGACTAAGGCCGCCTTTCTGCCTGTCGGAGCGGCTGCAGCCTCCGACCACGGGGGTCCGAGTCTCCTTAGAAGTACTCCTGGGGAGCGCGGCGGATGAGCTCGGCCAACTGAGCGTGAAAATCGGCGCCGACCGGCTCCCCGTGCCCGGGGAACATCAGCGCGATCTCGAGGTTCTCGAGTCGCTTCAGGGACTCGACCGCCTGGCGGATGTCGACCGCAATATGAGCTCCCGGTAGGCCGAGGCGGCCCCTCCGCTCGTCGAGGGAATCTCCCGCGAACAGGAGCTTGCGACGGGGCTCGTAGAGGGCGATCTCCCCCGCGGTGTGGCCCGGCAGGTGGATCACGTGCAGTTTCCCCACCATGTCGCCGTCCACCAACCGGTGAGCGACGGTCGCCGGACGAGGCCGCATGAACAGTCGGGCCAGAAGAGGTAGGTAGGCGTGGGCGCGCCCTTCCACCACGTCCGCGTCAGCCCCGTGACACGACATCGCGGTGTGCGCCCGTTCGAGCAGAACGGCGGCTCCCCCGCGATGGTCGATGTGGTGGTGGGTCAGTACGATCCGGGAAAGTCGCGTCAACCCGAGCCCGGCCGCGTCGAACGCCCGAATGACCTTGCGAGCTCCCCGGGACAGCCCCGTGTCGATGAGGGTGAGGTCGTCTCCGTCCGAGAGGGTGTAGCAGTTCACGAAGCCTGGAATCCGCCCCACGCCGTCCGCGACGGTAGTGCCGACGATCGCTGGGGCAGCGCTCGACATGACCCTCACACGAAGGTCTGGAGTATTTCTCGAGCTTCCCACGCCAGCGCGACCGGAGCGACACATCGTAGAGAATGAGGAAAATCTTGGATTCGCGGCGCCGGACGCAGTCTTATTCCGCCGGTCATGGTCCCAGCCGCATGGCTCCGTCATCGAAAGCCCCGACGGATTCGTCCCTCCCGTGGATGGACGTCGGCGGGGCACCGCCCGCTGTCCTGGAGGCTCGCAGGGCGCGCGTGAGCAAGGTCACGCCCTGGTTCAGTCTCGGATCCGCAGCCCTCCTCGGAGGCGTGGCGGGGCTCGTGGCCACGATCCTCTGGCCGGGTTCCGGCGGCTGGTCACTTTCGTCCCGGATCGAGCTGTTCGCGGTGGTCGCGATCCTGGTCGGCGCCGGGGAGTACGTGTTCTTCCAGAAGATGATACCCTGGCTCGCGAACGCCTCCGTGCTGAACGTCCGTCGGGTTGCCATCGCCGGCGACGACCTGCGAATCGAACTCGACACCGGTAGGATGTTCAGCTTCCCTCTCGCTCGACTTTCCGTGAGTCGGGAGCCGACGGCGGATGGTTGGTATGCCATCGCCCTGCCCTCTGGGCGGGTCACACCCCTGTTCTACGCACCCGGCACGGTGACGGCGACCATCCGGGCCTCGATTCCGCCGCGCTAGGCCGAGCCTACCCTACCCCCGGCTCGGTTCCGGCCCCGCGGGCGACCCTGTCAGTAGTGGTCCGGGATCTTGCCGCCCCACGGCTCTTCCGGGTGGTCGTAGCAGCACAAGAAGTTCCCATCCGGGTCCTGGATGTACACGATCCGATGGCCCTTGGACGTGGTCCAGACGTCCTTCTCCATCAGCGAGGCCGAGTTGGGGTCCTTGCGGAGTCGCGCGACCGCCTCGGGGTTGTTCCACAGCTTCCGAGTGGCCGGATGGATCCCGAGAGTGCGGAGGCGTTCCAGGAACTCCGGGACGCTTTTGACCCGAACCTCAAAGTGGTCGAGTGACTCGCCGGGGATGAACGGCGCGGCAAAGGGGCTCGAGTCGGCGTACCAGTTCAGCTCCAACCGCTGGCCCGAGGTCCGGTCCCGGAGCAGCACGTAGGTCGACTCCTCATCCCCGCCCCGGTCGATCTCGTCGAGCTCGAGGATCGACCGATAGAACTGCAGCGATCGTTCGAGGTCGGTAACCCGGATCCCGACGTCTCCGAGCCAGGCGTCGGCCATGCCGGGGTAACTCCGAACGCGGAGAAATACCCTAGGGCGGCCGACGGCCGCGGATGTCCATGTAGAGCTGCTCGCCGCTCGAGGTCAGCCGGTAGACCTTGAGACGCCGGTCGACGCCCTGGACGTGCTCCCGATGCTCGTCCAGGACGCCGGCCGCCACCAAGCGGCGGAGCACTCCCGTCAGGGCGCCCTGGTTCACCTCGAGGGCTTCGACCATTCCGGCCTGGGTCAGAGCCTTCGGTGGAATCTCATCCCGGCCGACCCGTCCCTGGGCGCCGATATGGACCAGGACCCGGTGCGAGATCCTGAGCTGCGAATGGTTGTTGTCTGGAACCGGACGGGGGGTGTCAGAGACCACCTCCATTGCCCCGGTCTCCCGGATGATCCGGACGACGGCCGGGCGGGTCGGATTCACACCGGCAAGTCCCAGCATGGGTCCACCGCCGTTCGAACGTCCAGCGGCGGCCGCGGGCGTCGGAAGGGGGATCACGACGGACGCGCGACGGGACGGTGCGGCTACTGCCGCACGGACGCCCCCCCCTCGGGCTCGGTTACGCAGGTACCACCACACGACCACGCTCCCCGTGACGGAGACCACCAGTCCCACCGCTAGCCCCTCCCAGAACGCGACCGGGACGTCCA
>DASQHP010000165.1:0-15827 GCA_035632035.1 Thermoplasmata archaeon | reverse complement strand
TCTACACGCACGTCGATACGACCGCGCTCCGGGACGCCTACACCCGCGCGAAACCGCAGTATTAACCCCGGCGACATCTCCCCCCTCCGTGGAGGAGACGCGCGTCGACCGGTTGATCCTCGGCGCGGGCATCGCGGGATGCGCGCTCGCCTACCACCTGCGCCGACGCGATGCCGGGACCGTGCTCGTCTACGACCCCCGCACGCCGGCCGCGGGCGCGAGCGGACGGGCCGCGGGCGTCATCACCGAGCAGTTGTGGGACCGGTGGGACGTCGAGGTGACCCGCGAATCCCACCGGGAGTACGCCGAGCTCGCGAAACGATGGGAGCCGGATGCCTACCAGCAGCACGGGTTCGTCCGGTGGACGGCCGACGCCCGGTGCGCCGAAGCGCTGGACGCCGCACGGGAGCGGTTCCGCGCCTGGGGGGTGCAGGTCGAGGAGGCGACGCGCAGCGATCTCGAGGGATGGTTCCCCGCCGGACGGTTCGACGACGTCCAGGGCGCCCTCTTCAGCCGCCACGACGCCGGCGTCCGGCCGAGCTCCATCACGACCATCTACGCCGAGGGCGCCCGCAGCGCCGGTGCGGTGTTCGACTTCGGGGTGCCCTCGATCGGGATCGAACGGAACGGACGGGAGTGGGTGCTCGCGACGGCGCTGAGGACGGTGCGCTCCGCGGAGCTCATCGTCGCCGCCGGCGCGTGGTCCGGTGCGATCCTGCGCGGCCTCGGCCACCCGCTCCCGCTCGTCCCCTATCGGACCCAGGCCGCGGTCCTGCGGCCATCGAAACCCCCGGCGCCGTTCCCCACGGGCCACGACCTGGACTCCGATGTGTATCTTCGGGTCGAGGATGCCGGGCGGATCCTGGGCGGCGATGGGACGGAACGCGTGGCGGCGGACCCGGAGCGGTTCGACCCCCGTGGGGACCCGATGTTCCTGGGCCACCTCGCCACGGCGCTCGCGAACCGGTTCCCGGGCTGGAGCGAGAGCGAGGTCGTCTCATCGTGGGCCGGCGTGTGCACCTCCACGCCGGACCGCCATCCCATCGTCGGGAGGGTCTCCGGCGCCGCGGGTCTCTACGCGATGACGGGATTCAATGGGTTCGGGGTGATGCGCGCCGGAGGCGTCGCGCGGCGCCTCGCGGACCTGATCGCCGATGACACGCCGGACGACGAGATCCGTGCGCTCTTGGGCCCGGCCGACGCCCGCCGGTTTGATGGGGCGGGAGAACCGTTCGACCCGAAACCCGGCTTCACGCTCGAAGCCGGGGACCACCCCCGCTGGTAAGGGCCGGCCTAGCCCGGAGGCCGGAGCCGCGCGAGCTTTTCCAGGAATTCCACTCCCTCGCCGGTCGTCATCGGTTTTCCGTCCTCCCGATGGAGCGGGAGGCCGGCGGCCGCGCACGCCGCCTCGGGGGTCGACCCCTCGAGGAGCGCGCGGACGGCCGCCTGCTCGCGACGGCTCAGCGAGAGCGAGCCGAGGGTGAACTCCTCGAAGGCTTCGAAGGCCACGGGGCAGACCGCCTTCCCCACCTTCGCGAGCTCCGCCGCGTACCGACGGATCTCCTCCTGGGCGTGGGGATCCAGGCGGAGGGAGAGGAAGTGGAACAGGTTGTGCAGGTCGACCTTCCAGTACCACTCGGTGTAGTACGCGAGCGGCAGCACGAGCCGGGCCGTCTCGCGAGCGACGCCGGCGCCCAAGGCGGTGCTGTAGACCTGGTAGGCGTCCCGGCTCACCCGGTCGAGGCCGGTGCGGAAGGCGTCGACCGGCTCGGGGGGCAGGGGATCGCCGCGTCCCTGCCGGTTCCGCCCCGACTGCCGTCGGACGTCCTCAGGTGGCGGGAGGTCGAACTCATCCGGGATCACCGAGTAGCGGGCCGAGTATTCGTTGAACGACCCGGTGCGGTGGCGGATCCACTGGCGGGCGACATAGATCGGGAGCCGGACCAGGAACTTGAACTCGACCATCTCGAACGGTGTCGTGTGGCGGTGCCGCAGGAGGTAGCGGATGAGCCCCCGGTCGTCCCGCAGCGTCTTGGTGCCCATCCCGTAGGAAACGCGCGCGGCCTGAACGATCGCGGCGTCGTTGCCCATGTAGTCGACCAGCACGACGTACCCGTGCGAGAGGACCGGGAGTTTCACCCCGATCAGCTGATCCGCCTCCGGCACCGACGGGCGGCTCCATCGGGTACCCTCCGCGGCCATCGGCCGCCCACTGCTCGACCGGGTTAAAGAAGGCGCGTTCCGGCCGCCGATGGCGGCAAACGTTTAGGTCCCGCGGCCGCGTGGTTGGGCGGGGGAGCGCCGTGGCCCGGATCTTCGTTGGAATCGCGTGGCCGTACGCGAACGGCCCGTTCCACATCGGCCACTTGGCCGGCGCCAACCTCCCCGGTGACATCTTCGCCCGGTTCCATCGCCAGCGCGGCGACGAGGTGCTCATGGTCTCGGGGTCGGACATGCACGGGACGCCGATCCTCGTCACGGCCGAGAAGGAGGGCGCGACGCCCGAGGCCGTGGCCCGGCGGTTCGACGAGGTGAACCGGCGGGCGTTCGAATCGCTCGGCTTCTCGTTCGACCTGTTCACCAGCACCCACACCGTTGTCCACGAGCGGACGGTCCAGGAGATGTTCCTCCGACTCCTGGAGCACCGCTACATCGTCCGGAAGACCGAGGAGAACGCCTACTGCCCGAAGCATGCCCGGTTCCTCCCGGACCGCTACCTCGTGGGCACCTGCCCCCACTGCGGGTTCGAATCCGCCCGGGGCGACGAGTGCGACCACTGCGGCCGGCTTCTGGAGCCGCGGGAGCTCGGGAACCCGCGGTGCGTCCTCTGCGGGACCGCGGCCGAGTTCCGGCCCACGGAGCACTTCTACCTCGCCCTCGACCTGCTCGCGCCGAAGATCGACGAGTTCCTGCGCGACAAGGGACACTGGCGGAGCGGCGTCCTCTCCTTGACCCGGAACTTCCTCGCGTCGGGCCTCCACCCGACCCCGATCACCCGGGACCTGGACTGGGGGGTCCCGATCCCCGTGGAAGGGTACCCCACCAAGCGGTTCTATGTCTGGTTCGACGCCGTCATCGGCTACCTCTCCGCCTCCCGCGAGTGGGCGATCCGCTCCGGCCGGCCGGAGGCGTGGCAGCGGTACTGGCGCGAGGAGGAGCGGGTCCGCCACTACTACTTCATCGGCAAGGACAACATCCTGTTCCACTCGGTCGTCTGGCCGGCGATCCTCCTCGGGTACGGCGGGCTCCAGCTTCCCTACGACGTCGCGGCCAATCAGTGGCTCCTCGTCGGAGGGGAGAAGATGTCGAAGTCGCGCGGGCGGCCCGACGACGTGACGATCCCCGCGCTCCTCGAGCGGTACCCGCCGGACGTGATCCGGTTCTACGCGGCCGCCATGGCGCCGCAGAACCACGATACCGAGTTCGACTGGGAGGAGTTCCGCAATCTCGGCGAAGAGGTGCTCGCGAACCAGTGGGGGAACCTCGTCCAACGAGCGCTGGTCCTGACCCGGGACCGACACCAGGGCCGCGTCCCGGAGCCGCCGGCGGGCTGGGACACCCAGGCGCCGGATTCGATCGGGCCCCGCCTCCACGAGGCGCACCGCCGGATCACCTCCGAGCTCGAGGCGGTCCACCTCAAGGAGGCCCTCGACCTCATCCTCGCGGAGGTCCGCGAGGGGAACCGTCGCTTCCACGACGCCCGGCCGTGGTCCGCCGCCGACGAAGCGCGCCGTCGGGTCCTCTACGAAACTCTGTGGCTCCTCAAGGCCGCCGCGACGTGGTTCGCGCCGTACCTCCCGTTCTCCTCGCGCGAGGTCTACCGGATGCTGGGGTACTCGGACGGCCCGGGGAACAGTGGCTGGGACCTCGCGCTGGAGCCTCCGGCCCCCGGCCAGCCATTGGGAGAGGTCCGCCCGCTGTTCCCCAAGGAGTCCGCCACCTCCGCGCCGGCACCGGCCGGGCAGGTCCCCACCGCTCCTCCGCCGGCGACGGCCGTCGCCCCTTCCGCTCCCCCGCCCTTCGTCATTCGCGCGGGGGTCGTCGACTCCGTCGACAACCATCCGTCGGCGGACCGCCTGTACGTCCTGCGGGTCAACGTCGGCGAGGAACGACCGCGCACCGTCGTGGCGGGGATGCGGAACTCCTACACCCCCGATGAGCTGCGGGGCCGAGCTGTGGCACTGCTGGCGAACCTTGAGCCGCGCACGATCCGCAAGGTGACCTCGCAGGGTATGGTCCTCGCCGCGGCCGCGGGAGACCGGGCCGTCCTCGTGCGCCCGCCGCCGGCCGCCCCCGTCGGTTCGGTGCTGGAAGGGGCGTCGACGGGCGACCGTCCGATCCGCTACGACGAGTTCGAGCGTACTCCGCTGATGATCGGGGTGGTCGAGGGGCCGGATGGGCCGGAATCCGTGAAGGTCAACGTGGGAGCGGAGTCCGTGCGCGCGGCCGGGCAGTACCCGACGGGTACCCGGGTGGTCCTGCGCCGGCTCGGCGAGGGAGCGGCCGAAGGGATTATCCTCTCTTTCGGCCAAGGAGGGCCGCTGGAACCCCCGCCGGAACTTCCGGCGGGGACCCGGATCCGATGACGGCCTCGATTCGACTGGACCTCCACGTCCACTCCCGCCACTCGCCGGACGGCCGGGCCTCGCTGGAATCGCTCGTGGAACAGCTCGGGTTTGCCGGTCTCAACGGGTTCGCCCTGACCGACCACAACACCGTCGCCGGCCATCGGCGCCTCGCGGAGTTGGCGAAGCAGTACCCGATGTACTGGTTCCTCCCCGGTGTCGAGGTTTCGACCCAGGACGGCCATGTCCTCGCCTACGGGGTGGATGACGTTCCCCCCGTCCACCGCCCCGTCGCGGAGACCCTCGACTGGATCCGGGCCCACGGCGGGGTGTCGGCGCTCGCCCACCCGTTCCGGTGGGCCCATGGCGTCGGCCGCCGCATCGCCGCCCGCGCCAACGCGGACGCGGTCGAGACGATGAACGGGCACAACGCCGAGCTCGCGAACGCGCGGGCCGAGCTGGTCGCCGCGCGCCGTGGGCTTACCTCCACCGGCGGGAGCGACGCCCACTACCTGTCGGAATTGGGTCGCGCCTTCACCGAGTTCCCGGTGGAGACCGGATCGGTCGACGACCTCATGGCCCATCTCCGGGGACGGCACACCCGGGGTTCCGGAAACTCGCTGTCCATGGCCCAGCGGGTTCGCCTCGGGGTCCGCACCGGCCTCCTGCGGGTCTCTCGCGGCTTCCGCCCGATCTAGCTCGTCTAGTCTTCCCACGCGGGCGGCTCGCCGCGCTGCAGGGCCTTGCGGAGCCGCAGCACTCCCTCGGCGGCGCCCGAGTCGGCTTCCAGCCGGGGCGGGATGTCGGCGAGGCCGAGCGCGAGGGCGGCTCGGAGCATCCCGATGTGCGAGAGCCCCTGGGGGTAGTTGCCCAGCAGGATCGCTCGACCAGGGTCGTACTCTTCGCTGAACAGTCCCACCGGGGAGGCGGCGCCCAGGAGGGCCTCGAACCGCTTCAGGGCCTCCTCTCGACGCCCGCAGCGGGCGAGACACTCGACCATCCAGAACGCGCACGGGAGGAACGTTCCCTCCCTCCCCGCGAGCCCGTCGGGAGCGCGGTACCGGTAGAGGAACGCCCCGGATCCCAGTCTGGAATCGATCGCCTCGATCGTCGAAAGGACCCGCTCGTCCTGGAACGGCAGGAACCCGACCAGCGGGATCCGGAGCGCGGACGCGTCCAGGTGACGGCGGCCGAACGCCTGCACGAACGCCCGCTGCCGGCCGTCGAACCCGAGCTCCACGATCTCGAAGCGGATCTGGTCGGCAGCCGCCTGCCACGAGGCGACGGGAGCGACGTCCCCGAACCGGCGCGCGAGGCGGGCCGAGCGCTCGAGCGCGACCCACGCCATGAGCTTCGAATGGACGTACTGCCGGGGAGGACCCCGGGCCTCCCAGATGCCCCGGTCCGGCTCCCGCCAGCGTTCCAGCACCTCGCGGGCGACCTGAGCGAGCCGGGGCCACAGGGACTCGACCTCCTTCGGCTGGGCGAACGACAGCATGTATGCCGCGTCCAGAAGCTCGCCATAGATGTCCAGCTGGAACTGCGTCGCAGCTCCGTTCCCGACGCGCACGGGGCGCGACCCCGCGAACCCCGCGAGATGCCGGAGCGGCCGCTCGTCGAGGTTGACTCCACCGTCCGAGCCGTACACCACTCGCAAAGGGCCGCCCGCGGCGCGTTCGTCCAGCCGCCCGACCACCCACCGGAGGAACCGCGTCGCCTCCGGCACGTGGCCGAGCAGGAGGAGCGCCTCGGCGGTGAACGCCGCATCCCGGACCCAGGCGAATCGAT
The DNA here is from genome assembly GCA_035632035.1 of Thermoplasmata archaeon. Lineage (GTDB taxonomy): Archaea > Thermoplasmatota > Thermoplasmata > Lutacidiplasmatales > UBA184 > Lutacidiplasma. Next base: position 9,474 of record DASQHP010000165.1, on the reverse strand, counting down.
AGTCCCAGTTGCGATGGCCGCCCGGCCACTCCGGAAGCGAGGTCGTCGGCGCGGCCACGAACGCCCCGCTCGCTTCGTCCTGGAGGAGCTTGAGGGTGATCTCGGCCCGTTCCACCCAGCGGTGCCAGCGCCCCGCGAGAACGTGGAGCGGCGTGTCGGAGCGGTGGACCCAGTCGAGCCAGTACCGCTCGGTCTCGCGCAGGAGCTCGGAGGCGGGCGCCGACGGGAGCGACCCCGGTCCCCAGCCCATCTCGATGACGAACGGCTCCGCGGGTGGGAGGACGGCGTCCGTGACCGCGCGCCCCGCGAGGATCTTGACCTCCCCCGGGAGACGGTAGTCAAGGACGTCCGTCCCGCCGGTCGCGTACCAGCCTCGCGGTGCGTTCGACGTCCAGGTCGCCGGGAGCCGGCCGTAGTCGAACCGGGGCTCGCACGTGACCCGGATGCGGACCGGGCCGCCGGTCGCTTCCACGAGCCGGATGAGGGTCGTACGGCCGGGGGAGGCGAGCGGTCCCAGGGGGAGGAAATCCAGGATCTTCAGCGAGCGGCGGGTTCCGAGGTTGAAGGTCGTCTCGAGGATGGCGGTGGAGGGCAGGTACGCCTGCCGGCTGGTGGCGCGACCCATCGGCACGACCTCGTGAGTCCCCCCGCGGCGCCGGTCCAGCAGGCGCCCGAAGACACTGGGCGAGGCGAAGCGGGGCAGGCAGGCCCAGTCAATGCTCCCGAACCGCGAGACCAGGGCCGCGGTCCGCAGGTCCCCCACGACGGCATAGTCGTCGATGCGGGAGCCGGGGGCCGCGGAGCCCCCCGTTCGGGGAGGGTTCATGGTCGGACGGACCCACAATCCTTCCCCGGGGGGATAACGCCCCCGGCTTACGTCCGCCGCGGCCCGAGAGCTTTAAGCGACCGCCCTCTCCCCCCCGCGGCTCGCCGAGGTGGCAGAATGGTTAATGCGACGGACTGCAGATCCGTTTCCTGGGGGTTCGATTCCCTCCCTCGGCTTACCGTCCACCGGAACGACCCTGGGGCAGCCCCGTCGGCGGGTAGGTCTCCGCCCGGGCACTGATACTCGGCTGCAAGCGGAAGGACGGGGCGTCGGTAGCGGCTCGGGGCGGCCATCTAGGGGCCCCCTGCCTCGCCCTACCATGCGTTGCTGGCAGCCGGGCGCTGCGTTATGTAGCGGGCCCGGGTAGATTCGATCGATGACCGCGACCGAGGAGGGGGAGGATGGCGGGCGCTCAGATCGACCGAGCCTGCCGCGCTGCGGACTCCCTTCTCGGGGGATCCCCCGTTAGGGAGTTCGCATCCGCCGAATTCCCCCACGAGGACTACCACTGGGTCGCGGCCCAGGTCCGGGATGGGGCCTCCTGCCGAGGAGCGTCGCCCGGTCTGTGGGCCCGACTGCGGAGGCTGTGGACCACCCCCGGGAAGGTCGAGCTGAACGCCGAGCCGACCCCCGAACCAGCCCCCGCATAGGATGCTGGACGGACTCGTCCGACCCGGGTGGAACGCCTCCACCCGGGCCAACCCTTTCCCCGACGCGTCACGCTGCGGGGAGCCGGAAACCCCGAACTATTGCGTCGCACTGTCACGTTCGGGCCGCGACGGGCGAAGGTTATCTCCTTCCTAGAGTCCTCGAGCCGTCCCCTGAGCGCGTCATGCCCGAACCGAGTCTCGAGGCCATCCATCTCACGAAGCGGTTCAACTCCTTCGTCGCGCTCAACGACCTGAACCTCTCGGTGCAGGGGTCGAAGTGCGTCGGATTCCTGGGACCGAACGGCGCGGGGAAGACCACCACCCTCAAGCTGTTCTCGAACATGATCTTCCCGTCGACGGGCCGGGCGCTGATCAACGGCATCGACGTGGCCCGGTCGAAGCGCCACGCGCTCGACTACGCCGGGGTCCTGGTCGAGACCCCCGAGATCTATCCGGCGATGACTCCGCGGGAGGCGCTCTCGCTTATCGCGGAGCTCCGCGGCATTCCCTCCGTCGAACGGCGCGAGCGGATCGAGTCCGTCCTGCGGGACGTCGCGATGCTCGAGTGGATCGACAAGCGCATCGGCCAGTTCTCGAAGGGGATGAAGCAGCGCGTCAACATCGCTGCCGTCCTCCTGCCGGACCCGCAGATCGTCATCCTGGATGAGCCGACCACGGGGCTCGATCCCCGTGGAATGGCGGAGGTGCGCGACGTGATCCGCGCGCTCAAGCGCCGGCAGAAGCTCGTGTTCATGAGCTCCCACCTGCTCGGCGAGGTCGCCGACGTCTGCGACGAGGTCGCGATGATCGACCACGGGAAGCTCCTGCTCTACGACCGATTGGAGCGCGTCATGAACCGGACCAATGCGGCCCGGACCATTGTCGAGGTCGGGCTCCTGACGCCCGTCGACGCCGCCCTGACCCAGAAGGTCGGGGACATTCCGGGCGTCGAGGCCGTGGACCGGGTCGACACGCTCACCCTCCAGCTCACGCTCACCCCGGGCGTCGAGGTCCAACAGCAGGTCCTGCGGGAACTCGTCAACCGGAACACCGGCGTGATCCGCTACCAGCCGTCCTCGTCGGCGCTGGAGGCGTCCTATCTGGACCTCATCAAGGACTCGCGGTGAACATGAGCGGCGAACTGGCGTACCCGGCCCACCTGCCCGACAGCGTCGGACACACGTTCATCATCACGAAGTACGAGCTTCTCAACTACTTCCGGACCCGGCGGTTCTACATCCTCCTCGCCATCGGCGTCGTGATCAGCGGGATCCTGACCGCCCTCGTCGGGTACTACCGGCCGCACGCGCTGCTCGCCACCCCGCTCACGTTCTACTCCTCCTGGTGGGGCGGGGCGATCAACTTCGTCACGATCCTCGCGGGGATCTTCTTCGGCGGCGACGCCATCAGCGGGGAGTTCCAGAACAAGACCGGCTACTTCGTGGTCGGGCATCCGATCCGGCGGGTGTCGATCTACGCCGGGAAGTGGATCGCCGCCCTGATCGCCGCCGTGATCGTCTACTTCGTCTACACGGGGATCGCCGTCGCGAACGGCCTCTACTACTTCGGCGCCACCATCCCCTGGCAGCTCTACGAGGCGATCGGGCTCGGCCTTCTCTACCTCATCGCCGTCCTCGCGTTCACCTTCCTGTTCAGCTCGCTGTTCAAGTCGAGCGCGATGTCGATCCTGGTGACGGCGATCCTTCTCCTCTTCGGATTCTCGCTGATCGAAACGCTCATCGCGACGTTCACCGGCATCGAGCCCTGGTTCATCATCACCTACGGCGGCGGGATCGTGAGCAACTCGCTCATGGACCCGTTCCCCGCGCACGTCCAGGACGTGCCCCTGGGTCCGCGCGCCGGGAGCCTCGTGGTCTACACCGCCTCGGTCCCCGAGGGGATCGTCATTCTCCTCGCCTACTTCGTCGTCTGCGCCATCCTCGGGCTCCTTCTGTTCGAGATGAAGGAGTTCACGTAGGGCTCGGGTCCGGTTCCCCTAGGCGCCTGCGGAGCGGTTCCGGGGCACGCGGGACCCCTCGGTGTAGGTCTTCGAGTAGTCGATCAGGATGAGCATCGCCTCGTAGCTCAGGTTGACCCGGGCGACCAGGCTGGGTCGGTCATCCTGGGTGTCGAGGGCGGAGAGAGCGCGGCGCACGTGGTCCGCGAACGAACGGGCGAGCGCGATCCGGGCCGGGTCGGTCACGGGCCGGCTCGGTGAGTCCAACAGCGCCGCGAGCTCCTGGATCCCTTCGAGGTGCTCTGAGTACATCTGGCGAAGTACGGAGTCCGAGACCGCGGAGGAGGCATCGATCAACGCCATGGCCGCTCGATCGAACTCGAGGGGCCTTAACCCCTTGTCGGCGGGCGCCCCCTAACCTCTTGGCCCCGCGGGGCCTCGTCCTTTCATGGCGCGATCCAGTCCTCCCGAGCCGTCCGGCCCGGGAGCCGTGATCTTGGGAGCCGGCTACGCGGGGGTTCGCCTCGCCCACGCCGTGGCCCGCCTCGGACGGGGCCGGCTCCGGGTCCGGCTCGTCGACCGGCATCCGCTCCATGTCCTCCGGACCGAGCTCTACGAGATCGGACGGCTCGCTGGCGGTCCGCGGGCCGTCGAGCGGTTCACTCTCCCCATCTCCCGGGTCCTGGGGGGGACCGACGTCGGCTTCGTGCAGGGTGAAGTGGATTCGATCGACCTGGGCGGTCATCGTGTGACCATCTCCGGAACCCCGCTCGAGTACGACTTCCTGGCGATCTGCCTGGGGAGCGCGCCGGCCTACTACGGCGTCCCCGGAGCCTCCGAGCACACGCACAGCGTCTACCGGCTGCGCAGCGCTCAGAAGCTGGCCCAGGCTCTCCGCGACCTGGAAGCCGGGTCGATCGATTGGCCGGCCGGCCGCCGGCCGGAGGTCGTCGTGGTCGGCGGGGGTTCCACCGGCTGCGAGGTCGCGGCGGAGATCGCTACCGTGCGCTGGGGAGCGATCGCCGGCCGCGGGGCGAGGCGACCCCACGTCCGTCTTATCACGGGCTCGCTCCCGTTCCTGGCCGGATTCTCGCCGTCCCTCATCCGTCACGCCCGGGACCTGCTCGGCTCGGCCGGCGTGGAGATGATCGAAGGGGTGAACGCGGCCCGCGTGTCTCCGGGATCCCTCGAGCTCGAACGAGGATCCTCGCCGCTGTCGTTCGACCTCTGCGTCTGGGCCGCCGGCGTGCAGGCGCCCGACGTCGTTCGCAAGCTTCCCGTCCCCCACGGCCACAGTGGCCGGATCGTGGTCGACCCGACGCTCGAGGTCCCGGGGCACGCGGGGGTCTTTGCCGTCGGGGACACCGTGGACCTCGTCGACCCCGTGACCCGCGTGGTGGTCCCCGCCACGGCCCAGGCGGCGCTTTCGGAAGCGAGCGTGGCCGGCGCCAACCTCGTGGCGCGCTGGCGCGGGACTCCGCTGCGGGAGTTCCACTACCGCGAGAAGGGCGCCATCGTCTCCGTCGGCCAGTTCGCGGCGTCGGGACGGACGCGGCACCTCACGCTGTGGGGCGCGCCCGCGAAGCTCCTCAAGCGGGCGGTCGAGCGAGAGTACGCCATCGCCGCGGAGCGTTCGCAGTTCCCGCTGACGAGCCGTTAAGGAGCCGCGGAGGTACGGGGAGGCGCTCCCCATGAAGGCGATCGTCCTCATCGGCGGCTTCGGCACGCGACTGCGGCCGGTGACCTACACCGTCCCGAAGCAGCTCATCCCCATCGCCGGCAAGCCGATGCTCTACCACGTCCTCGACCTGCTCCCTCCCGAGGTGGACGAGGCGGTCCTCGCGACGGGGTACAAGTCCGACGCCATCGCGGCGTTCGTGCGGGACCACCCACCGAAGGTCTCGGTCCGGTGCGTTCCCGAGGCGGAGCCGCTCGGGACGGGCGGCGGGATGAAGAACGCCAGCGAGGGGATCAGCGACCCGTTCGTCCTCCTCAACTCGGATGTGATCGCCCAGATCGATGTCGCCGAGGTGCTGGCGTCCCATCGCCGGCACGGCGGCGTGGGAACGATGACGCTCGCCCACGTCGACGATACCTCCCCCTACGGCGTGGCCGCGCTGGATGCCAGCGACCGCATCACGCGGTTCGTCGAGAAGCCAAGACCCGAGGAGGCCCCATCGCACTGGATCAACGCCGGCCTCTCCGTGTGGAACCGGGAGGTGGTCGAGGGGATCGCGCCGGGGCGCCCCGTCAGTTTCGAGAACGAGGTCCTCCCTCCGCTCTTACCGCGGGGGGTGTACGGATTCCGTCTCTCGGGTTTCTGGGAGGACGCCGGCACCCCGGATCGTCTCCTGCGGGCCCAACGCCTCCTGTTCGAGGGGGGGCGTGGGGGACGGACGGCCCTCCCGCCCGGCACGCTGGGGAAGGGTCCGGTGTCGGTCGGCGCGGACGCTACCGTGCGCGGCGCCACCTTCGGACCCTACGTGACGATCGGAGCCGGGGCCACGGTGGAGGCGGGCGCCCACGTGGAGAACTCGGTCGTGATGGACGGCGCCCGAATCGGCGCGGGGGCCTCGGTCCTCAACTCGCTCATCGGACCGAAGGCGCGGGTGGCCGCCGGCCACCGGGTCGACCGCCAGGTGATCGGAGAGGCCGGGGACGCTTAGGGGACCCCAAACGCGGGCCCGGTCACCGCGACCTTGAGGGCTCCCTCGGGGTGGCCGGCGAGCGCGAACGCGTCCGCGAGCGACGCGAGGGGGATCGTGTGCGTGACGAGCCCCGAGAGGTCGAGTCGCCCGGAGACGAGGAGATCATGAACGTCCCGGATGTCGCGTTCGGTCGTCGCGTAGGTCGGCACGACCTTCACGCCCCTCAGGTAGAGCTCCTGGAGGTCCGCGGGCAGCTGGCTTCCCGCCTCGGGAAGCCCGAACAGGTTGAGCGTGCCGGCGCGGCGGGCGAGCCCCGCCGCGAGCCGGACCGCGGCCGTCGCCCCCGTCGCGACCACGGCGAGGTCCACGCCCTGGCCACCGGTGGCCGCCTGGACCGCGCGTTCTGCTGCACCGGAGTCGAGAGGGTCGACCGCGCACGCCGCCCCGCCGGCGATCGCCGCGGCGCGGCGCCGGGGCGACAGCTCGGCGCCCCCGACCCAGCCCGCGCCCATCGCGCTCGCGAGCCGGGCATACAGGAGACCTACGGGCCCGAGCCCAACGATGAAGACGCGATCGCCCGGCTGGAAGCCGACGCGCCGCAGCGCCGTCCGGGCACAGGCCGCCGGTTCGAGGAGGGTCCCGGTCGCCCAATCGACGGACGGGTCCAGGCGGAGGACGGCTCCGCGCGACACGTTCTCGGAGGGGACCCGGAACCGCTCGGAGAATCCGCCGGGGTCGATGTTGGTCCGGCCGTACTCCGGGCAGAACGTCGGGTCGCCGCGTTTGCAGACCTCGCAGGCGAGGCAGGGTACGTGATGGTGGACGAACACGCGGTCGCCGGGCGCGAGGTCCGGGACGCCCGCCCCCACGTCCACGACCCGGCCGACGGGCTCATGGCCGAGCTTCCCCGCCCGCTGGTAGTTGCCCCGCAGCTTCTCGAGGTCGGTCCCGCAGACGCCGCAGGCCGCGAGCTCGACCACGATCTCGCCCGGGCCGGCGGTGGGCGATGGGCGGTCGACGACCGCGAGGTGGCCGGGGGAGTCGAGGAGGCCGACCTTCATCCCCGCCGGCGGGCCGCCGTGATGGCCGCGTCCAGGATCTCGACGCCCTCGTCGATCTCCTCGCGCTGGATGACGAGGGGCGGGATGTAACGGATCGACGATCGGCCGCACGGCAACAGGAGGAGTCCGCGCTTGTACGCTTCCTCGAGGACGCGGTCCTTCAGCTTCACGTTGGGCGTCTTGTCGGACCGGCTCTGGACGAACTCGGTCGCCACCATGAGGCCCAGCCCGCGGACGTCCCCGATCTCCTCGTACTTCGCCTGCAGCTCCGAGAGGCGACTTCGAAGGTACGCGCCCTGGACGCGGGAGTTCTCGAGGAGATGCTCCCGGTCGATCGTGTCGAGGGTCGCGAGCGCGCCGGCCACCGCGACCAGGTTCCCGCCGTAGGTGTTGGAGTGCGCCCCGTGGTAGGTATAGTCGAGGTCCTTGCGGGCCACGATCGCGCCGATGGGAAGGCCGCTCCCGAGCCCCTTCGCGATCGTGACGATGTCCGGGATGACCTCGTGGTGCTCGATCCCGAACCAGGTCCCCGTCCGTCCGATCCCGGCCTGGACCTCATCGTCGATGAGGAGGATCTTCTGCTCGTCCAGGATCGACTTGATCTCGGCGAACCAACCCTTCGGGGGGACCACGTACCCTCCCTCGCCCATGACGGGCTCGGCGATGAACGCCGCCACGTCCTCGGGCGGGATGGTCGTGTCGAAGTAGAGCTCCTTGAGGATCTTGGCGCAGTAGAGGTCGCAGCTCGGGTACTCGAGCTTGTACGGGCAGCGGTAGCAGTTCGGAGCCGGGATGTGGTGACCGCCTCCGGCGAACGGCATGAACCCGCGCCGCTGCGTCGCCTTGCTCGCCGTCATGGTGAGCGCGCCCATCGAACGGCCGTGGAACGCCCCGATGAGACCCACGAACAGCGGCCGGTGGGTGTTCCAGCGAGCGAGCTTGAGCGCCGCCTCGACGCTCTCCGTCCCGCTGTTCGTGTAGAAGACCTTCTTCGCGAACTCCCCCGGCGTGATCGTGGTCAGTCGGTCGGCGAGGACCGTCTGGTTCTCGTAGTAGAAGTCCGTCCCCGCGAAATGCATCAGCCGGGCGGCCTGGTCCTGGATCGCCTTCACGACGGCCGGGTGGCAGTGGCCGGTGTTCACGACCCCCACGCCCGAGGTGAAGTCGAGGATCCGGTTCCCGTCCACGTCCGTCACCCAGACGCCGCTCGCGCTCGCGGCGGCGACCGGAGCGGTCTTCGTGCTGGTCATGATCAGCCGGTCGTCGGCCGCCACGATCTTCTTCGCCTTCGGTCCGGGGATCGTCGTGCGGATCTGGACGCCCTTGCCGTGCGGAGCCGCTTTCTCGCTCGGCGTTCCCGACGCGGGTCGCGGGGTGCTCTGGCTCATGCTCTCTCCCGCGGCGTCAACGCCGCGGCGGGGAAAAGCCTTCGCTGAACGGAGGCCGACGCCGGCGTCCGGGACACGCGGTCCGTCCGATGGACCACCGGAGTTTAAGGACCGTTGTCGGCTCGGAACTGCCGATGGAGCCGCCGAGGGAACCCCGCCGCGCGGCCCAGCTTCCGTTGGAGCCGCTGGAGGCGGTGGTCCCGCCTCGGGCGGTCCTGACCGAACTCGCCCGGGGGTTCCTCCTGCTTCACGAACGCGACCCCACGCGGGCCTCCCAGTTCGCCGCGACCTTCCTACGCGAGCAGGCGGGGCACCCTCTCGAGCCTCCGGTCCGCCCATCGCTTCCCTCGGTTCGCCGGACCAGCGCGGTCTGGTCGGCCGGGGAGCGGTGACACGGATCAGCGACGTCGTAGCCAGTGAGCCCGAGCCGCGGTGTACGCCGCGAGGTCCGCGGGGAACGACCGTCGGGTGAGGCACAATCGGACCCCGTCCGGAACCCCGAAGAAGAGGCCGGGGCAGACGAGGATGCTGCGACGAAGCATCCCGCGAGCGAACCGCGTGCCGTCGGAGTTCTGGATCGGGTCGAAGCACACGGGAGCGTGGACCGGGAGGACCTCCGGCAGCCCGCGCTCCAGCAGCGCCCGGTTTCTGAGGAATATCCGGCGGGTCTCGTCCAGGATGGCGGTCCGGTCTCGAAGGAGGGCCCGCGCGGCGCTCACCGAGGCGTCGGCGAGGCCGTCCGTGACGAGCGCGTGGTAGGCCGCGAACGGATCGACCGCCTCGGTCGGGGCCGTTACGAACCCGACGCGGACGGGGTCTCCGCCGTACGCCTTTGTGAAGGTCCCGGTCGTCCACACGCCGGCCTCCCCCCGGGGGGCGCGGGACCGCCGGGGCGTGAACTCCCGGAACGTCTCGTCGACCAGGACCCATCGGGAATCCCCCCT
>DASQHP010000164.1:0-11272 GCA_035632035.1 Thermoplasmata archaeon | reverse complement strand
GGTCCTCTTGAGTTCCCATCCCGTCGCGATGGCCCAGTTCTTCGCCTACGTCTTCCGGGAGATGGGCGGTTACCGCGTGTTCGTAGAAGGGATCGCGGACGTTCACGCAGACTCCCTCGCCGACGCCGAGCGCCAGGCGCGCCGGGTGATCGAGCGAGCGGTGTTCGCCTCGCACCCAGAGCGCGACCCGCAGCCCGCACCGAACGCGGCCGCCCTGGTCGAACTCGAGCTCCGGCTCGTACGCGTGAGGAGGCATCGAACGCACCGAGGTGACCCACCGCATCAGGAGCATCCAACATCGGGGGAAGGCCGCGTCGGATAGCGGACTCCATCGGCGTTCGACCAAGGGACCCGTGAGAGCGGGTCCAGAGCCTCCCGACACCCGCTTCTCCGCCGACGGGTGCGAGAGCGGGCGCCGACAGCGGTAAGGCTCAGCGCAGACTAGTGCACTCCATGCCCGGACTGAGCCGATTCTCGAGTTGGCCGAAACCCGAGTACGTGATCCACCAGACCTTCCGGGCCCCGCTAAGATTCGTCTACGACTGGTGCACGGATTTCACGCCGAGTGACGCAAAGTGGGAGGGGGAGAAGTACGAGCGTCGTATCCTCACCCGGGATCCCAACCGAATCGTCTACGAGGACGTCGAGTGGGAGGGGAACGGCTGGTTTTGGGCTCGGACCGACGTCCGCCTGCGTCCGCCAGGACGCTGGCAGATGGAGAGCGTCGGAAACCGGAGATTGTCTCGGGCCGAGTACGCGCTCCGCACGACTCGCGACGGCCGCACCGTCCTTGAGCTCCGGTTACGGCGGAAGCCGTCCCTGGTCCCCGCCAAGAAGCTCTCGAAGCGAGCGCGTGAGGCGAGCGTGTCCCGGGCGTGGAAGAACTTTGCCCGCGCGCTCGAATCTGACTACCGGCGGACCTTGGCCCGACGGCATCGCCGGTGAGTCCCGCCTATCCGCGCCGCGGCTCCGGGTCGCGGGCGAACCCAGCGAAGCGATGGGACGAATCGGTCCACCTTTCTTAGAGACGGGTGGCCCGACTCACGAAGTAAGCCGGAAACGTTCGGGACCGAGTTGTTCGCGGACGACCCGACCCTCGTGGATCAACCATTCCAGCGCCAGGCGGACGTCCTCATCGTCCGCGCCCCACTTGCTGAAATGGGACGCGATGCCGCTCGCCGTGGCGGGGCCGTTCACACGGAGGTACTCGCTGATCTCCTCCACAAATCGGGGAGGCATCGGCGAGTGTACGGGAGGCGGCCCATATGGACATTGCGCGGCACGCGTGGAGGGCCGGCTCCCGGCCTGCGACGCCGCCAAGGGTCGTGTGCCGGTCCGGACCACCCTCGCTGAGGGAATCCGAACTCGTCGCGCGCGAGGGTCCAAATAGCCGGTGTGACTCGCATTTCTCCGGGAGCTCTGTGCACCTCGCAAGCGTGGTCGTCGGGGCGATCATCGCGGTGGTCGGTGCCGTACTCGGCCTGACCAGCGGAGTGATCGCGGGATTCAACCTGCTTTCCTTGGCGGGGTGCGGATCCGGCTCCCCGTGCCTCTATGGGGTCGGTGGGACGGCGATTGGCGGGATCGTCTTTGTGGCGGGACTGGGCTACCTCGTCCGCGGACTCACTCAGCCTGCGATGCCGAGGATGCCTCCCGTCGTGTTTCCAGCCAGCATGCCGATGATGGGCTACTCGGGTCCCCCCATGGCCGGTTCCACTCCGTCATCCTCGCTAACCGCAGCGCCGGGCTCGAGCGCGGCGCCGGTGTTCTGCTCGGCCTGCGGCACACCGAACGTGTCCGAAGCCACGTATTGTCATCGATGCGGGAAGCCGATCGCCCGCCCCGCCGTCGTACCTCCGTCCTCGGGAGCTTCCCCACCTTCCCAGGTGCCCTGATTCGATCGGGGGACGCCGAGGTGGGCGAACTGCCCGCCGGGGGGAGCCTACTCCCCCGTCCGCTCGAGGTGGAACAGGCGTCGGGCGTTACCGCCCAGGATCGCCTCCCGGTCGCGCTCGGGCAGATCCAGATCGCGGATGAACTGGACCGCTAGCTGGATCGATTCGAGGGGCCAGTCGGAACCGTACATCACGCGCGAGACATCCCCGATCTCCGCGATCGCGTGCTCAAGGCGGGTCCGTGCTCGGGCGACCAAGCGGTCAAAGTGCGGGAGGCGGGGGTTCCAGAGCACGCCGGATGTGTCGGTGTAGACGTTCTCGTTCTTGTAGACGAGCTCGGCCGCCTCCTCGATCCAGGGGTTGCCGAGATGGCAGAGAACGATGGGGACGTCGCGGTACTGGACCGCGACCTCATCCACTTCGATGGGTCGGGAGTACTTGACCAGGCCGAGCGGGTCCAACGTATCGCCCTGGTGGAACATCACGACCAGCCGTTTCCGAGCGGCAAACTCGTAGAGCGGGGCCAACCGCCGGTCGCTCGGGTAGAATCGCTGGTACCCCGGGTAGAGTTTAATGGCGACCAGCCCGGGTTCGTGCTCCCAGAGCCCGATCGCGTGCTCGACCGACTCCTCAGAACGGGTCGGGTCGACCGTCGAGGTGCGGAGAAGTCGTCCACCGCTCGCTTCGAACATCTCTCGAGCCTCTCGAAGGGTCTCCTCGACCGAGGGTGAGTCGTTCAACTGCAGGAGGACGCCCCGGTCGATCCCATGGTCGTCGAGCTCCCGGAGAAGGCCGGCGACGGTGAAGTCGATCGAGGGGGCGTACGAGTTCGTCGCGAGGTCCGGCCAGTACCTGGAGAGATGAAGATGGACGTCGATCCCCGGCCCGCCCTTTCGCGAGGCGGGGCCGCGGCCCGAGCTAGACCGACTCTTCGATCTCGCCGACAACGGGCTTCCCCACCAGCTGAGGGGCGAACTCGCGGAGGATCTCGAGATGTCGGTCGACGTCCTTCGCCGTGTGCTGCACGGATATCGTCCATTGTTCGTCGGGGCCGGTCCCCGACGGGATCAGGTCGTGGGTGAGCCCGAGGTAGTAGTAGAGCATGGAGCGGTCTCCGTCCACGGTGAGGAAGTCCCGCCAGTTCCGGACCGGGTGGTCGGCAAAGTAGACCGTCCCCGATACACCATCCGCCGAGACATGGGCGGTGACGCCCGCGTCCCGGAAGACCTCCGTGTACCCGCGGGCGAGGCGGGAGTTCAAAAGGCCGCTCGCTTCCAGTGCGTCGTCCGTCAGTATCTCGTCGAGGCAGACCTTGGCGGCCGCCATGGCGAGCGGGTTCGAGTTGTACGTCCCGGCGTGGGCCACGCGCCGGGGCCCGACCCGGTCGAGGATCCCCTCCCGGGCGGCGATCGCGGAGAGCGGGACCCCCGATGCGATCGATTTGCCGAGGGTCATGATGTCGGGCCGGACCCCGAGCCGCCCGGCGCCCCCGTGCGGGTACTTCGCGCCGGTCTTGACCTCATCGAATATCAGGAGGGCTCCCAACTCGTCACACACCTCGCGGACCCCCGGGAAGAACTCCGGGTCGGGAACGATGAACCCCATGTTCATGGGGATCGGCTCCGCGATCACGGCGGCCAATTCGCCGGTGTGTTCCCGGGCGATCGCTCGAACCGCTTCCAAGTCGTTGAAGGGCGCGACGAGCGTTTTCCCGGCAACGTCCGGTAGGATCCCGGGCCCGGCGGGGACGGAGTGCGGGCGCCGTGGGGGCCCCGCCGCTTCCGCGCTGGGCTTCACTCCGACGAGCAGCGTATCGTGGGAGCCGTGGTAACAGCCTTCGAACTTCAGCACGTAGGAGCGCCCGGTGAACGCCCGGGCCATCCGAATCGCGTGGTGGGTCGCCTCGAGGCCGGTGGTGCTGAACCGGACCTTGGCCATCTGGTAGCGACGACAGATCCGTTCTGCGATCTCGGGGGTCCCCTCCCACTCGTACCCGTAGATGCTCCCCATCTCGAGCTGTCGCCGCAGAGCCGCCACGACCTTCGGATGCGCGTGCCCGCTCTGCAGCGAACCGAACGCCATGTTGAAATCGAGGTAGTCGTGGTCGTCGGCGTCCCAGATGTGGACGCCCCGCGCCTCCCGCACAAAGAAGGGGTAGGGTTCGAGGTACCGGTAGTTGCTGTGGACCCCGAGGGGGCTCCACTTGGCGGCCCGCTCCCAGAGCGCCTTGGAACGGGGGGTCCGACGAGTGTACTCGCGATGAACCTCCGCCATCCGTTCGTCCAGTATCCCACCTCCGCGGGTCCGGAAACGACGGGTCCCGCGTGCGCCCTACCGAGCGGCCTTACAAAAACCCCGCGGGGTAGCCACCCTGACCCCCCTCCCTCTCCTGACGGTCGTGTTTATCGACCCGGCCGGCCTCGTCAGCGCGGATGGGGGCGGCTCGACGGCTCGAGAACTTCATCGGCGGGGTATGGGTCGCCTCGGGTGGGCCCGACTACCTGGACGTTCCGAATCCCGCGACGGGGGAGCTGCTGGCGCGAGTCCCGCTCTCCACCGCGACCGACGTCGACCGGGCCGTGGCGGCGGCCGCCGATGCGCTCCCCCCCTGGCGCGAGGTGCCGGTCGTCGAGCGGGCGCGGCTCGTCCTTCGGCTTCGCGAGCTTCTCATCGGCCGTCTGGACGAACTCGCGCGTCTCGTCGTGAGCGAGAATGGAAAGTCCCTCTCCGAGGCCGAGGGATCGATCCGACGCGGGATCGAGACGACGGAGTTTGCCGCGAGCGCCCCCACCGTCCTGCAGGGCTCGGTCCTCGAGAACGTCGCCCGCGGGATCGACACCGAGCTCATCCGTCAACCCGTGGGGGTGGTCGCCGGGATTACTCCGTTCAACTTCCCGGTGATGATCCCCCTCTGGATGCTCCCCCTGGCGCTCGTCTGCGGGAACACGTTCGTTCTGAAACCGTCCGAACGGGTGCCCCAGTCGGCGGATCTTCTGGTCCGCCTGTTCGCCGAAGCCGGATTCCCGGCCGGGACCGTCAATCTCGTCCACGGCACCCGCGACGCCGTCCATCGACTCCTGACTCACCCGGCCGTCGCCGCCATCTCGTTCGTCGGGTCCGCTCCCACCGCGGAGTACGTTTACCGTACCGGGACCGGCCAGGGTAAGCGCGTACAGGCGCTCGCCGGCGCGAAGAACCACCTCGTCGTGATGCCGGACGCCGAGCTCGAGCCGTCCGTCGGGGCCATCGTGTCCAGCGCGTTCGGCCAGGCCGGTGAACGGTGCCTCGCCGGTAGCGTCGTGCTCGCGGTCGAGCCGGTCGGAGACCGGCTCGTCGCGGCGCTGGCCGACCGGGTCTCTCGATTGTCCAGCGCCTCCGGAGATATCGAGGGAGGAGTCGGTCCACTCATTCGGCCGGACCTCCGCGACCGGGTCCTGGGCTACATCGAGCGGGGCGTCGCCGAGGGGGCGACGCTGGCAGCTCGGGGCCGTCCCTCGGAATCCGGGGGGTACTTCGTCGCCCCCGTCCTCTTCGACCACGTCCGGCCCGAAATGGCGATCGCACGCGAGGAGATCTTCGGACCGGTCCTCGCGGTCATCCGGGTCCGGGACCTGGGTGAGGCGATCGACATCGCCAACCGTTCTCGCTTCGGCAACGCGGCCGCGATCTTCACTCGGGATGGCGGCGCCGCCCGAGAGTTCCGCCATCGGATCGAGGCCGGGATGCTCGGCATCAACGTGGGGGTCCCGGCCCCCGCGGCCTACTTTCCCTTCGTCGGGTGGAAGGGTTCGTTCTTTGGAGACCTCCATGCGACCGGCCGTGATGCGTTCGAGTTCTACAGTCGGAAGAAGGTCGTCACGAGCCGGTGGTTCTGACCCCGGTCCTCACGCGGCTCATCGACGCGCTGATATCGTCCCGCTCCGTAGCACGCCCGCCGGACATGGAAGAGGAGTGGCTCAGCTACCCGGACGCCCCGCGCATCCTGACGCCCCCACCCGGTCCGCGTTCCCGCGAGCTCCTGGACGTGCAGGGCCGCCTCGAGACGGACGCGGTGGTCTACTCGAAGTACTTCCCGCTGGCCCTTCGGGAGGGGCGTGGCTCGACCGTCGAGGACCTGGATGGTAACCGCTACATCGACTGGGTCGCCGGGGTCTCCGTCCTGAACCTCGGTCATCGGCACCCTCGGCTTGTGAAAGCGCTCGAGCGCCAAGCCGGGCTCCTCTGGCACTCGCTCGAGCTCCCGACGGAGGCGAGGATCGACTTCCTGAAGGAGCTCGAGGCCAGCCTTCCGGGGTCGCTCCGCCAGCACGCGCGGGTGCTCTTCACCGTGACCGGGGGCGATGCGGTGGAGACGGCGGTGAACCTCGCTGATCACGCGACGGGCCGGCACGGAACGGTGACGTTCTCGGGCGCCTACCACGGCGTCCACGGTGGCGCGGTCAACCTGACGAGCGGCCGGCGGTATCACACCACGAGCTCGTTTCACGGTGGAACGATCGTCCGGGTCCCGTACCCCGACCCCTATCGGCCAGTGTTGGGGCCCTCAGATTCCTCGGAGGGAGTGATCCGGTACCTCCAGCATCTCGCGCGGGATCCCCACTCGGGGGTCGACCAGCTCTCCGCTGTGCTCGTCGAACCCATCCTTGGGGAGGGCGGCTACGTCGTCCCGCCCGATGACTTCCTCCCGTCGCTGCGGGAGTTCTGTACGCAGAACGACCTACTGCTCATCGCGGACGAGATCCAGACCGGGCTCGGCCGAACGGGCCGGATGTGGGCCGTGGAGCATTCGGGGGTGACCCCGGACATCCTGTGCATCGCCAAGACGATCGGAGGCGGCATCCCCGTTTCGATGGTCGCGTACCGGGACGACCTGGTCCGAGAGCTGCCGAAGGGGTTTCATCTGGGAACCTATCGGGGCAACCCGCTCGCCCTCGCCGTCGGGGCCGAGGTGCTTCGTGTGCTGCGGGAGGGCGACCTCATCGATCGGACGGCGCACCGCGGTCGGCGGGTCGCGGACGAGTTTCGGCGTCTGGCCGCCGACCACCCCGCGATCGGGGATGTTCGGGGGAAGGGGTTCATGATCGGGGTCGAGTTCGTCCGCGACCATCGCACCCGCGTCCCTTGGCCCGAGCGGGCCCGTGCGATGCGGCACGAGCTTTTCCAGAGAGGGGTCCTGATGCACACCTGCGGGTCCTACGACCAGTGCCTCCGGTTCATGTCTCCTCTAACGATCGAGGACGAACTCCTCGACCGGGGGCTGCGAGTCTTCGGAGACGCGCTGGACGCCATGGAAGAGGCGCCATCGGCCCCTCGACCCGTCCCGCCTTCCGTCGGCCACCTGCCGATCCCATCGACCCGGGAGAACCTCCCCGAACCGCGCATCCCCGGACCGTTCCACCCGACCCCGGCGATCCCCCCGCCCCCTCCGCACCTCGATTAGGGGGCGGCGGGGTCGGGCGCAGTAGGTCCGTGGCCCGCCGCTGGGTTTTTGATGGAAGAACGGTTGGGAGGTCCTGACCGGTGACCGTAATGGGAGGGATCCTGACGTTCCGACGCCCGACCCTGAACTCGGCTTCCCGCCGGGCCGCGCTGGCCGTCCTCGTCGCGGCCTCGGCATCGATCCTCGTCGGCGTGGCCGCCGCCGGCCCCGGGTCGATCGCTCAACTGCCGCGCGCCCCGACCCTCACGGTCCCCACGCCGACCACCAACACCTCCGTTCTCGACCTGGGCATGGAGCTCAACGCATCGGTCAATGTCTCCCAGATCACCGGGGGGAGCGGGAACGCCTCCAACTGGACGTACCACTGGGAAGGGCTGCCGGCCAACTGCACTAGCGCGAGCGTGGCGAGCTACACCTGCACGCCCACCGCGACCGGCACGTTCTCGGTGGCGGTCCAGGTCAACGATACTTCCGACGGAGCCACGGGACTGTCGAGCGCGGTCTCCATCACCGTCAACTCGGACCCCGTCGTCACCGCGTTCACCGTGAGCGCGTCGAAAGTGGCGGTGAACGGTACTCTCACCTTCACGGTCACCGCGAGCGGTGGCACGGCCCCGCTCACCTACGTCTACACGGGACTGCCGAAGGGGTGCAGTGGGAACACGTCTACCATCACCTGCACGCCCACGCTCGCCCAGGTGTACAACGCCTCCGTCTTCGTGGTGGACGCGATCGGGGTCGCGTCCGCAACTTCCCTGAGCGCCAATGTCACCGTGACCGCCGCATCCACCTCGAGCTCATCCAGCGCCGGTCCGACGGTCCTTCAGTGGGTCATCATCGCCGTGATCCTGGTCGTGGGGCTGGGCATCAGCGCCCTCCTGTTCGTGCGCGCGCGGCGGGAGGAACGTCAGACCTTCGGCCGGCGTCCCCCACCCCCGATGTCCCCGCCCGGCGGCGCCCCGCCCTCCAGCGGCGGCACGCCGCCGACAACTCCACCGCCGGGGTAGCCGGTCAGCCGAAGTTGACCGAGACGAGCTTCACCTCGGTCATTTCCTGCATGGCATAGCGCAGGCCCTCTCGACCGAGGCCGCTTTCCCGCACGCCCCCGAAGGGAAGCGCGTCCCACCGCAAGGTGGTAGGGTCATTGACGTGCACGCCCCCGGCCCGGATACGCCGCACGAACTCGAAAGCGCGCCGCAGGTCCCGGGTGTAGACCGCGGCCTGCAGCCCATAACTGGTTCCGTTGGCGATCGTGAGCGCCTCCTCGAGGTCCTGGAATCGAAGGATCGGGACGACCGGCCCGAACGGCTCCTCTCGGGCCACGGTCGCCTCCGGCGGTACGTGGTCGAGCACCGTCGGCCGGTAGAACCAGCCCGGCGCGAGCTCGCCGGCACGCTCGCCGCCGGCGAGCACGGTCGCCGAGTGGTCCCCCGCGTCCGCCACCAACTGGTCCATCCGGTCGAGCGACTCCGGGGTGACGACCGGGCCGACCTGCGTCGATTCCTCGACCGCAGGCCCCACGACGAGACGGGACGCTCCCGCGGCGAACTTCCGGGCGAAGTCGTCGGCAATGGATTCCGCTACGAGAACCCGCTTCGACGCCGTGCACACCTGACCGGAGTAGGCGAACCCTCCCCGCAACGCCGCCGCGACCGCAACGTCGACCGGGGCGTCGTCCAGCACGACGACCGGATCGAGCCCTCCCATCTCCAGGATGACCCGCTTCGCGTGCCGCCCGGCCCGCTCTCCGATCGACTTCCCGACCTCGGTCGACCCGGTGAACGTGATCAGTCGGGTGGCGGGATGCTCGACCAGCCGGTTCCCGACCGATCCGCCGGGACCCGGCACGACCTGGAGCACCCCTTTCGGGATGCCGGCCGCCTCGGCGATCCGGGCGAGCCGGAGGGCTGTGAGCGCCGCGCTCGAAGCCGGCTTCACGACCACGGGGTTGCCCGCGGCGAGGGCGGGCGCGACCTTGTGGGAGAGCAGGTTGAGGGGGAAGTTGAACGGGCTGATGGCGACGACCACCCCGATCGGGTCCCGGACCGTGAACAGGAGCCGGCGCTCATTACCGGGCGGGTAGGGGTACGCGTCGGCGGGGAACGTTTCCCCCGTCAGCTGGCGGACCTCCTCCGCGGCGTACCGGTAGACCCCCACGGCCCGGGTCACCTCGATCCGGGAGTCCTGGATCGGCTTGCCGACCTCGCGGGCGATGAGCCGGGCGAGGGCCGTATGGTCGTTCTCGATGCGCTCCGCGATCCCCCGAAGGAGCCGGGCCCGCTCGTGCGCCGGTGTCTCGCCCCAGCTGTCCGCCCGAGCGGCCGCGGCGTCCATGGCCGCATCCGCATCGACGGGGCCGGCCTGGGCGACCCGGGCGAACACCGCTCCGGTCGAAGGGTCGCGCACGTCCGTCCACCGATCGCCGGACGGCGGGCGCCACTCCCCGTCGATGAAGAGAAGCCCGGTCTCGTCGCGCGAATCGGCCATGCGCCCCTTCCCGTCTCCCGCCTAGGCCGGATCGCCGTAGGTCGTGTAGTGCCACGCCTTGCGGGCTTGACCGGTGAGGTCGATGTAGATGTTCTTCAGGACCGTGTAGTCGTACAGGGAGTCCACACCGAGGTCCTTTCCGAAGCCGGATTGCTTGAACCCTCCATGCGGGGTCTCGGATCCCAGCGGCAGATGGTCGTTGACCCAGACGTCGCCGAAGCGGAGCGTGTTGGCCGCGCGGACGGCGGTGCGAACATCGCGCGTCCAGACGGAACCCGCGAGCCCGTACTCCACGCCGTTGGCGATCTCCATCGCCTGGTCGAACGAGGAGAACTCGATGACGTCCAGCACCGGCCCGAAGATCTCCTTCTGAGCGATCTGCATGTCCGGCGCGACGGCGTCGAAGACGGTCGGCAGGACGAACGCGCCCCGGGCATGTCCCTCGTCGACCCGGCCGCCCGATCGGAGCGTCGCGCCCTCGTTCTTCCCTGTTTCGATCCACTCCAGGACGCGCTTCTGCTGCGTGGCGTGCACGAGCGGGCCGAGATCGGTCCCGCGGGAGAGGGGGTCGCCCACCCGGATCGTGGCCACCCGTTCCAGGAGACCGCGGAGGAACTTTTCCCGGACGTTCTCGTGCACGATGAGGCGGGTGGCGGCAGTGCAATCCTGTCCGCCGTTCACGAACCCTCCCACCATCGCCCCCTCGATCGCCGCCGGAATGTCCGCGTCGTCGAAGACGACGAACGGGGCCTTGCCACCCAGCTCGAGCTGGACCCGCTTCACCGTGGCGCTCGCCGCGCTCATGATCGTCCGGCCCGTGGCCGTGTCGCCGGTGAGGGAGACCATGTCGACCTTGGGGTTCCGACAGAGCTCGTCCCCAACCTCCGGTCCCGGGCCCGTGACCACGTTGAGGCAGCCGGTCGGGAGCCCGGCGTCCAGGAATATCCGACCGAGCTCGAGCGACGTGAGCGGTGTCCAGCTCGCGGGCTTGAGGACGACGGTGTTGCCGGTGACCAGGGCGGGTCCCACCTTCCAGACCGCCATCATGAGCGGATAGTTCCACGGCGTGATCGAGCCCACCACCCCGACCGGCTCGCGACGGAATATCGTGGTTCCGTCCCCCGTGAACTCCGCCGGGCTCTTCGCATCCAGAGTGCGGGCCGCGCCGGCGTAGAAGACGAGGTTGTCCACGGAGAACGGTAGGTCGGCGTCCTGGGCCTGCTTGATGGTCTTCCCCTGGTTGCGCGATTCGAGCTGGGCCAGCTGAGGCAGGCGGCTCTGGAGCAGTTGCGCGGCCTTGAGGTAAACCTCGCCGCGAGCCCGGGGCGGGAGCCGCGGCCAGGGGCCCCGGTCGAACGCCTCGCGGGCCGCGTCGATCGCCGCCCGCATGTCCCCCCGGCCGCCCTTGGCGACCTCGGCGATGACCGAGCCGTCGAACGGGTTGGTGATG
>DASQHP010000163.1:0-3573 GCA_035632035.1 Thermoplasmata archaeon | reverse complement strand
CTGGCCATAGGTCATCACCTTCCCTCGGGGTACACGGGCAATCACCCGCCGAAGGGCCTGTAACACGGACACGGGAGTGAGGCGTCCACACCCCGAGCGAGATTAGGACGACTCCGCGGGCGCGGGGGCACCGAGGCTCAGATCCCGCGGAGGTCGTCGGGGCCGTACTCCATCAAGCTGGACGGGCGCCGCAACGATCACATCGGCCCAGGGTCGCATCGTACATCGCGCCGCAGAACCGACAGTTGAGCATGACCTTGGGCGCCGGGGGGGCCGCGACGTTGATCACGACGGGTTGGCCGGACCACGACGCGTTGTGGGCCGACGGCGGCGGTGGCGGAGGAGGGGGCGGGGGTGGCAGTGACGAGGGATGGGACGACTTGGTCTGAATGATCGAATCGGCCCACCGTCGCGCCTCGCCCAGCTCGAACACCGAGCGGCCCGTCGTCGTCTCCAGAGTCAGATAGTCACGGGCAGGTCGCATGAACCCCGCCTGTTCGGTTCCCGCATGGACGTTCCAGATGTTGGAGAGGTCGAGGTCGAGAACGGTGTAGGGGGTTGCACCGCCGGTTTCGAACACGAGTCTCAAGGTGGACAAGGTGAGCGTGCCGGGGACGCCCGATTCCCCGTGCCTCAGGCTGGCGCGGCCATAGCCGACGATCGTCTCGCCGTGGCGAAGAATCATCTCAGACTCGGGGAGAAAGGGCGCCGCCTATCAATGCTCCGCCACCTCGAGTCCCTCGCACACCTTATGGCGTAGTACTCCATCGCCCCGGCGAGGCCGACCCCACGGTGGGGGGATCGGACATGGAGTCGCGGGCCGTCGCCGTCGGGGTAGCCACCCTTGTCGTTGTCTTGGTCGTCGGACTGGTCCCGGGGTTCGGCCCCGGCCTATCCGCCGCCGGACCGGCCCGGGACCTCCCCGCCGGGGCTCGGTTCGCGGGGGGGTTGGGTCCTACGGGGACCGTTCTCCACGGTTCTTTGGCTGCGGCGACTGGCGGAATGCAGCTCTCCATCGCGGCCAATCCCCTTCGCATCTGCCCGCTGACCGCTCCGGGTTGTGACGCCGGTACAACGACCTCGCGCGTCACCCTCGATGCCGTCGCGCCGAACTCTCCGACACAGTGGCCGGCGGTCCAGATCGTGTTCGCCATCGACGGGACGTTCTTCAACGGTGTCTACACGCCCACCGACGACGCGGGCTACAACCTGTGCGACCGCACGGGCAACATGATCCCCTGCGAAGAATCGAACGGTCTGCCGGTCTTCGTCGCGAACGCCGGTTCCATCGCGCAGACGCTTCAGGCCGAGAACCCGCACTCCCAGGTCACGTTCGGGCTCGTGGACTTCGAATCAACGCTGTGCGACTACGGCGACTGTGACGGGAACGTCTACCGGGTCGATGTCGGCCAGTTCGTGTCGGCCGCTACGTTCGGGGACGCAGTCTCCTCGTCGTTCCAGGCGAACTATCTCGGAGGCGGATACTCGTGCTACGACTGCGACTTCTGGGACAACTTCCTACACGCGCCCTCGATCACCGCGCTCTACGGGGTCCTCAGCGGAGCGGGAGTGGACTCGTCGCCCTCGGCCCATCACGTGGTCATCTGGATCGGGGACTCCGCCCCCCGGGACCCCACGTATCCCGAGAACTACTGCGTGAGCGGCTGGGACGGTGGAGTGATCGACAATTCCTGCTACAGCAAGACCTGCGAGCCGGGGTATTCCTTCCCCCAGCAGGTCATGCCCCCGTGCGAAGGCTGGGTCCGCCCCCAGGACGGCAACCCGCTCGACTCGATCGCGGCGCTCGCGCGCACCTCCCCGGACTGCGTCCACTCGCTCGGGGGGAGCTGCGTCATCGACATGATCGACCTCTGGTCGGCGAACACCGACCCGTACTCCGTCGACTGGCCGGCCCAGTTCAAGTCGCAGGGCGGGGGGCCGGGCGGCTTCGTCGTGCAGCAGAACGTCAACAACATTCTCCTCGCTGGATGCGACATGGCCCGGGCCACGGGTGGGAGCTGGGACGGTCCGGCCTGGTTCGCGTGCCCCGGGGGCGGCACCGGCACCCTCCAGTACGAGACCCACGGGCCGAGACAGAACCCCAATCTGGCGAATCCGAGCCTCCTGGCGGCCATCCGAACGGCGAGCTTCGGTCCCGCGCCCAACCTTCCGGCCGCGGCCGGGACCAACCGACCGATCTTCGAGTACGTCCCGTTCGGCGCCATCCGCCCGGACCAGGACCTCAACGCGACCGCGAGCTGCCTGCACCTGGGCGCTCCCATGCGCACCTGTCAGACCAATCCGACCGTCACGGATCTGAACGGCGTTCCCGTCCTCGGGTGGAACTGGAGCACCAACGCGAGCCAGAACGTCCTCTACTCGGGCGATACATGGGAGGCCCAGTTCAACGTCGTCGCCACGGGGCCTCCGTACGCCGTCGTCCCGGTGGACGCGTGCACCACTGTGGCATGTTCCCTGGCGGGAAGCGGGGCCGTTAGCGGTGCCCTCACCTCCGCGACCTACACCGCCCCACCGAGCACGTCGGTCGTGACTCAGTCGTTCCCGCTGGCCGAGGTCTCGGTGGTGCCCCCACCGGTCAACCCGAACCCGCCACCGGGGCTACCTCCCGCTCCGCCGCCGCCCCTTCTCCCGATTCCCGTGGGGATCGGGTCGCAGCTACCCGTCGGTCAACCGCTGGCCCTCCCCAACGTGTCGCTGCTGAGCGGGCTCTCCCTGAACGTGGCGGCGGCGGGCTTCCTGGCGGCCGGGTTCACCCGCGTTGTCCTCAAGAACAAGCCGATCGCGATGTCGATGGCGATGAAGTCGGGGCTCCTCAGCGCGAAGAAGAGGG
The DNA here is from genome assembly GCA_035632035.1 of Thermoplasmata archaeon. Lineage (GTDB taxonomy): Archaea > Thermoplasmatota > Thermoplasmata > Lutacidiplasmatales > UBA184 > Lutacidiplasma. Next base: position 722 of record DASQHP010000163.1, on the reverse strand, counting down.
CCGAAGATTCCCCTCCCGACCCCCGGCTCGAGGGGCGCTGGGAGTAGCTGGACCGGGTCACCCGCGGCGTGGAGGCGGACTCGTAGAGGGATCGGGACCGCACGGGGCGACTGGCTAGCCGAGCCGGTACTCCGCCATTCCCTGGGGGGATCCCGCCAGGATCAGGGTGTAGCCCGACACGGACTGCCAGTGGGCCACATGGAAGGAGATCAACTGCCCGGATTGGACCGGGGTTCCCCCTCCTTGAACCCAGTATCGAAGGCTGAGATTGTAGCTCGCGACCAGAGTGTCATTCCCGTTGAAGATGGAAAGGACCCAATCCGGGGCGGGGACGGGCCGGTGACCGCCCACCCCCACCACGTAGGCGGTGAAATTGGACCAGCTCATCGGGTCGACGGCGCGGTACACGCTGGCGTTGAACCACGTCCCGGAGGAACCGTTGGCCTCAACAGCGGGAGTTGTCAGGAAGGGGGGTTCAGGGGCCGACCCCGTGCGAGGGATGCCGAAATCAATGGTCGCGGCGTAGATCGAGTAGGCCAGCCCCAATCCGATCAGGACCAGGATGGTCGCGAGCGCCCAGACTGCGGGTCGGCTCCGGTCCCGCTCCGGTCGTGATCCCGGCGTACTCCTCATTGTCGCCCCGCTCGGGTCGGTAGGCCTAGGTCGAACTGAGGTTTGGAGTTTCTCTGTGGCTGTGAGTCGTCAAGCGACTGTGGCCCGAT
>DASQHP010000162.1:0-1882 GCA_035632035.1 Thermoplasmata archaeon | reverse complement strand
CCCGACGCCACCAGCCGCTCCTACCTCGGGGCGACGGGGGGGATGTGCAGCCGGCGGTGCTGCTGCATGATGCAGAGGTTCTGGACCACGGGAATGCCGTGGCCCTCGGCTTCGGCAGCGGCCGGCGGGTTCTCGACACCGAGCTGCATCCAGACGGCTCCGACCCCTAGCGCCAGCCCCTCCTGCACGACCGGGGGTACCTGGTCGCTGCGTCGGAAGATGTCGAGGATGTCGATTCGTACGTCCTTCGGGATCTCGCGCACGCTGGGGTAGACCCGTTCGCCCAGGACCTCGGACAGCATGGGGTTCACCGGTACGACCCGGTATCCCACGGACTGGAGGTACCGGGCGACCTCGTTCGAGTCGCGGTCGGGCTTGTCCGAGAGACCCACGACGGCGATGGTCCGTGCGGTCGTCAGAAGCTGACGAAGAGCGGCGTCGTCCAAGCCCACGGACCGCCGATTCCGGTGCGGCTCAAGAGGGTGACGCCTCTCACGGGGGGCCGAACGGAGGCGGAGGCGGCGGCGGAGGTGGGGGTGCCGGAGGGGCGATCGGTTCCCCGCCCGGCGACCCGGGAAAGGGGGCAGGTCCGGACCAGGCCCCGGGCGGGTAGCGCCAGGGCCCTTCGAGGGGCGGTGACGCTGGCCGGGGCCGAGCTCCGAACCCGATACCGAGAGCGTGGAGGAGCGCGATCAAGGCCCCGACCAGGATGATCCCGTAGTGGAGGCCGAGGCCCGCCGGCGTGGAGACGATGGAGAGGAAACCCGCGGCGTCGTTGAGCCCGTGGAGCAGGATGACCACGACCAGGTTGCCGCCGGAAAGCTGGTAAGTGGCGGCGAACGCGAACCCCAGCAGGAAAAGCGTGGGATAGACGAGGGGCGACGCGGGCCCGTAGGTCTGGGCGTAGTAGATGTGGACCCCCGCGAACAGCGCGCTCGTCCAGGTGGCGTGGACCCACCACGGGGCGCCGAGCCGGGTCCGCCAGAACCCGAAGATCCATCCTCGGAAGATCGCCTCCTCGAAGGCCCCCACCAGAAACGAGAAGACGACGTAGAACCACGGGTTGCTCTGCGCCTCCTGAATGACCGGGTTCGGACGCCCCAGCAGTCGGAGAGCGCTCGGGTCAATCACGGCGTAGACCGCCACCAGCACGAACGTCACGAGGAGGCCGAGGAGCGACAGCCCACCGTACCAGCGGAGGCCCTCCCACGTCGCCCGGCCCATCTGATCCGCGAACGAACGCAGGGGGGCGGATCCGACGAGAAGCGCGAACGCGAGGATCGGGATCCCGTACACGACCAGGATGCCCCCGGCCAGGTTCTCGTAGAAAGGTCGGAGGAATGGTACTGCCTGCGGGACGAAGTACTGGCTCAGCACCGCCGCGACGGTGATCGCGACGCCCGCACTGTAGCGGCCGATGCCGGGAGACGCTGCCGACGCGGCGCCGGGGAACCCCGAGTTGAGTGCCATCGGTTGGCCAGCGACCTTCCCCTTATCTTCCCGCCGGCAGTCGTTCGCCGGGGGTGCCCCGGGCGTTCGCGGTGCTCGTGAAGGTCGTCCCCGACCTCGACCAGCTTCGGTTCGATCCGGAGCGCAAGACCGTCGTCCGCGAAGGCAACCAGCTCTACGCGAACCCGTTCGACCAGCGGGCGCTCCGGGTCGCGCTGGACCTGAGGAGGCCGGGCGAGACCGTGAGCGTCCTTTCGATGGGTCCTCCCGCCGCCGAGTCCGTTCTTCGGGAGGCGCTGGCGCTGGGGGCGGACCGGGCGGTCCTGATCACCGACCGCGCTCTCGCCGGCTCGGATACGCTCGTCACCGCCCGCGTGCTCGCCCACGCCCTGCGTCGCGTGGACCACCGGGTCGTTCTCGCCGGATCATGGAC
>DASQHP010000161.1:0-3951 GCA_035632035.1 Thermoplasmata archaeon | reverse complement strand
CCTCGAGGTCGTCTCCGAGCTTCCCGACGGAACGTACGACTTCGTCCCCCACGTCCTGGGTGTCCCGTAGGGAGGCGGCTGCACCGCCCGGAGGAGCCACGGTGACGGGTCGGCCCTATCGGGGCTACCGGGTCTACGCCTACATCGCTCTCGCCCGGCTCTTCCACGCCCTCGACCTGGACCTGGAGTCGCCCGAGCTCGGCCGACAGGTCGTGCAGCGACTGACCGACCCCCCGCAGCGCGTCTCCAAGGAGGAGATCCTGCACGCGATCCGGTCCAACTCGCACATGACCGACAAGGTGTTGGACTATCTGGTGAGCGAGGGATACGCGACCGTCCAGGGTGACGGCCGCGGCTACGACGTGCGCATCACGCCGAGCGGGGTCGACCACCTCCGGAAGTTCCATGCGTTCTATCGCGAGCTCTACTCGCGCGAGCTCGACAGCCACTACCGGTACACGGGGGCTCCGAGCTGGCTCCGATAACGGCGTTCCGGCGATCTCCCCCGCTCACCGGTCGGGCTAGGTCGCCTGCTCGGTGCCGCCCCCCGAAAGCCCCCCGTCCACCGTGAGGGTCGCGCCGGTGACCCAACCGGCCTCGTCGGAGAGCAGGAACTCGATCGCCCGGGCCACCTCCCAGGGCGATGTCGGGATGTCGTTTCGCAGAATCCGAGGGTTGTGGGGAGACGGTTCCGCGCCGGGGTCGGCTCCCTTCCCCATGTTCCCCGGCAGCACCGCGTTGAATCGAACGCCCATGGGGCGGTAGTCGGCGGCGAGCTTCCCGATGAGGTCGACGATGCCCGCCTTGGCCGCGCAGTAGGACGGGCTTCCCGCGTACCGCACCCGGGGAGCGGCGGCCACCGCGACCACGCTCCCCGCCTTCTGACGGATGAAATGGGGCAACGCGGCCCGGCCGAGCTGGAAGAGCGGGTCGAGATTGTCGGTCAGCCCGTCCTTCCACTCGGCGTCCGTGGTTTCGTGGAGCAAGGCGCTGCCCCCGATCCAGTGGCCCACGTTGACCGAGACGCCATCCAGCCGGTGGAATCGTTCGAGCGTCGATCGGACGGCGGCCTGCGCGTCGGCGGCGGCCCGCATGTCTCCTTCGATGGCGAAGAACTCCCACTTTCGTGAGTGGGCGGCCTGGGTGAGCTCCTTCAGCACCCCCGGCCCCCGCGCCACGCCCGCCACGCTCGCCCCCGCGCTGGCGAGCACGGAGACGACCGCGCTTCCGAGACCTCCACCGACCCCCGCGACCAGTACGACCTTCCCCTTGAGCGACATGGACCTCCCGCGACCGAGGGTGGCCGCGCTCTAAGGGTTGGCGACCCGCCACGATATCGCAACCGACCCCGGCCGTCCGGATTCACTCGGAGTGGGCCGGGTGGTCGTCTTCCCGAACCCGTGGGTGGATTGCGAACGGGGACCGGCCTTTATGACGGGTCCACCATCCTGACCGAACCCTCCCGGAGGCTGGCCGGCGGGGATCCAGGCAACGCAGAATGAAGCGGATGGTCTCGGGGCGGACGCCTCACCGAATCTCCCCTACGATCGCCCTCGTTCTGACCCTGGCCGCCCTAATGGCGATCCCCTCCGGATGGGCTCCATCGGCGTTGGGGCGATCCCTCCACACGCCGGCCACAGCCCCCTCCAGCGGGCACCCCGACTTCCGGGGGATCGCATCTCCGCTGGGCCGCCCTCTGCTACACACCGCGGGGGCGGTGGTTTCGACCATCGACCTCGTGGCCAACCTATCGAGACCCGGGGCCGACGAGCCGGCGATCCAGGATGCGTCGGCCGGCGCCGTCTACGACCCGGTCAACCGGGAGCTGTACGTTCGTTCCGGCGACTCCGGGGGATTGATCGTCGTGGATGGGGTACGGAACCGGGTCCTGAGCGACCTCCACGTCGCGCTCACCCAGAACGCCTACACCTTCTGGCCCAACATCGCCGTCAACTCGCTCACGGGAGACGTCTACGCGTCCAACAGCTTCGGCGACAATGTGAGCATCGTGAATGGTTCCACCAATACGGTCGTGGGGACCGTGGCCGTCGGCGGTGGCCCCTACGCGGCCACGTTCGACCCTACCGACCGTGAGGTCTGGGTCGCCAACTATGGGAGCCGCAATGTCACGGCGTTCTCGACCGTCACCGAGCGGGTCGTAGCCAACGTCCCCGTCGGCTCCGAGCCCAACGCCATTCTCTTCGACCCCGCGAGCACCCAGGTCTTCGTGTGCAACTTTTTCTCCGGGAACGTCACGGTCATCCAGACCTCCTCGAATAAGGTCGTGGCCAACCTGATCACCGGCAACTACCCGGCGACCCTGGGCCTCGACACGCACGACGACCACGTCATCGTATCCAATGGGAACAACGGAGCCCAGAGTCACATCACCGTGATCAACGCGTCCACCGACACGACAATCCGGAACGTGACCGTGGGCGCCGGTCCGGGCGCCCTCGCCTACGCGCCGACGCAGGACCAGATGTTCGTGGCAAACTCGGCGTCCATGAACGTCTCGGTGGTGAACCTCTCCACGAACACCGTCGTGCGCTCGATCCCCGTGGGAACCGGCCCCCAGGCGTCGCTCTACGATTCCGTCGACCACGAGGTCTTCGTGCTCAACTCGGAAACGAGCAACATCACCATCATCGATCCCGCCACCGACGCCGTCCAGAAGACCCTCGGAACGGCCGGCGGACTCTCGTACAACATCCAGTTCGACCCCGTGAGCGGGAACGTGTTCGCGATCAACCAGGGGACGTACAGCTCACCCGGACTTCCCCCGCACGCCGAGGCGAACGTGACGGTCGTGGACGGGTCGACCAATTCGGCGATCGCGTCGATCCCGATCCAGGTGCTGCCGATGGGAATGCTCTACGACCCTGCGTCGGGTCGGATGCTGGTCAACAACCCCGGCGGGAACGACACGTACCTGATCGATCCCGCCACGCGCCAGACGGCCCGGATCGTCGGGCAGGGGTTCTGGCCGAAATGGTCCGCCCTGGACACGTACAACGGAGAGATCTTCACGCTGAACCCGGGGTCGTACAATGTCTCCGTCCTCGATTCGAGCTTCCATCACATCGCCGATGTCGGCACCGGCTACAGCCCGACCGCGATCGCCTACGACGCCGCCAACGGCGACGTCTACGTGACCGACAACCTGGGCGGGAACGTCTCGGTGATCAACGGGACGACCCATGCGGTGCTGAAGTCGATCGTGGTGAAGCCCTACGACATCCTGGACTCCATCCTCTACGACCCGCACAATGGACTGCTCTACGTGGGCGACCGGACCGGGGACAACGTCACCGTCATCAATGGGTCGACGCAGACGACGGGGAAATCCATCCCCGTCGGCCTCTACCCGTCGGCCTTCGCGTACGATTCCTTGAACCACACCGTCTTCGTCGCGAACGCGGGCTCGGGCAACGCGAGCGTGATCAACGACACCACGAACCGGGTCGTGGCCAACTTCGCCATGTACGACGCGGGATCCCTGGCCTACGATACCGCGAGCGACGTCGTCTACAACGCCATGAGCTTCTCGGGGGACGTCCAGGCGTTCAACGCCGCCGACTACCAGCCCGTGAGCGGCTACATCTCGCTCGGGTCCGTTTCGACCTACGCCACCGCCATCGCCTACGACCCCGACACCCAGGAAGTCTACGTGAGCGTCGAGTACCAGGGGTGCATCTCCGTGATCTCCTCGGCCGCCTCCTACGCCGTGTCGTTCGTCGAGACCGGGCTCCCGGCCAGCACCCACTGGTCGGTCGCGGTCAACGGGACCTCCAACTCTTCCACGACCCCGACCATCGGCTTTACCGAGTACAACGGCTCGTTCACCTTCACCATCGGGACCGTCCCGTCCTACACGCCCAACGTGACCACGGGTGGTTTCCGCGTGGACGGACAGGCGGTGACCGTCCGCATCGCGTTCTCCCACACGAG
>DASQHP010000160.1:0-6989 GCA_035632035.1 Thermoplasmata archaeon | reverse complement strand
CGCACCCAGCGACGCGTCGCGATGAGCCACAGGAAGACGGAACTCAGACGGATCGGGTCGAACGGGAACGGGTGGTAGTAGGCCTTGGACTGCTCGGATCGGTGCCGGTAGAGATGCACCAGGGCCCGAAGGTCCCGGAGCCGGGCCAGCCGGATATCGACGACCTGATGAGGGCGACGCGCTGGACTGTCGGCCACACCTGACAACCGCGTCGACCGGCGTTCGAGTGGTTTATAAACAATTGTCCAACCCCACCGCGCCCGGGGGGGTTCTTCTACATGCCCCGGCCGCGGAGGATCTCGTCGAGGTCCCCCACGGTCTCGAGGTTCTCTTCCTGGGGGGCTCCGCGGTCCTGTCCACCGCGGCGGAACCGCCATCCCCACTTCTCGATGAGGTGGGAGCTCGCGACGTTCGACTTCAGGACCGTTCCGCCGCCCTTCTTGATCCCGGCCGCTTTTGCGGTCATTACCTGGGCCATGACGATCTGGCCGCCCACGCCCCGACCCTGGCAATCGTCGCGAACGAGGTATCCGAACCGGGCGACGGGTTCCTCTCCGTACCCGCTCATCAGACGCACCGTCCCGTAGCCGACCATGCGGGGGGACTCCGCCCGCTCGGCGATCAGAAGGACGGCCGCCTGCTTCGGGAAGTGGCGGACGAAGGGCCGCATCCACCGCTGGACGACGATCATCCAGAGGTAGATCGCCGAGAGACGGACCCGGCTGAACGGGAAGGGGTGGTAGGTCCGTTTCGACTCCTCCGACCGATGCCGGTAGAGGTAGACGAGCGCCGGGAGGTCGGTGAAGCGGGAGCGTCGGACCGTGACCGAGAGCTTCGGCGGTCGAGGGACCGGAGCACTCATCCGGCCGGGGGCGATCGCCGCACCTCCTCGAACAGCCGGACATAGTCGTGGGCCGTGTCCTTCCAGCTGCGCGCCGCCCCGGGGACGGTGGGTCGGCCCGCGTCGATCAGCTGGGCGAGCGCGGTCGCGAGCGCGGGAACGTCGTGCGGCGCGACCAGGCGTCCTCGGACGCCGTCATCGGGGATCGACTCCTCCGTGCACGGGAGCGTGGACCCCACGACGGGAGTCCCGAACGCCATCGCTTCCTGCAGCGTGATGGGGGTCGACTCGAGGAGGCTCGTGGACGGGCACGCCACCACGTCGGCGCTGGAGTAGAGCGCGCCGACCGCCGAGTCCGGAACGAATCCGAGGAACCGAACGATGTCCGTCATCCCCAGATCCCCGACGAGCCGGTCGAGGCTCTCCCGCATGGGGCCCTTCCCACCGATCAACAGCTCGACGGCGCGGCCGGATCGGCGAAGCTGGTCGATGGCGCGGACGAGGTCCGGAAGACCCTTGTAGCTGACCAGGCGGCCGATGAAGACCACGCGGGCGACCCCGTCGCGACGCGCAGGGATCGCGCCTCCGCTCTCCCCCGGTGCAGGACGCAGGCGGTCGGCGTCGATCCCCTGGTAGATCACGCGGACCTTGGGGAGGAACTTCGAGAGGACCGGCGAGGCGCGGGCGTAGCCCATGCTGTTCGAAACCACGACCGAGCAGTTCGTGAGCGCTGGTCGGGCCGAGATCCCCCGGTAGCTCCCCATCACCATGCGGCTCGTCCATCGGGCGGGGTCCGCGCCGAACTCGGCGTCCATGTGGTAGGTGAGAACCGACGGGATCCGCGAGTCGCGCGCCCACCGCGTCACGCGTCGTTCCACCCACGGGAACGGCATGTGGAGCTGGACCACGCCCGCCCGCGCGATCACGCGTTTGAGCTCGGCCCGGGCGCGCGGCCCGACCAGCAGTGGCCGCTCCAGGAACTCCCGGGCCGCGAGACGCTCCAGGGAGGCGCTGCCGATCGCCAGCACGTCGGCTCCATCCTTCCAGCGGACGGTGGTCGTCACGACGTGGACGGGGATCTCATCGGCGCAGTGTCGGACCACCTGGTAGGCGTACTCCTCGGTCCCTCCCCGGTAGGAGGGCGGCATCGGAATGACGACGACGAGGCCGCCGCGCTCCGGAAGCCCCGGGGGGGCTGGGCTCGCTACCCACGCGTCGGACGTCGCCATCTAGCCCACCGCCGGAGGGGCCGGCGAGGGCGCAGGGGCCTCCCGGGCTGCCAGGAGACGCTCCAGGCGGGGCAGCATGATGCCGAGCCGCCGTTCGAGGCCCCGGAACACGATGATGTCGCCGGGATCGACGGACCGGGTAGCTAGGATCGAGCCGACGTAGACCACGACCACGAGCACGAACAGGATGGGGAGCAGGTACCAGCCGTGGTAGTTGGACGTCAGGAGGAAGATGGGAAGGAGGATTGCCAGCGATAGCCCGAGCGGTTTGAGGTAATGTGCCGCGAAGGGGTGGACTCCGTACGCCGACCAGAGGAAGGCGAGGCAGAGCGCGGGGTAGAGAACGCGGGCCACCGACCACGCGTAGGCGGCGCCGGTGAGCCCGAACCACGGGATGAGCGTGAAGCTCAGGGCGACGTTCGCGACGGCCGAGGTGAGCGTGAAGATGAGCATCGGACGTGACCGACCCAGGCCGCCGAGGCACGAGGCCGCCGGGCCGACCATCACGGCCACGAAACTCCCGATCGCCAGGATCTGGAGGCTGGAGGCGGCATTGAGGTAGAGGGCCCCGAAGGTGACGGCGAGGGTGTTGGCGGGGTCGAACGTGAACAGGAGGAAGAGGGGAAGCGTGATCAGCACGAGCCACCGGGCGCTCGTCACGTAGCTCTGCCGGACCGTGCCGTAGTCGCCCTCGCGTCGCAGGCGAGCCGAGACGGGGAGGTAGATGTACGTGATCGCCCCCGAGCCAACGAGGAAAAGCCGAGCCAGCGTCATCGCGGACGAGTACTGCCCGACGACCGGCGTGGACCGGAAGATCCCCAGCACGAGCGTGTCGCCGAAGGAGGTGACGTAGCTCAGCGTGCTGATGCCGAACAGCGTGATGGACAGCTCGAGGAGCGGGACCCGCCCGCTGACATCCCCCACGAAGCTTTCCGTTGACGAGGCGCGCAGCGTGGCCGGAAGCCGCAGCGCCGAGTAGACGGCGAGCGCGGCGAACGAAAGGACGTAGGCGATCAGGTAGCCGACGACGGCGCCGGTGAGGTGCCAGCCGAAGTAGATGAGCAGCCAGGCGAAGAGGAGGAAGAGGCCGGGATTCACGATCTGATTGAAGATCGCGTTCGGCTCGGCCCGTTCCATCCCCTGGAAGAACCCGGCCAGGACGTTCGACAGGATCGCGAACGGGATCGTGAGGGCGAACAGCTGGAGAACGCCGGCGAGGCTGGCGTCGTGGAAGCCGGACGCGATCTGGGGGGCGAAGAAGTAGAGAAACACCGTGGAGACGGCGGAGACGGCGACCGAGAACAGGGTCGCCCCTCGGACCACCCGGACGCGCTCGTCATAGGTGGGCTCGAAGGCGAGCGACCGCGCGACGGCCGTCGGGATCCCGAAGGCCGCCAGCAGCGCGAGCAGGCTCGTCAGGGCGAGGGCGAGCGAGAACTCGCCCCATTCGGGGACCGAGACCGAGCGGGTGACGAGAACCCGGGCCAAGAACTGGAAGGCCAGGAGACAGATGGTCGCGACCGCCATCGCGGTGGCGCCGCGACCCACGCTCTGAATCGTCCGGCCGAGCGGCGTGGCCGCGGTCGGTCCGGGTTTGGGGGACGGCTCCATCGAAAACCCGGCCTAGTGCACCGCTTCCTCTACAAGAACCTCGGTGTGCGACTGGCTACTGTGATGATCCGGAAGCCCTCCCAGGTCGGGCCGGGGGGTCGGGTCCTCGGGGGAGCCCGACTCCCAGACCGTGATGGGGGCGTGGCGACCGTTCGCGCCCAGGAACGCGAGCTCCCGGCGCTCGTCGGAGGGGAAGAAGCTCGCAAAGACCGCGCGGACGGAGGTGGATCGCGCGCCGCCTCCCGGGCTCATGCGCAGACGGTACCCCGCGGAGCGGGCCAGTTCGTCGACCGAGCGGGGGCCCGAGCCGATCGGGACCTCCGGGGCGGTCCCGACGGCGATGATGCGTCCGGATCGGGGCAGGTGGACGACGGCATGAGGGGATGGGTCCGTGCGGTCGACGGCCGGGAGCGTCATGATGGCGGGGGGGTCGCGACCCGCGACGGTCGTTGCGAGGGGGACGGACGTCGCGGCCTCGTCCGCCGGGCGGACGGTGACCCGCGTGCCCGGCGCCGAGCTGCGGAATGACGCCGCGATCCGCTCGGCCTCGCGGCGTCGGGAGCCGTGGGCGATCAGGACGAGCTCGTCCTCTCCGTGGACCAGCGCGATCGAAAGGATGTCGCGGAGAATGGAGCGGCCGGGAAGCTGGAGGGCCGACACCAGACGTCGGCGGCCGAACCGGATGGACGTGAGGAGGATCCGGGCCCCGTCCCGCAGCGCACGGAGCTTCGCCACCCCGACCCGCTCCCGGTACGGGATCGGGATCTGGGTGACCATATAGCCGGCGCGGTACGACTTGGTGAACAGCTCGGCCTCGATCTCGAACCCGTCCGTTTCGAGGGCCAGCGGAGGCACCGCATCGACGAGGACGCCCCAGAAACCACTGCAGAGGTCGAGAATGGGAAGTCCGGAGAGCTGGCTCGCCGCCAGATTGAGCATCCCGTTCCCGATCCGGTGGACCACCTCGCGCCGGTCCTCCTTGGCCGAACGGACGGGCTGCCGGACCCCGACCACCAGCTGGCTGCCGGAATCAAGAAGATGAACCACCGCCGGGATCATCGACCCCGGGTACGTGAAATCGGCGTCCAGGACGACCGCGTAGCGGACCCGCTTGGTGTAGAGCCACTCGAGGGCCTGCCGGATCGCCTGTCCCTTTCCGCGGCCGGCCTGGCGGAGGAAGGGGATCCCGTGCTCCCGGGCGATCTCCAGGGTTCCGTCGGTCGACCCGCCGTCGACCATCAGCAGCCGTGCCACGAGCCGGCCGTTCTCCGAGGCGAGGCTCGAGAGTCGGTCGATCGGAAGGTCGCTCAGCGTCCGAAGCAGGCCCTGCGCTTCGTTAAGCGTGGGCAGGACAATGGCGACGTCCACTCCCTCGAACGAAGGCTCACCGTCGGGCGCGCCTCCAGAGCTAGGTTGGGGTTCCGCGAGAGCACTAATCGTAACCATGTCGTCGGGCGCCCCGGATGTAGAGGGCGTCCAGCTGTCCATCCATATAAAATGCGATGCTCATCTCACCGGCCCGCCCGAATGTAGACGGTTTGAGGGAGCCGGCCCAAGCTTGCATAGGCTGGTCCGGGCGGCCCTCGACTCGAGACGGAGCAGCCACGACGGGGCCCGGCGAGTCAACCGGGTTCGGAGTAAGCCTCATAAGCCGGACCGAAGGTGGCCGGCGACCTTGCGGACGCGTCACTCATCGCCGAACCGCCGATACCCGGGGGGGGCGTGGGGCATCGTGCTCCTCCTTGCCACCAGCCTGGTGGTCGCGAACGGCGCGGGGGTCATCCCACGGAGCGCCCCCAATTCGAGCGTTTCGGCGGCCGTGGGAGGGATCAGCGAAGCGCCCACCCACGACAGTTCTCCGCTTCCTCCGTCCTCGCCCTCGGCCACCAGCCCATCGGGCAGTTCAACTTCGGTTGCGTCCGCCGGCCCCGGCCCGGACGCCGCGATTTCGGTGCAGTTGACGGCCAGCCCTCGGCGCGGGCATATCTCGCTCGACGTGAGCTTCACCGCGACGGCCCGGGGGAGCGTACGGGCCCTGGAGTACAACTTCACCTGGCAGTTCGGCGATGGTTCACCGACCTCCCAGGAGTCGGTCAACGTGACGGCCGGTGCCGCCGGTCAGGCCTCTGCGAACCACACCTACGGCCAGGTGGGCTCGTTCGTCGCGAACGTGACGGTAACGGATGGGGTGGACCCGACGGCGTCGCAGTTCGTGACGATCACTTCCACGCTACCGCTCGTCGCCTCGGCGCTGGCCCGCCCAGGGAACCTCACGCTGGGCCGCCCATTGCAACTCCTTGGCAATGCTACCGGCGGGTCCCCGCCGTACACTTACATCTGGAGCGGAGTGCCCTCCGGCTGCGGGGTCAGCGGGGCCAATCTGTCGTGCGTGCCCCGGTCGGTCGGCCCGTTCACCGTCCACCTCCAGGTCTCGGATGCGATCCCCAACTACGCATCCACCTACGTCAGCTTCGTCGTGAACCCCAAGCTCACCGCCGCCGCGACGTACACGAGCTGGTACCACTGTGTGGGTGCGCTCGACTTCCTGACCGACAATTTCACCGGTGTCGCGAAGGGAGGTACGCCTCCCTATTCGTTCCACTGGAATCCGGGCGACGGGACGGCCAACCTGACCGGCGCCAACGCTTCCCACAACTACACTCAGTCGGGACTTGTCAACGTGACGCTTTCCATCAGTGACGGTTCCGGGGCGACCGCGAACCACACGCTCACGATCTCCACCAGCTTCGTTACCTGTGGGGGGCTTCCCCCGTTCAATCCGCTCGTGACGCCCGCTCTCATCGGCGGAACGATCGCTGCGGCGATCGCGGTCACCGCGCTCGCCATCGTGCTCTACCGTTCGGTTCGGCCCACGGCCCCGCAGCGGCACGAAGAGCCCGGCGAAGCGCTCCCGCCCGAGGGAAACGCCGCTACCCCGGCCGAAGAGAGCGTGCCCCCCGGCGCCTCGGGACCACCGGGCTGAATCCTCCAGGGGCCCGCACGAAGAAGCAGTCCGACGACCGGCTTACCCACTATGGTTCGGGTTCGGATTCTCACTTCACGCTCTCGAAACCTGAATTTACGTGAGATTGAAATAGTAATTCCGGGGCTCGCGGACCGCCTCCGGGGGCACCATGAGAATCGCGTCGAAGTTAGCACTGTTCAGTGTCGCCGTCATCTTTGGGCTGACCGCCTTTACTGCCGCGGGGATGTCGAACTTCGCGGGAGGCGCTCCGTCGGCGGCACCCTCCAACGGGGGCGGGGGAGGCTGTCCGGATCAGCACGCGATCGCCAACTTCGTCTCGTCC
>DASQHP010000159.1:0-1974 GCA_035632035.1 Thermoplasmata archaeon | reverse complement strand
AGGCCGATCCCCGTGAACATCCCGGGATGATGCCCCGCGAGCGAGTAGGTCCCGAGGGTCCCCATGGAGCTCCCGAACAGGTAGAGGTGGCCGACGTGGCGGATGGATTCCTCGTGGGCGATCGCGTCCAGGACGTCCTGCTCCTCCGGTCCCGTGTACTGCGAGTTCACATAGAATCCCGAAGTGGTCCGGGGCGTGTTGATCGAGATCAGGAGGAATCCCGCCGCCGCAGCCGCGGCGGTGATCTGCGGACCGCCGTCGTGCACGATGAGCTCGTTCCCGTCCATGTACTGCCCGTGTAGGAAGATCGCGAGCGGGTAGCTGGCGCTGGCATTGTAGCCCGGGGGCGTCCACTCGTAGTAGCTCAACGCCACGCCATCCACGGACGAGGTGTAGTTGATCAGCTGGGCGTTGCCCGGTGGCGGAGGCGGGCCGCCGCCCCCGTTCCCGGACCCGGCGTGCCTCGGGCGCACGAAGCCGGGCACGAACAGGAGCGCCGCCAGGACCACGACCGCGGCGATGACGACGGCGCTGACGACGACGGCGAGCGTGGAGCCGGACGACATGATGCGCGGATCAGGATGCGGTCCCGGAGCCCCCGACCGGACGTCGCAGAGACGGGGTAGATATAGGCGTGTCCAGCCGCCGGCAGTAGGAGGGCGGGCGCGGTCGACCTCGGTCGTCCCCGCCTAGACGTATCCCCACGACCGGAGCCGGTCCTCGACCTCTTCGGAGATGTTCCCCGACGCGGCGCTGGACAACAAGTCCGCCACCCGCTTGGCCTCGTCGGAAAGCGCCGCGTACGGGGCCGGGTTCTCCGGCCACTCGTCACGCGACTCTGACGGGTCCTGATCGATCCGGTAAGCGTGGAATCGCCGGTCCGCGAGGTCGTAGGTCACCTTCCGGTCACCCTCATACGCCGCCACCCACGACCGGTCGATCCACGCCATTCGTGCCGGCGCCAACTGGCGAGCCTCTTGAGCGAGGGCGAGACCGTCGGCCATCGCGAACACCGGCGCCCCCCGGTCCTCTCGCACGAGGCTCCGCAGGTCGACGCCGTGGTAGGTCAGGGGAACGGGCACACCGGCGGATCCGAGCGCGGTGGGAGCGACGTCGACCAGGCTCGCCCAGCCCCGGGCGACCGACCCGCCGTCGGCTCCTCCGGGGTAGCGGACCCAGAACGGAACCCTCAGCAGGCCCTCGTCGGGCCGGTGCATGTGGAAGAGGGTCCCGTGCTCGAGGAACGCCTGGCCATGATCGCTCGTCAGGATGAAGAGGGTGTTCTCCCAGCGGCCGGCGGCCGTCAGGATCTTTACGATCCCTTCCACCCGCTTTTCGAGGAGGCGGAACGTGCTCCGGTAGAGCGCGTGCAGAAGTCGCAGCTCCTCGGCGGCGGGTGTCCACCGTCCGCTGAGCACCGATGGCCGGTCCTGCCAGGTGGTCGCGTACTCCCAGTACTCTCGGAGCGTACGGATCACCGACCGGTCGACGAAGTACGGCTCGTGGGCTTCGAGGAGGTTCGCGAAGACGAACGCCGGCTGCTCCCGCGGAAGGCCGGCGATCCAGCGCTCCAGCGTCGGGTCGATCCAGCGCGCCACCAGCGCGTGCTCGGACTCCCGGGGCAAGGCCACACGCTGGAGGAGATGATTGGCGGCGCTGACGGCGAAGGGATACCGGTAGACGAGGTCGGCAGAGCGGTGGAGCAGCGACACCAACGGGCTGTCGTGGAGCTTCTGGAGGCGGGAGGTCTCCACGCCGGGGCCCTCCGCGGGCGTGGTCAGCGATTTCGACCGGAGCGCTCCGGGCGTGTTGCGGACATACGGCTCCCACCATTCGGACCAGGCGGCCGCATCGAAACCGCCGACCAGCCCGAGCTGAGAATTCA
The DNA here is from genome assembly GCA_035632035.1 of Thermoplasmata archaeon. Classification (GTDB taxonomy): domain Archaea; phylum Thermoplasmatota; class Thermoplasmata; order Lutacidiplasmatales; family UBA184; genus Lutacidiplasma. The sequence goes on along the minus strand of DASQHP010000159.1, from coordinate 89 downwards.
AGAGCGGATTGGCCGACAGTGAGAGGCTCGCGTAGCCGGCGGTCCGGAGCAGGCTGGGAAGCCGGGGGACGGTCGGGTCGAGGGGCAGG
>DASQHP010000158.1:0-13233 GCA_035632035.1 Thermoplasmata archaeon | reverse complement strand
ACCTCGAATGCGTGGCCGAGGAGAAGGCGTTTGGATTCCGTGTTCACCGACGTCCGCCGGCATTCCCTTGAGTACCAAGTACCCCCGATCTCGACCGAGCCGGATTCCCGATCGACGTTCAGGAACCGCGTCATGCCGACGGGCGCCCCGGTCTCGACGAGCTGGACCGTGAACGCGAGGTCCGTTCCCGTCGCCTGACGGGCGAGCAAGTCGTCGATGTGCTCCGTCAGGGCCGAAGGAGTCCGCCTCGGTCCGTAGGGAAGGTAACGCCAGATATCGGGGTCGTCCGCCGAGGAGGCGAGCAAAGTCGCATGGACCCTTTCGAGCGGCACGAGCCGGACGATCGAGCCAACCAACGTGACCGGAGGTCGGAAGCTGGACGGCACACCCCCGCCAACCGCGTCCATTTATGGCCTCTCCGCGAGGACGGACCGGCACCGGTCGGCGGTCGCCCCGCCGATGGCCGGGCAGGCGTTAAATAACGTCCGAGAGTCCGAATCCCGACTCGAGAGCGGCGAGCCGTAGGAGGGGAGGATGGAGCCGGGGATCGCGACGTTCCTGATCTTTGCCGGCATCGCGGCCGCCTTTGGGGTCGGCTCGATCGCGGCGAACCGAGCACTCGGCGCTCGCGCCCGTCGATCCTACCTCCAACTCACCACCTACGAATGCGGCGAAGAGGCGGTGGGAGAGGCCCAGATTGACTTCCCGACCCAGCACTACACCTTCGCGATCGTCTTCGTAGCGGTCGACATCATCGGGTTCGTTCTCGCCCTCTGGGCGCTCACGTTCCGCGGCGTCAATTCCGCGATGCTGCCCACCTTCATCGCCTTCGGGTTCACGGCGCTCGCGATGGTCGGGATCTACTACGCTCTGCAGGGCGAGAAGAGGTGGGTGATATGAGCACCTCTGGCCCCCGCGCCGCCACGACCGCCCCGGTGAAACCGGAATCCCCTGGAGAGCCCCTCCCCATGCTCGACCAGCCTGCGGTTCCGTTCATCGAGATCGAGACCTTGAGGGCTCGCGAGTTCATCCCGGAGGCGAAGGAAGCGCTCTCGGCCCTACTCCGGGAGCAGGCGCAGGGCAAGATGATCCGCCCCGTCTTCAACTGGGCCGGACGCAATTCCCTCTTCCCGCTCCACTGGGGGCTCGCCTGCTGTGCGATCGAGTTCGCGGCCGCGTTCGGCGCCCGATGGGACGCGGAGCGCTTCGGCGTGGTGCCGCGCTCCTCGCCCCGCCAGTGCGATCTCCTCATCGTGAACGGCACCGTGACGTGGAAGGTCGCTCACAAGTTGATCACGCTCTACGAGCAGATGCCCGAACCCAAGTGGGTCATCGCCATGGGGAACTGCGCCACCGGCGGTGGGCCGTTTCGAACCGCGTACTCCGTTGTCCCCGGCGTCGACAAGCTCGTGCCCGTGGACATCTACATCGCAGGCTGCCCCCCGCGCCCCGAGGCGCTCCTCGATGGGATTCTGAAGCTGGAAGAACTGATCCGGGAGCGGGCCGAGTAGGCCCGGGGAGAACTGGACCGGGGCAATGGAGAGCGGTACGCCGGAACCGCAGCAGCTTTCCACCCAGCTTGCAGGCCGCCTCGGCGACGCCATCCTGTCCGTCGAACCCACACCGCGGGCCATGGGGCGCGTGGTCTTCCGGCGCGAACGGGCGCTGGACGTGTTCCGGGAGCTCCACGATGGACTCGGCTTCCACCATCTCTCGATGGTGGGTGGCATCGACTGGGTCGACCACCGGGAGGTGTTCTACGTCCTCTGGTCCGACCAGCGACGGGCGTACGTTCTCCTCGCCACCGACCTCCCCGGCGACGACCCGCACGTCGAGTCCGCGACCCCCGTCTGGCCGACAGCGAACTGGCACGAGCGGGAGACCTGGGAGCTGGTCGGCATCATTTTCGACCACCACCCGGACCTTCGCCACCTCCTGACCCCCGACGGCTACGTCTTCCACCCGCTGCTGCGCTCGTTCGCTCTCCACGAGCCGGAGGAGCTCGAGGTGAAGGTGCGCGATGTCTGAGATGTGGATCAACATGGGGCCCCAGCACCCCATGACACACGGATTGTGGAACCTGCGAGTCCACATCGACGGCGAGATCATCACGGACGTCGACCCCGAGATGGGCTACCTCCACCGGGGGATCGAGAAGATCAGCGAGGTCCGCCACTACAACGAGATCATCACCCTGATGGACCGCACCTGCTACGTCGCCGGGATGTCCTGGGAACACCTGTTCATTCTCGCAGCGGAGGAGGCGCTCCACATCGACCCGCCCAAGCGGGCCGAGTGGATCCGGGTGCTGGTGGACGAGTTCCAGCGGCTCGCGTCCCACATCATGTGGTATGCGGCGTTCGTCCAGGATATCGGCCTCATGAGCCCGTTCCTGTACGGGATGCGGGACCGGGACCTCATCCTCGACTTGTTCCAGAGCTTCACCGGCGGCCGCCTCACCTACGAGTACATGCGCGCGGGTGGCGTCCGTAACGACCTTCCGCCCGGGACCACCGACCGCGCGCGCAAGCTGTGCGACTGGCTCATGGACCGGTTCGTGGAGTATGACCAGCTGTGCCTGGGGTCGGATATCTTCCACAAACGGTGCGACGGGTTGGGCGTCTTGAGCGCGTCCGATTGCGTCGCTCTGGGCGTCACCGGCCCCATGCTCCGGTCCGCGGGTGTGAAGCGGGACCTCCGTAAGGACCGCCCGTACTCAGCGTACGGGGAGGTCGACTTCGACGTGGCCCTCGCCAAGGACGCGGACGTGACCGCGCGCTACCTCGTGAGGATGGAAGAGATGCGACAGTCCGTGCGGATCATCCGTCAGGCGGCGGACTGGCTCGACAAGCACCCGGGCCCGGTCCTGGCCGACCGACTCCCCCGGTGGCTCGGGGCGCCGTACGCGCCCGTGGGAAAGGAGAGCTACCACCTGAAGCGGAGCTACCCGAAGGGTCGGGGCTTCTCTGCCATCGAGGAACCGCACGGCGAAGCGCAAGCGTACGTCGTCAACGAGGGTTCCGAGCACCCGTACCGGGTGAAGTTCCGCTCCCCAGTGTTCGTCAACATCTCGGCTGCGAAGAAGTATCTCATCGGTTACCGCATCGCCGACATCCCGCCGATCATGGGGAGCGTCGACGTCTGCGTGGGGGAGGTCGACCGGTAGGGCGCCATGACGACCACGCTGTTCGACGTCGCCAACTGGATCGCGGTCCTGATCCTCAACATCGTGGGATGGATCATCCCGCCGGCGCACGCCTGGCTCCTCCAGACGACGGTCGTGTTCGTCCTCTCCGCCCTCTTGTTCGGCGCCATCCTCCTCGGGGCCAGCATGATCAACACGATCATGCTCATCTGGTTCGAGCGCAAGATGCTCGGCCGGTTCATGGACCGGCGCGGCGCGATGCACGTCGGCTTCGCGGGACTGCTCCAGAACTTCGCGGACGGGCTCAAGCTGTTCCGCAAGAACACGGTAAAGCCGGCCGACGCGGATGGGCTCGGGTTCTACGCGGGCCCGACCGCCTACATGGTCACGTCGGTCCTCCTGTTCGGGATCCTGCCCGTATCGACGGGCTGGAACGCGGGCCCGCTCCCGCTGAGCCTCCTGCTTGCCCTCGTGATCTTCTCGTTCGCCCCCCTGTTCATCTTCATCAGCGCCTGGTCCTCCAACAACAAGTACTCGCTCATCGGCGGGATGCGGTCGGCCGCCCAGATGATCGCCTACGAGGTGCCGATCCTCCTCGCGGTCGTGGCGGTCGTCGTCGTCTCGGGAAGCTTCGACCTGAACGTCATCGTCAACGAGCAGCAGAACTACTGGTTCTGGGGGCCGCTCATCCTGGCTCTCATCGTCTTCGTCGCCGGCATGCTGGCCGAGATGGAACGGATCCCGTTCGACCTTCCTGAGGCCGAGGCGGAGCTCGTGGAAGGGTGGAACACCGAGTACGGTGGGATGCTGTTCGCCTTCTTCATGCTCGCCGATTACGTGCGGGCGCTCGTTGGCAGCATCCTCATCGTGCTCCTTTTCCTAGGCGGCTGGACCCTTCCCTCGTACGTGCCCAGCGCGCTGACCTCGTTCCCGCTCGCGGGCATCTTCTGGTTCATGCTGAAGACGTACGCCGTGTTCGGCCTGTTCGTCTGGATCCGGGCCTCGCTGCCGCGGGTCCGCACGGACCAGTTGCTGAGGGTCGGGTGGATGCGGATGATCCCGCTCTCGTTGCTCTCGGTGTTCCTGGCCGCGCTGGTCGTGACCGCGAAGTGTCTCCCGCTTTTCGGGTGCGTTCCCCCGATAGGAGGTTAAGAGAGAGATGGCTGCCGCGAAACCTGTCCCCCCGAAGACGTCGGACAATCCGTTCCTGTGGGTCACGAAGCCCCTCGCAACGGCGGCGCGCCAGTTCTCGAAGAGCCTCATCCGTCCGTCCACGATCGTCTACCCGTTCGAGCGGCTCGAGGACCCCCAGTTCCGCCGCGAAGTGAGGGTCGCGGCGGGCAAGCCGATCGGTCTCGGCGACATCTGGGACAACTACCGCGGGGTCCACGCCCTCAACATCGGGACCTGCATCTCCTGCAACCTCTGCGCGTTCAGCTGCCCGGATCTCTGCATCGACATGGTGACGGTGCCCGGCGGTGACCCGAAGCACCCGAAGAAGTGCCCGGAGATCGACTACGGGAAATGCAGCTTCTGCGGGTTCTGCTCCGACGCCTGCCCCGAGGGCTGCCTCACCATGACCACCCGCTACACGCTTACGACGCCGAAGCGCCAGGAGATGGTCTACTCGCCGCAGAAGATGTACGAGATCTTCCAGCGGAAGCTCCCCATGAACCCGATCCGGGTGGAGCGGCCGAAGAACGAAGACGCCATCCTCCTGGACCCGCCGCTCTGCATCGGCTGCAACGCCTGCGCCCGGGACTGCCCCACGAACTGCATCACCATGCTGGACGTCCCGAAACCGACGGCGAAGCCGGGCGAGAAGCTTCCGAAGCGGATCTGGAAAGAGCCGGTCGTCAACGATTCCGACTGCGTCCGCTGCGGCACCTGCATCAGCGTCTGTCCGAAGGAGTGCCTCTTCTGGGGGACTCACCAGTGAGCCCCGAGGACCTGGTGTTCCTCGTCCTCGCCGGCGTGGCGGTCGCCACGGCGCTCCTCGCCCTGCTCGTCCGCGAGCTCGTGCACACCATCCTCTGGGTCGCCGTGTTCTTCGTCGACCTCGCCGGGATCTACTTCCTCCTCGAGGCAACGTTCCTCGGAGTCCTCCAGCTCGGGGTCTACGCGGGCGCGGTCACCATCCTGCTCTTCTTCGGCGTGATGGTGACGCGAAAGCGCATCTTCTCACGCGAGGCGGCCACGGGGATCGGCGCCTATCCGCTCGCCGTCTCGCTGGTCGCCATCGCGCTCATCGTGACCGTGGCGACGAGCCTCCCCACGACCGAGCTGCCCGTTCGAAGCTACGACCCCGCGCTCTTGTCGGCCCAGCTCTTCGGGCCGGATGGCGCGTGGCTCCTTCTCCTGGGCCTCACCATGATGAGCGCGCTCGCGGGCGCCATCTATCTCGTGCGGGAGGGGCGCGAATGACGTCCATCCCACCGATCGAGGTCCTCGTCCTCTCGGCGACCCTCCTCGGCGTGGGGCTGTTCGGGATCCTGACGCGCCGCAACTTCATCCTGCTCCTGATCGCGGTCGAGATCGCCATGAACGCGGCCATCCTCAATTTCGTCTTCTTCGCCGCGTACTCGGGCACTCCGAGCGGACTCTCGGGCCAGGCGATCGCGGTCGTCCTGGTGGGACTCGCGGCCACCGAGGTCGCGGTCGGGCTCGCCATCGTCCTCGCCCTCAATCGGCTCCGCGGATCGATCAACGTCGCCGAGGCGACCTCGCTGAAACTGTAGGAGGCGTCGATGAGCGGGCTGGATTTCATCTTCGGATGGGCCTTCCTGGTCCCGCTCCTCCCGGCGCTCGCCTTCGTCCTGGTCGGGATCTTCGGAACGCGGCTCAAGTCCCTCGAATGGGGGGGCTGGCTCGCGGTCGCCTTCGCCGCGGGGGCCATGGTGGTCGGCGTGCTCATCGCCGTGGCCGAGATGCTCTCTCCCGGCCACTATTCCGACCAGAGCTTCACCTGGCTCCAGCTCCCCGCGGGCGGGTCGGTGTTCCCCGGCGGGCTCTCGCTGGTCATGGGGACGCTGGTCGACCCGATCAGCTCGCTCATGCTGGTCGTGGTCACCGTCGTCGGCTTCCTCGTGATGCTGTACTCGATCGGGTACATGCACCACGACCACGGGCTCCCCCGGTACTACTCCGAGCTCTCGCTGTTCCTCACGTCGATGATCGGCCTCGTACTCGCCGACAACCTGCTCGAGTTCTTCCTGTTCTGGGAGCTCGTCGGCGTCTGCTCGTACTTCCTCATCGGGTTCTACTACGAGAAGCCGAGCGCGGCGTCCGCGGCCAAGGAAGCGTTCCTCATCACCCGCATCGGCGACATCATGTTCCTCCTCGGGATTTTCATCTACTTCTACAGCTACGGAACGGGCCCCGGCGGGGCGGCCTGGGCCGTCTCCGGGTTCAAGTTCACGAACGGGTCGACGCCGTTCCTGGCGGGCATCATCGGTTCGTCCCAGGCGAACACCCCCCTCCTCACCGTGGCGGGGCTCATGATCCTCGGCGGTGCCGCGGGGAAGTCCGCCCAGTTCCCGCTCGACGTCTGGCTCCCCGATGCGATGGAGGGCCCGACGACGGTGAGCGCCCTCATCCACGCCGCCACGATGGTCGCGGCCGGCGTCTACCTTCTCGCCGTTACCTCGCTGTTCCTCGGGTTCACGCCGACGGACCAGCTGGCCATCGTGGCCATCGGAGGGTTCACCACCTTCTTCGCGGCGACCATGGCGGTCGTCCACCCCGACATCAAGCGGGTGATCGCCTACTCGACCATCTCGCAGCTCGGCTACATGGTGCTCGCCGTCGGCGCCGGGTTCGCCATGGTCGGATTGTACCATCTCTTCACGCACGCATTCTTCAAGGCCCTCCTGTTCCTGGCCGCGGGCTCCGTCATCCACGCCGTGGGGACCCAGGACCTGTTCAAGATGGGAGGCCTGCGCCGAACGATGCGGCTCACGTCGGCCGCGTTCCTCATTGGCGGGCTCGCCCTCGCCGGCATCCCCCCGTTCGCGGGCTTCTGGAGCAAGGACGACGTCCTCGGGGCCGTCTATAGCCAGACGGCGGCGCATCCTCTCTACTGGCCGTTCCTGATCCTCGCCTTCGCCGCGGTCTTCCTGACGGCCTACTACATCTTCCGAGCGTGGTTCCTCGCGTTCTCGGGCTCCCACGCGCGCGACCCGAGCCTCCCGCACGCCCACGAGGGTCCGTGGGTCATGCGGGTGCCTCTCGTGGTCCTGAGCGCGTTCGCCATTGTCGCGGGCGTCTTCGTCTTCCTCCCGCCGTTCCAGTCGCTCCTGGCGGGAGGGGCGGGGTTCATCCCACCCGAGTACACCCTGACCGATCTCGCCCTTTCCGGCCTCTCGGTCGGACTCGGGGCCGCCGGCATCGGGATCGCCTACTTCCTCTGGGGGAACGGCCGACTGTTCGAGCTCCCGGCCGCTTCGCCGTTACAGGCGGTCCGCGGCGTTCTCCTCCGCCGCTACTTCATGAAGGAGGCCTACGACTGGGTCGGGATCCGGCTCGTCTACGGGATCTCACGTGCCGCCGACTTCGTCGACCAGTTCGTCATCGACGGGGCGGTCCGGGGGATGGAGAGGCTGTTCGCCCGGCTCTCGGACGGGCTCCGGCGGATGCAGTCGGGTGTCGTCTCCGACTACGCCGCCTACGTCGTGACCGGGCTGGTCGGATTCATCGTGGTCGTGCTGTTCGTGGCCCCGTACCTCACGAGCCTGTGGGGTGGAGGGTAGATGCTGCCCTGGCTCTCCATCACGCTGGCGACGCTCGCGCTCGGCACGGTCGCGACGTTCCTCTCCGGCCGGCTCGCCCGGTGGGTCGCCCTCGGGGTGTCGGTCGTCTTCCTCGTGGAGGTGAGCTACCTCCTATCGATGTTCACCCAGTGGCCCACGGCGAGCGGGGCGCTGTTCGCCAACTACGAGTCCTACAGCTGGATCAATGTGGGATGGCTCACCATCAATTACACGGTCGGGATCGACGGCATCTCGCTCATCCTCATCCTGCTGACCGCGTTCCTCCAGATCGCGACCGTCGTGTACACCTGGGAGGAGTCGAAGCAGCCGGGCGCGTGGTTCGGGCTCGTCCTGCTCACCTGCCTCGGCTGCTTCGGGGTCTTCGTCGCGCTCGACATCCTCCTGTTCTTCCTGTTCTGGGAAGCCGTCCTCGTCCCGATGTTCTTCATGATCGGGTTCTGGGGTGGGCCGCGCCGGCGCTACGCCGCGCTCAAGTTCTTCATCTACACCCACGTGGCGAGCATCGTCATGCTGGTGGCGCTCCTCGCCACCGCCTTCTACGCCCACGCCCCGTCATTCGACTTCTCCTCCCTCCAGGCGTCCGCCCCCACGCTCTCGGTGACGGCGCAGGCGATCCTGTTCGTCTCCCTCTTCTTCGGGTTCGGCGTCAAATTCCCCATCGTCCCCTTCCACACGTGGCTTCCGGACGCGCACGTGGAGGCCCCGACGGGCGGCTCGGTGTTGCTCGCCGGCCTTCTGCTGAAGCTAGGAGGGTACGGCCTCATCCGATGGGCGGTCCAGATCCTGCCCACGGGGATGTCCCACGTGACGCCGCTCCTCTACGTGGTCGCGTTCCTCTCGATCATCTGGGGGTCGGTGCTCGCCCTCTCCCAACGCGACCTGAAGCGACTGGTCGCCTACTCGTCCATCAACCACATGGGCATCGTTCTGCTCGCCATCGCCGTCTACAGCCAGCTCGGGCTGCTGGCCGCGGTCCTCCTCATGTTCGCCCACGGCGTCGTGAGCGGGCTTCTGTTCATGGTGGCCGGCAGCGTCCACCACACTTTCGGGACGAGGGACCTCCCCACCCTCGGAGGGATCACTCCCACCACTCCCGTCCTCTCGACGCTCGTGATGGTCGGCGCGCTGGCCTCGCTCGGCCTCCCGGCCCTCATCAGCTTCCCGGCGGAGTTCACCGCACTCCTCGCCACCTGGAACCGGATCACCTACTGGGTCCTGATCCCGCTCATCATCCTGGTCGTCACCGCGGCGTTCTACATCTGGATGATGCAACGCATGCTGTTCGGGCCCCCGCGGGGGGTCCCGTCGACCGCCCACGACGTGCCGTGGTACGAGGGGGCCGGCATGGGTCTCCTGGCCGCCCTGGCCGTCCTCTACGGGGTGCTCCCCGGCCTCCTGGTCACGATCATCGTGAACTCCCCCGTGAGGACGCTCCCGTGAGGGGCCGATGACCGCGCTACCGATCCCGGTGGCGGAGTTCCTCCCCGAGCTCGTCGTGCTCGTGGGCGCCCTCCTCGTCTTTCTCGCGGACACGCTCGGCCTGGTGCGCCGTCGGGTGGAGGTGTTCGGGGCGTTCAGCCTCGCGAGCCTCGGTATCGGGATCGTGCTCGTGCTCGCCGACCTGGGAACGGCGGGGCTGGGTGCGCTGCGGACCCTCCCCGCGTCCGCGGTCGATACGGCCGTGTCCACCTCGGCCCTCTACGCGTTCACCTCGCTGGGCCTCGTCTTCCAGGTCATCTTCCTTCTCGCCGCGTTCCTGGTCTCGCTCGCCTCGCTCTCCCGGAGCTCCGACGAGCGGGGCGCTTCCATCTTCTTCGGCCTCCTCCTGATCGCCACTGTCGGGATGATGCTGGCCACCACGGCCGCGGACCTCATCTTTCTCCTCCTGGCGATCGAGGTGACCGGCATCTCGACCTACCTCCTCGTGGGATACACCCGGAAGGACGCCCGCGGGATCGAGGCCGCGATGAAGTTCTACATCGTGGGGGCGCTCTCCACGGCGATCTCGTTCTTCGGGGCGTCGCTCCTGTTCGGCGCGTTCGGGTCGACGAACCTCGTCGTCCTGGCCCAGGCGACCACCCCCGTGGCGTATCCCGACCTCGCGCTCGTCGGCTACGCGCTCCTCATCGCCGGCGTCGGGTTCAAGCTCACCCTCGTGCCGTTCCACATGTGGGCCGTCGACGTCTACGACGGCGCCCCCACCGACGTCACCGCGTTCCTCGCCGGGGGGTCGAAGAAGGTGGGGCTCTTCGGCTTCTTCCTCATCTTCCTGGGGCCGGTCGCGCTCACGGTAGGGCGCGGCGTCGGCTGCTCGGGCGGCGGATGCGTCCCCTACAACTTCGCGCCGACGCTCCAGATCGCCCTCGGCATCGCGGCGGTGCTCACGATGACGGTCGGGAACGTGTTGGCCCTCCTTCAGAAGGAGATGAAGCGCATGCTGGCGTACTCCAGCATCTCTCAGGCCGGCTACATGCTGCTGGGCATCGCCATCGGAACGGCCCCGGCGCTCGCGGGCGCGACGCTCCAGGTGTTCGCGCACGTGTTCATGAAGGCCGGCGCCTTTCTCGTGGTCGCCGGCGTCGCCGGGCTGGGGATCGGCCCCTTGATCGACGACTGGAGGGGGCTCGGGCTCAAGCGTCCGTACCTCTCGGTCGCGTTCGCGTTCATGCTTCTCTCGCTGGCCGGCATCCCGCTCACGATCGGGTTCGCGTCGAAGTTCGTGCTCTTCTCGTCGGCTGTCGAGGCCCAGGGGGCGTTCGTGTGGCTCGCGGTCGCCGGTCTGCTCAACAGCGCGCTGTCCGTGTTCTACTACGCGCGCGTCCTCAAGGTGATGTTCCTGGACCGACCCGAAGTGACGCCCGCGGGGACTCCCCTTGTCGTTGCCGGCGGCTCGGGGGCGGGCGATCTCGCGGTCGGCGGTCTCGGATGGGGACGGGCCGCCGCGATCGGGCTGGCGGCCGTCGCCATCGTCGCGTTCGGGGTGGATCCCCAGCCGGTACTCTCGGGCATCCAGAGCGCGGCCACGCACTTCCTCGCGACCGGAGCGTAGCGATGGAGCGCTACGACGTGGTCGTGGTGGGGGCGGGACCCGCCGGAAGTTCCGCGGCGCGATTCGCGGCCGAAGGGGGTGCCCGAACCCTCCTCGTGGATCAGCGTCCGACCCTCGGCGTCCCGGTGCAATGTGGGGAGTTCCTGCCCACGGCGGCCGAGCTCGGCGACCTTCTCCCGTGCGGGGACGTCCTCGCCGAGGCGTACGACGTTCCCCGGGAGACCATCCTGAGAACGACGCGGGAGATGGTCTGCGTCGGGCCCGATCGGCACCGGTTCCGGTTCCCTCTGGAGGGCTTCTCCGTCGCACGCGACCGGTTCGACCAGGCGCTCGCCGAGCGGGCGCGGCAGGCCGGAGCGGAGCTTCGCCATCCGCTGGGCGTCACCCGGGTGGACCGCGACGGCGTCCGGTTCACCACCGGTGAGCCCGTGAAGGCTCGTGTCGTGGTCGGCGCCGACGGCCCGATCTCCACCGTCGCCCGGGGCATGGGGTTCCAGGCACCCCGCACCCTCTACCGGATGATCACGGCCTCCGCGAAGGGGAAGTTCCCGGCCGAGATCGACCTCTACTTCGGCTCGGTCGCACCGCGAGGGTACGCCTGGATGATCCCGAAGACGGATGGGGCGAACGTCGGGCTTGGCGTGACAGAGATCCCTCGGGGGCAGTCCCTGAGCTCGCTCCTGGACCGGTTCGCGTCCGAGGCGCAACTGGGCCCGGTCGCAGACCGGACCCGCTGGTGGGTCCCGATCGGGCCGCCGCCCTCCTCGGCCGTGCGGGGGAACGCGCTCTTCTGTGGCGACGCGGCCAACCTCGTGATGGCCACCAACGGCGGGGGCATCCCGACCGCGATGATCTCGGGGCGGGACGCCGGCGTCGCGGCCGCGGCCCACATCCGAGATGGGACGTCGCTGCGGGAGTACGACCGCCTGTGGAAAGCCCACCTCCACGGGCCGCTCGACCGGGGGTATCGCATCAAGCGGTTCGGCGACCGGGTAGTTCGCCACGACTTCCTGCTCTCCATCGGAATGCGCTATATCGGCCGCTCGGGTCTCGACGCGATGATGCGGCTGCGCTGGCCGGCTCGACTGGGGAGGGTCTCGTGACGTCCCCGTCACCCAGCGAGCCGACGGACGTCCCGATCGAGACGATCGTCAGCGAGACCCTCGGCGCTCTCGACATCGAGGAGCTGAAGGAGCTCCTCCCCGTGCTCACGAGCGACCTCGCCGAGATGGACCAGCGACTCCACTCGGTCCTGCCCGCGGAGTACCCCCAGCTCACGAGCGCCGCGGTCTACGCCTGCTCGACGGGAGGAAAGCGAGTCCGGCCGCTCCTCATGGCGGCGCTCTGCCGCGCGCTGGGTGCCACGACGTCGAGCCGGATCCATTCCCTGGCGGCGGCGTTCCAGCTGATCCATACCGCGTCGCTCGTCCATGACGACGTGATCGACCACGCGGAGCTGCGCCGAGGGCGCCCGTCCATGCCCCGAGCGTTCGGGCTGCCCACGGCCATCATGACGGGCGACTACCTGTTCGTTCGCGCCTTCGAGCTCGCGGCGGAGTACGCGCCCTCCATCATCCTGCGCTGCGGGGAGGCGTGCGCCAATCTCGTCGAGGGAGAGATCCTCGAGGAAGCGAGCCGGTTCGACCTCACCACGGGCCGCGAGCATTACTTCCGCGTCATCGAGCGGAAGACGGCCGCGATCGTCTCCGCGGGCCTCGCGAGCGTGGCGGAGGTCGGGGGCGCGGACCGCACGGTGATCGACCTGTCGGCGTCGTTCGGACGGTCCGTGGGCCTCGCGTTCCAGATCCGGGATGACCTCCTGGACGTCCACGGCGACCCCGACATCCTGGGAAAGCCGCTCTACACCGACCTGCGTGAGGGGAACCCCACGCTGCTTTCGCTCGAGACGTACCAGCGACTCGATGCCGGGCGCCGGGCGGAGTTCGCCCGCATCTTTGCCCTCCGCCGTAAGCAGCCCGGCGACCTCCTCCGATTGCGGGCGTTGACCGATGAGAGCGGGGCTCCGGCGGTCGTGGCCCAGGAAGCGACCCGCTGGGCGGAGCGGGCCAGCCGGGCCCTGGACGGGCTCCCAGCCTCCCCCTGGCGCTCCCTCCTCGACCGGGTCGCCCGCGGCATCACCCTTCGGCGGTACTGACCCCTCCAATCGAGCGAAACCTACTTGTCGGGCGGTCCGGTTTTCGCGGAGGAGACGGCGCCGTGTCGAGCTCGCCCGAAACCCATCACCATGATGCCCGTCACCCCGTGACGGT
>DASQHP010000157.1:0-1616 GCA_035632035.1 Thermoplasmata archaeon | reverse complement strand
ATCCCTACGTAGCGTTAAGCCCGGCCCCCGTGTTGCAGGACCACTTCTCGATCTGAAACCAGGGCAGCCGAGAGATCCGCGACTCAGGGCGAGCACCGGAGGGTCTTCCGGCCATTCTCCCCGCACCCAGTCAGCGGAGGGCCGTCGAACTTCCATCCCAGGGGATCGGCCCTCGCCACCTCCCGTCCCCAGCTGCCGTACGAGACGGCCGCGAGTGTGTGCAAGGCCCACTTCACCGAGCTGGCCCACTACCGCGCATCGGCGTTCGAGGGTTCGTATATATCCGTGGCCGACCTCCGCACCCTCGCGTGAACGTCGTCCCCCGCCCTCCCCCTCTGCGGTTCGCGCGCGCGGGAGCCAATCCGACACTCGAGACCCTCGAGTACGTCCAGGCGGCGCTGACGGCCGTCGGAGGGCCCGTCAGTCGCAACCGGCTGATGACGATCCTCGCGTCCTGGGGCCATGCCACCACGCGCCGGAGCCTGAATGTGGCCCTCGAATTCTACTTCGCCATCGGCGTCCTCGAAGAGGAGCCCGAAGGACTGATCTGGGTCTCCCCCTCGCCGAAGAACGTGCGGGCTGTTCTCGGTCGGCGACCCGCGCGCCTCACGGCCGCCCTGTAGCGACCGGCCGAGACCGCGGCCCGAAGAGAAGATATGCTCTATCGATCCGTGGAAAGGGGGGCATGTATACGTCCACGTGTAATATACATCCCGTCGGCGTATATATACGACCCGTCGGGTCCGGCGCTCACAATTCGGGGAGACCCGAATCCAGGTGAAACCGATGGTCGAACTCTCTGCGCCCAGCGCTCCCCGCCGATGGCAAGCGAATCGCGCGATCTCCACGCCCGCGGCGGCGGTCATCATGATCGTGGTGATCGCCGTGGTAGGGGCCGGGGGCTACTTCGCGTTCAACTCGGCGTCCGCCTCGCCGGGGACCCAGATCTCGCACGTCGTCCACTGTAGCCCGCCCACCAGCCCCGTGTGCACGTCGGTCGTCGGGACACACGATGTGTCGCTCCTCATCCCCTTCTCGACCGCCCGGACCGGGAACCTCGTCCCCGTCACCGCCTCGGTACCCTCAGGTGACGGAACGCCCTCTAGCATCACCGTCAACTTTGGAGACGGAAGCACCCCCGCTTCGGGAACCGCCACCACAGTGAACCACGTGTACACCGAGCCCGGATCCTACATCATCACGGCCACCGCGGTGATCGGCGGCCAGACCCACGACAACTACCAGTCCCTGGGACTCGTCCAGGTCGTTGCCGCGGCGACCAGCGTCCAAGCGGAGAATGTGCCCAGCGTGGCCGGCTCCATCGTCGCCAACACGACCTCGACCTCCGTCCCCTCCGCCATCCTGCAACCCGGGCAATCCGTGACGGTCACGGGCCAGTACACGGGCGAGCCCACCAACCCGGATTACGTCGCCCAGTCCCCCACGATCGGCGCGGGACCCGGCGGGACGGTCTCGGGCGCCTCCAACACAAGTTCCAGCGCCACGGGGACCATCACCTTCGCCTCGTCGGGGATCTACTGGGTGAAGTTCCTCGGAAGCGCGAAGAGCCTCACCACCTCGGCCGTGGTCGACCAGAACTACACCTTCACCGTCTT
>DASQHP010000156.1:0-6234 GCA_035632035.1 Thermoplasmata archaeon | reverse complement strand
GCGCCGGCACGTGGGCCTGGACCCGGAGCCCGTCGTACTTGTACTCGAGGGCGGCCGTGCCCTCCATTCGTTCCATCACCGCCTCGAGCGTCGGCGAGCGCTCGGCGAGCATGGGTCGGATCGGCCGGCCCACGACCATCCCGATGCGGCCCAGGCCGGCGAGCCCGTCCGCGTGCAGCGCATCGGCCACGAGCCCGAGGTCGCTCGACAGGTTGAAGGCGGCCTCGACCTGCGCGCGTGCCTCTTTCGTGCCGTCGCCGAACTTCTCGGCGAGGGCGTCCAGGATCGTCATCTCCCGTACGCCGAGGCGCAGTTTTCCGAGGACGAACCGGACCAGGTACTTCCCTTCCGGCGGGGTGGAACGCTCGAGAAGCTCGTTCAGTCGCCCGATCTTCTTTTCCTGCGAACCTTCGCCCGCCGCGCGGGCGATTTCGAGCAGCGTCGCGTAGACCTCGGAGACTGTGAGGGAGGGCGAGCGACCGGGGCGACCACTCGCTAGAAGCTCCGCGGTGACGGTGCCAAGGTCACCGGACAGCTTGGCCCGGGACGCCACATCGGATTCCCCGGTCTCGGTGGCGAGCGCCACCGCGCGGGTCGCCAGGGATTCGGCCATTCCGAGCTCGACGGCGTCGTACTCGGGCCGCAGGAGCCCCTGGGAGAGATAGAGGACCTCCCCGAGCTCGGGCGGGGCGAGGTGGCCGAGCAGTTCCACGAGGATGGAGCGCATCTCGAGCCGCTTCGTCGTCGACTCGAGGCGGTCGTAGAATCCCGCGAGCTCAGCGAACCGCATCCCGGGCCCCCCGTTCCACCGCCTCGCGGAGACGGCGGAGGTTCTCACCGACCGCCCCACCGGCGTAGACGGAGTTGCCGGCGACGAAGAAGGAAGCGCCAGCGCGGGCCGCCTCGACCGCCGTCGCGGCGGTGACGCCCCCATCGATGGAGACGTCCGAGGAGGAGCCGATCTCGTCCAGCGCCGCGCGGGCCTCCTTGAGCTTGGGAAGCGCCTCGGGCAGGAAGAGCTGGCCCGAGAACCCGGGGTGCACGCTCATTACCATGACCTGATCGAGCCGGTCCAGATACGGCTTCACCGCCGAGAGCGGGGTCTCGGGCTTCATCGCGGCGCCGACGTGCACTCCCATGTCGTGCCCGCGCCGGATCATGTGGGCCGGGTCGGCGAGCGACTCGATGTGAAAGACGAGCGTCGTCCCGCCGGCCCGCACGAAATCGTCGAAGTAGCGGTCCGGGCGCTCGATCATGAGGTGCACATCGAGCGGCAGCGTGGTGCGCGCCCGGACGGCTTTCACGAGGGCGGGTCCGAAGGAGATGTTCGGGACGAAGTGGCCGTCCATGACGTCCAGGTGGAACGCATCCGCCCCGGCCTTCTCGGCGGCCACGACCGCCTCTCCGATCGCCCCGAAATCGGCGCTCAGGAGCGACGGCGCGATGCGAAGCCTACGGCCCGCCGATGTCACGGGGCCGTCCATTCCGTAAGGGTATATATACAACCAATGAGGTCGAGCCCCCGTGTTTCGGGGGAACCCGAAATTAGGTGAAATCGATGGCTGAAACGACAGAGCGGTATAGCCCGGGTCGGTGGCGGTTGCAACGCGCCATGTCCACGCCCACGGCGGCGGTCATCATGATCGTCGTGATCGCCGTGGTAGGGGCAGGTGGGTACTTCGCGTTCAATTCGTCGACGACCTCTCCTGGAACCAACATCAGCAAGGTGATCCATTGCAGTCCGTCGACCAGCCCGGTCTGTACCGGAATAGTGGGGACTCACGACGTGTCCCTACTCATTCCTTTTGCGGCGGCCCGAACGGGTAACCTGGTTCCAGTCACCGCGTCCGTCCCCTCGTCCGATGGGACGGTTTCGAGCTACAGTTTCAACTTCGGTGACGGCTCCGCTCCCACCACGGGCGCAGCGTCTACCGTGAACCACGCCTACACGGAGCCCGGCTCCTACATCATCTCGGTCACGGCCACCATCGGCGGAGCCGCCCACGACAACTACCACAACTTGGGTGTCGTGAGCGTCGTGTCCGCGTCCACCAGCCTCACGGCGCAGGATGTTCCGGGCGTCGCGGGGTCGGTGACGGCCAACTCCACCTCGGGAACCGCGCCCACCGCCATCCTCTCGGCGGGCCAGTTCATCACGGTCTCGGGCGCCTACACTGGGCAGCCCACCAACCCGGACTTCGTCGCCCAGTCGCCCACCATCGGCGCGTCCAGCGGTGGAACGATCTCCGGTGCCTCGAACACGAGCTCGAGCGCGACCGCGACCGTCACCTTCGCTTCATCCGGCGTCTACTGGGTGAAGTTCGAGGGAAGTGCGAAGTCGCTCTCCACCTCGAGCGTCGTTGACCAGAACTTCACCTTCACCGTGTTCGTCTCGCCGAGCGGCGTCAACGCGGGCGCCGCGTCCACGGGCAGCTCGGGTGGCTCCAAGCATGCGGGCCACCTGATCGTTTACGAGCTCGTTCCGGGCGGGTCCACCTCGGAGGACCCCGCGGTCGACTACGAGACGGCCGGTTACGAGCCGATCCTGAACGTCTACCAGACGCTGATCGCCTACAACGGGAGCACGACGGGCCCCTCGCCCGGCGCCTTCGTCCCCGTCCTGGCGGCGTGCGTCCCCGGCAGCACCACCGGTGCGAACAACTGCAACACGCTGTTCGGGAACTCGCTCGCGAGCGGGTCCGACTACACGTTCGTCATCGATGGCCACGCCAAGTTCTACGACCCCGCGACCAAGGCGAGCTGGGGAGTCTGGCCGACGGACGTCCTGTTCTCCCTCGCGCGGACGATGGGCTTCTCGGTCCTGCCGTGCTTCGGCTGCAACAACGGCTGGATCGTCACCCAGGCTCTCCTGAGCTCTGGCAACGGGCTCTGGGACGGCGGCATCCACGGCGCGCGGAACAACACCCCGCAGAACGTCTACAACGCGATCACCCTGAACGGCAGCGCGTGCACCAGCGCGATGATGGCCGCGCCCTACCACGGCTGCGTGACGTTCCACGCCAACGGGAACGGGCTCAACTGGCCGTACTTCCTGGAGCTGATCGCGGACGGCCTCGGTTCGTCCATCGTGCCATGCGGTGTGTTCAGCTCGAGCCAGAGTTCGACGAGCGGCAACGCGGGCATTCCGTACTGGACGAAGGGGAACGTGACCGACGCGGGCGACCACCCGTGCGCGGCCCCGGGAACCACCGGCTGGGGACTCGCTCCGACCGACACCAACCTCCCGGCGACCGGCTGGGATGCGTGGGAGAAGGCGGGCTCGTCGCCCCCGTTCGTCGGGAACGTCCAGTGGAACATGGTCGGGAGCGGTCCATACTACATGAACCAGCTCAACATCGGCCAGTCGTTCTCGCTGCAGGCGAACCCCGGCTACTCGCCCAACCCGCTGTGCACGTGGACCGGCTGCTTCCCGGCGGTCGGGAAGTACGCCCCCAGCGTGTCGGTCACCTGGGAGACCAGCCAGCTACCGGGTGAGGTCGCCTACCAGAACGGGGTCGCCGACTTCGCCTCGATCCCGTCGCCGGACACGGGGCTGCTGCTCCAGCTCGTTGCGCAAGGCAAGATCAAGACCCTGGGCTTCCCCGGGATCTCGATCGACTTCATGCCGTTCAACCTTGCCTTCAACGTGGCAGGCGCCCAGCGGTACACCACGAACCCGATCACCGTGCCGTCCGACTTCATGAGCTACGTCGGGCTCAGGGAGTTCATCGTCCACGCCTATCCGTACGGGACGATCCAGTCCACGATCAACACGAAGGACGGGATCCAGTACGCGTTCAACTATGGCGGGGCGATCCCCCAGTTCATGGCGAACTACTACCCGACGAACGTCTCGTGGCCGACGGGCGACCCCGCCCAGAGCGCGAGCGTCACGGGTGGGGCGGCGTGGTGGTGGTCGAAGATCACCGACTCGTCCAACACCTCGTACTACGACCCTGAGCTCGCGGGCTGCTCGTCGTCCAACCCGTGCCAGTTCCCCCTGTTCGGGGAGACGGGCGCGCCGGACCTCGACCAGCGGATCGGACTGTGGGCGGCGGAGATCAACAGCCTGTCGGGCGGTGCGCTGCGCGCCAACCCGCTGGACATCAACTTCATCGACCTGGTGCTGAACTCGCTCTACAGCGGGCCGTACCAGAACGCGATGCCGTTGTACCGGCTGGGATGGGCGCCGGACTACCCGGACCCGACGGACTACATGGTGCCGCTGTACTACCCCGACTCCAGCTACACCGCCTCCGACACCGTCCTCGAGCAGTCGAACCAGGCGGCGTTCAACAGCTCGAGCTGCCACCCGTGGCAGGACATCGGCTGGTGGTCGACGTACGCCCAGACCTACGGCGGCGTCCCGACCAACTGCCAGGGAGCGGCGTACGCGGCGATGATCCTCGGCATGCACGAGGCCGCGGTCATGCCAGCGGGACCCGCCCGGGTGCTGATGTACAACATGGTGGAGCAGATCGCGAACGGGTTGGCGCTCTACGCCTACACGTTCCAGACGAGCTTGGTGGCGAGCTACGCGACCTACATCGATGGAACGACGCTCAACACGAACGTCACCATCGGCGGTGGTAACGACCAGACGTGGTACACGATCGGCGGTACCGGCGTCACCGGCTAAGTCGGGCAAGCTCCTGTCGGGACGAACCCCTTCCTCCCCCGCGCCCTCGGGCGCGGGGGGTTCCTGTTTCTGTTGACTTCGAAGACCGGGCGAGACGCCGACCCGATGGGCGGTCACCGCTCGAGCGCTCGTCCGTACCCGAGTGCGCCGGCCAGTCCCCAGGCGAGGTCCAACGCCTACAGGAACTCGTTCG
Organism: Thermoplasmata archaeon; assembly: GCA_035632035.1. Classification (GTDB taxonomy): domain Archaea; phylum Thermoplasmatota; class Thermoplasmata; order Lutacidiplasmatales; family UBA184; genus Lutacidiplasma. The sequence goes on along the minus strand of DASQHP010000156.1, from coordinate 1,402 downwards.
GGTCGGGGTACGGCTCCTCTCCGGGAGGGAGAAGCGGTCCGCCGGCTCGTACCCGCTCTCCCTCGACGGTCCAGCGCCCGAAGCGCACCGGCCGGAACCAGGTGGGATGGAACTCCCGGCGCCACTCGGAGATCTTCTCGAGGGGCGGGCGGAACCACAGGAACTCGTAGAGGAGGTACTCCCCGTAGATGGCGAGGGCCATGGACGGGACGAGGGCCCAGACCACGAACGGGTCGGCGAACGTCACGAAGACGAACACGTCAATGATGAAGAACGCCAGCAGCGTCCAGACCTTGGCGAAGCTGAAGAAGAACCACTCCCGCCAGCTGGGCCCGGGGTCCTCGATGGCCTTCTGGCGCTCCTCCCCGTCCAGACGAGGCAGGAACGGGCTCCGGGACGACGCCACCGGCCGGCCTCGTCACGACGCCGACAGGGGGACGTCCACGGCATGCGGCGCGCCGGCTTCGGGCGCGGTCTCCGGCTCGGGGACGGGGGCGCCTCCCTCGGGGGTGGGGTAGAGGTGGCACGCGACGAAGTGGTCGCCCTTGATGCGCAGAAGCGGTGGTTCCACCTTCGAGCAGATGGGCATCACGGCCGGGCACCGGGTGTGGAACCGGCAGCCCGGGGGAGGGGACGCGGGGCTGGGCACGTCGCCCTTGAGGAGGATCCGCTCCCGCTGGACGACGGGGTCGGGGATGGGGATGGCCGCGAGGAGCGCCTGGGTGTACGGATGCATGGGGCGCTCGAACAGGTCCTCGGTGGGGGCGCGCTCGACGACCTTCCCAAGGTACATCACGACGACGCGGTGGCTCATCGACCGGACGACGGAGAGGTGGTGGCTGATGAACAGGTAGGCCAGGTCCTGCTCGGACTGGAGCTTCTTCAGGATGTTCAGGATCTGGGCCTGGACCGAGACGTCGAGCGCGCTCGTGGGCTCGTCCAGGACGATGAAGTCCGGTCGGAGCGCGAGCGCCCGGGCGATCCCGATCCGCTGGCGCTGACCCCCCGAGAACTCGTGGGGGAACCGCCAGAGGTGCTCCGGGTTGAGCCCGACGGCCTGGAGGAGCTCGGCGACGCGCTGGTAGCGCTGCTTCGGCGTTCCCATGTGGTGGATGGCGAGCGGCTCGGCCACGACGTCCCGGACGAGCATGCGGGGGCTCAGGGAGCTGAACGGGTCCTGGAAGACGATCTGGAGCTTCCCCCGGAGCTTCTGCAACTGCCGGGGGGTCATCCGGTAGAGCGAGTACTTCTTCGCGATCGCGTCCAGCTCCCGGACCAGCTGGGGTCCGTTCGGCGGGAGCTTCCGGCCGTCGGGGTCGAGGCTCATGTACTGGGGTCCCAGCGCCGTGTAGATCTCATCGAGGCGCTGCGCCGCGGCGACGTCGGGACGGTAGAAGGTGTG
>DASQHP010000155.1:0-19597 GCA_035632035.1 Thermoplasmata archaeon | reverse complement strand
GCCCTCCATCGAGACCGGCCACCACGGGGTATTTCGGAGGCACGGCACCGAATCCGTCCTGGCGCGGATGCGGTGGACTCCGCCACCCTGAACACGATCCCGCGAGAGTGATGCCCACACCGATCCCAGCGCCGGCCCGGCAGCTTCCTCCTTGTCGCGCCCCGCGTGCTACCGGCGGGTGACACCGGCTCGGTGGGGTCACTTCGATCCAATTCCGGTCCGTCCCTCTCGTACCACGTCTCTCGAATGAGATTCGCAACCGACGGACGTCTGTGAGAAACCGCCGCGAACTACTTGATATGGTAGCAAACGGCCACATCGCAGGTCCATTAGCAGCAAAAGTCCGAGATTTGATAACGGGGGGCCGGCTACGGGCGCCCATGGACCTACTCCGCAGCGTGACCTTTGCCGCCCTGGTGCTGACCGCCTCGATCCTCCTGACCCCGTTGGCCGCGAGCGGCGGGCCGGGACCCGCTGCGGCGGTCGCGCCGCTGGCCTCGGCCCCGCTGGACCCCGCGTCGGTTGGGTTCGGCGTCGCATCCCCCGCCCCGACCCAGGTGCTCTCCGCCCCCGGTTCCAATGTGGCGAGCAGCATGGCTCAGCACGCGATGTCCGCCGTGCACGCGGCGGGCCTGAGCCCCCACGTGGCGTTCCTGCCGCGACCCTCGGCAACGAGCACCCAGGTGGCTCGTTCTTCGTCGCAAGGGTACGTTACGCCCCTTTACGGAGGCACCCCCGCCCCGATGGGCTTGGCCTACTACGGGCTCAGCGAGGGATCGCATGGTCAGGTCGTTCCGACCACCCTCAACACCACGAGCCTGTGGGGACAGGTGAATGTCAACGGCGTGGGGATCCAGCCGTTGGACCTGTTCCAGAGCTCGCCGGACAGCTACGGCATCCAGCTCAACGCCGTCCTCACCAACGTGACGCTGTTCGGAACGCCCGGCTACCAGTTCTGGACGCAGAACGTGGTCGAGTACTACGCCCAGTCGGACTTCCTGATCCTGGTCACGAACATCTGGAACTTCTCCGGCGGGCCGATCTCGGCCAACGCCCTCTACGCCCACGGGGCATTTGGCACGAACTTCTACGGAGCGCTCGGGTTCTACTACGCCCAGTACTTCGTGCCGATGCCGATCACTCAGCCGTTCAACCTTTCGCTGTACATGAACTCGTCCGTCATCGGCGGACGCGACGCGGTCAACTTCACGGTCGCCCTGTCGGGTCCCGGCGAGAGCCTCACCCTTCCCTACGACTACGCGGTGTTCAACTCCACGCTGCCGTTGGGGACCCCGCTCACTACCCCGTCCAACTACACGGCGGATGGGTTCTCCTACAATCCGCTCGGCCTCACGAACGACTTCGAGCTGATTCTCGGCGGGCCCGGCGGCGGTAGCCAGGCCGACCTCGCCACGGCCGACGCGACGCTGGGACTCGCGTACTGGAATGCCGCGCTCGGGGCGTACGAGCCGACCCCCACGGCCTACAGCTACGGTGGCGAGACGGGCGAGACGGTGACCGGCGCGAACGTGGCGTGGACCTCGGGCTCGGGAGGCCCCGGTGGGCTGGCCGACTGGGGAACCATGTCGACCGGTCCGAGCATCCTTCGGGGACTGTGGAACGCCGGTGCCCCCGCGGGGTCGTACCCGGTGACGCTTGCGGTGACCCCCTCGAACGCCTTCTACGTCTTCACGGAGTCGAACGGGTCGCAGGCGCTCGCGCACTTCCTGATCCAGGAATCGGTCGCGGCACCGGGCGTCTACGGGAACACCTTCTGGCTGACTCCCGGCACTTACCGGGTCGCCATCGGGCTCGGTGACTACACGCCCTCGATGATCGGATTCACCCTGACCGGGCCCCTCTCGCTGACGGTCCATCTCAAGAAGGACATGCGCGAAGGGGTCTACACGCCGCTCTGGGCGTTCAGCAACGCGCAGCTGAAGGCGATCTCCTCGTCGGGATCCGGAACCTCCACCAACCCGTACATGCTGTTCAACAACCAGCGGGGCGCGCTCTCTCCCGTCTTCGGCCTCTACAACGACTTCACGTTCCCGGTCTACCCGGGACTGTTCCTCCACGGCACGAGCGCCTACGTCGAGGCGCGGAGCACGGCGAGCTTCACGACCCAGACCAGCGACTTCCAGTACCCCGGACCGTTCCTCCCGGCAACGAACCAGCTCCAGCTCTGGTTCTGGAACGTCTCGCACGTGGCGCTCGCCCACTCGGAGATCTCCGGCTGGTTCGGCTCCTCGGCGTACCTACCGGTGGTCTTCGACACGTTCAACGTGATCTTCTACGAGTCGTCGTGGAACCTCATCGCCGCGAACGATTTCGCGACGGAGGGCCAGGCGCTGCTGATGTTCAGCGGCGGCACGATCTTCGGGCCGCTCAACGTCGGCGGCGGGAACAACACGGTCTGGGGGAACCGGTTCACGGAGCCCCCCGGGCCGAACTCCACCCTCGGCATCCAGCCGATCTGGTCCGGGCTCAACGTGGGGCTCGGGATGCAGATCGCGGAGAGCAACGACCTGATCTACAACAACTACGTGGCGACCCCGACCACGGCGTGGCTGCTGCCGCTCAACCTCTACTCGGGAGCGGCCACCAGCTACTCCGCGACGTGGAACATCTCGGTCCAGAAGTCGTCCATCGCGCACTACGCGGCCGGCTTCCCCTTGATCCCGCTGGTGGGAAGCATCGTGAACTCGCGCCTGCAGGGCGGCAACTTCTGGTGGGATTACGGGATCCCGAACCCGTTCAACGGAGCGAACAACCCGATCGGAGTTCTCCCGTACGACGAGAACGCGACCACGCTCATCCTGTACGTGTACGGCCCGAGCTACTACTTCTCGACGTACATCTACGGGGGAGGCGACTTCGCCCCACTGCCGTAGGCCGACCGAAGGGGGGACCCGTGAGGGGTCCCCCCACCACTGGACGCGACTACGGTGGACTCCCGAGGTGGGACCAGACGGAGCTGAACCCGTAGGCGATCGCCGCGACGCCGGCGAGCACGACGATCACCATGAAGATCGCCAGGATCGCCAACCACAGCCGGGGGTACAACTGGACGGGATTCGTGACGAGGGGGGAGGACCCCTTCTCCTGCGGCCCGACCACACCCCAGTCGACGAACAGGGTCGCCGGGTACGCGAGGATCCCCATCGCCCCGAAGCCCAGGTAGAGGAGCAGGGTCTCGAACGGGTCCTTGGTCAGGCCGAGCTGGTAGGCCCGGACCCCGTAGAAGATGATCCCCGAGCCGGTGACGAGGGAGAGCATGCCGACGAAGTGGGTGGGGAGGCCCCGCCACACCGCGACCCCGAACGCCACCAGCAGGAACGAGAGCATGAACAGGGGGTCGAAGAAGTAGATGTTGTAGGCACCGGGGAGCGGCCAGACGAATTCGCCCTCTACGGCGATGACGGCCAGCAAGGCGCCGAGGATCCCGAGGACGAACGCGCCCTCCCGGAGGTGGTTGCGGGCGCGCTCCGGGTCCTTCTTCCACCAGTGCAGGATCACGAAGAACCCCGTGTAGAACACGGCGGCCGCGACCAGCACGAGCAGGTCTTCGATCAGCGTCAGGTCATCGATGAACGCCATGTCCTACCTCACTTCCGGCATCCCGAGAGGGATGCTCCGCTCGGTCGACTCGGGAGCGGGTATAGGAGGCTGCCGCTGGACGGGAACTCCGCCCGGCGGCCGTATCCCCATTCCGACCATGACCGCCACGTCGACGACTCCGAGGCCCAGGCGCACGGACATGGGTGGTCGGTCGAATCCCCGGTATTTGGTGGGGAGGTGAATCTCGGTTGACCGTCCGCCGGCGCTACGGGGGGCGGAGTCGGTCTCTGAGGCCACCGACGAACGGAGGGCGGACCCTCGACCCGCGACTCAGAGGAAACCGAGGTTGAACGGCGGGTGGCGGAGCACGCCGTACGCCACCAGGTAGGCGAAGAAGCCGAGGAACGGGGACGATGCTTGGAGTGCGCTGCGCACCCAGTTGCGTGTCACCCGACGGGCGAGGACGATGGCGGAGATCAGCGTGGGTCCTTCGACCACGGCGAGCCCAATGCCGAAGACCCCGACGGCGCTGATTCCGAGGAAGTCCCCGAACCATGGGGTTCCCACCTCCACGACCGCGCCGGTAGCGCCCCCGATCACCGCGGAGAGCGTCAGGATTCCCGCCGATCGGGCCCGCTCGGTCATCCGTCGCCGCCTCCACGTCCCTCCACCCGTCGCCGGAGGACTGGCGAGGCCCTCGCGGAAAATCGAGCGGAATCCCTCGTACTAGGCGCTCATGGGGTCATAATACGCGACGTCCCCCATCGATTCCGGTGTCGCTCCGTCGACCTCGGGAGGCGGTTGTGTCGTCGCCACCGTCTTCACCGATCCGTGGCTGAGGGTGCGGGATCGAGGCGGCACGTGACGAGCGGCACAGGGCCTGGGTCTCCCAGCGAGCGCCCACTTCCGGACGTGCCGGTACCTCCGGCCGAGACCGAGATCCCCTCAACGCTCCGGTTCGCGATCGACGTCGGAGGTCCCCTGCTCAGTGGGTTCATCGCTACGGACGGGACCGGGCGCCTGTTCGCCCGGGGCCGAAGGGACGGGGAGGGGATCCGTGTGGTCATGATGAACTTCGTGGTCGAAGACGCGTACGGCCGCCCGCTCTTCTTCATCCGTCAGCCCACCCGGGGGTTCGGATGGAGCCGGCCCTTCCAGGTGCTGGCCCCCGATGGGTCGATGATGGGCGCGGTAAGGGGCAGCGGGCAGCGGGCCACCCTGGACATCCCAGGCCAAGCACGCATCGAATACTCCCTGAGCCCGCTCGCCTGGAAGGGAGGGCGGGTCGTTCAGGCCAACCTGCCGATCGCGAGCGTGCGGTTCGAAGGCCACCCGCTCGAGCGGAACGGTGCCGAGTTCGTTCTTCAGTTCGAGCCGCTCGCCCTGAGTCGGCCGTTGAGACGCTGGACCCTCGCGGCCGTTTCCTTCTCCACGCTGGCCTCTCCTCCGTGGGAGAAGTGGACCTCGCGAGGGTGACCCGAGGTCCTGCTTCCTCGGGTCCCGTTACGTCCGGGAACTTCCCGGGTCGTTCGCTCGCCGGTGGGCTCTGCCCGCCTAGGTCGGCGCCTTAGGATCCTTGGGGGGAGTCCCCGAACGCGCGAGCGTCTCGTTGATCTGGCGAAGCCGCCGGGAGACGGCGACTGCCGTCGCGACCATCCCCGCCGCCATCGCGACCATCGCCGCGAGGAAGACCACGGCCACGATGAACACGAGCTGGAGGAGGCCGCTCGGGAGCGAGAACGAGCCGTTGCTCCCCCCACCGCCGTTGTTGTTGCCGGACCCGTTGTTGTTGTTCCCACTGTTCGAGTTCACGGACAGCGTCACGGCTCGCGACGCGTGCCCGACGGGCGATGAGCTATCGGTAACATCGAGATGGATGTTGAAACTGCCCGACGCCGACGGCTGGCAGTTGAACTGGAACGTGGTGGAGGAGCTGATGGTTGGGGAGCCCGGGGGGTTGCATCCCGGAGGTGTCGAGTTGAACCAGAGGTAGTACGGAGAGGTCCCGCCGGAGAGCGTTACGGTCCCACTCGTCGTCGAGCCCTGGGACACGGGGTTCGGTTGGAACGAGAACGTCGGAATGGACACGGGGGTGGCCGCGGCCACGTGCACCGGAAGGGGGGTGGGCGACCCCGGAAGTCCCCCGCTGCTGCTGGAGAAGAGAGCGAGAACCGTGGCGGAGATCAGTACCATCGCGGCGAGCCCGAGAATCCCCACGCGGTGGGGACGGTGACGGTCGTACACGAGTGGTTTCTCCAGAGCAGGAGTACATCAGGGATTGGTGAATCTAGGTTCACGCCGACCGCCGCCACGGCGGCCTCCCGAGCCGGTCCCCTCCAGGTTTATCCCCCGAACTCTGGTATGGCCGGAGATGGCGGCCGAAGTGGATCCGCAGAAACTGAATGCCTTTCTCGGCAAATTCGTCAGCGACCTCGGGGCGGCCATGCACGGTCCGTCCATCCTCATCGGCGAACAGTTGGGGCTCTACAAGGCGCTCGGCGCGAGCGGGCCGGTCACTTCGCACGAGTTCGCGGAGAAGACCGGGACGAAAGAGCGCTATCTCCGAGAGTGGCTGGCGGGGCAGGCGGCCTCGGGCTTCATCGAGTACGATCCCCAGAAGGACCGATACTGGATGTCGGCGGAGCAGAAGTTCGCCCTAACGGACGAAGACAGCCCCGCCTACGTGCCGGGGGCCTACTACATCGTTTCGTCGGTGTACAAGGACCAGCGGAAGATGGCCGAGGCCATCCGAACCGGGGCCGGACTCGGCTGGCATGAACATCACAACGACCTGTTCATGGGAACCCGCAAGTTCTTCCGGCCGGGGTATCTTGCGAACCTCGTCAGTTCGTGGCTCCCCAGCCTCGAGGGCGTCGTGGCGAAGCTCGAACGGGGGGCGCGCGTCGCCGACGTCGGATGCGGGCTCGGCGCCTCGACGATCATCATGGCGAAGGCGTTTCCGAAGTCGCAATTCATCGGCTACGACTATCACCTGGAGTCGATCGAGTGGGCGCGAAACCAGGCGGTGACGGAGAACGTGGTGGCGAACACCGATTTCGAGGTCGCGACCGCGAAGGACTACGGAGGAAAGGAGTTCGACCTCGTGGCGTTCTTCGATTGCCTTCACGATATGGGCGACCCCGTGGGAGCGGCCCGGCACGTCCGGCAATCGCTGAAGGCGGACGGCACCTGGCTCGTCGTGGAACCATTCGCCAAGGGAAACGTGGCGGAGAACCTCAACCCAGTGGGTCGAGTCTTTTACAACGCCTCGCTCCTTCTGTGCGTTCCCTCCTCCCTCGCCCAGGAGGTCGGGATGGGACTCGGCGCGCAGGCGAGCGATTCGAGCCTGCAGGATGTGTTCCGGCAGGGCGGATTCACGCGGGTGCGGAAGTCGGCCGAGACCCCGTTCAACCGGATCTTCGAAGTGCGACCGTAACGTTCCCCATCGGGGACCCTCCTGGGGAGGCTGGAGGAGGAGCCGCCCTCGCCGGGTGAGGAGAGGCGGGGAGATCGGTCGAACTGCCGAAGGGGCGGCGGGGGAACCGGCCGCCGGTGGACCGACCGCGAGGGGTGGAGAGCGGACGGGCCCGGGCGGTGGCGGAGGTCCCAGGCAGGGTCGACGCGGGGTCGATTGGAGTTGACCCAGTCGTTAACGGGTTCCTCCCCGTGAGAGGTACCGTCCTATGACCGACCCTACTCGGACCACGGCCGCCCACGACGTCTCGCCGGAAGGAGTGCGCCCGTTCCCTCCCCTCGGGGGCGGGGGGATCGGTCCGGAGGCGAGGGGAACCGGTCTGTCGTCAGGCGAGATCTTCGGGTCTCTCGTCCGGGATCTGATGACCCGACGGGTCGTCACCGTGGAACCGGCCGACACACTTCGCTTCGCGGCGACCCTTCTGGGCCAGAAGGACATCTCGGGGCTGCCCGTCGTGGGGAAGGATGGGCGGGTCGTGGGTGTCCTCAGCGAAAAGGACATCCTGCGCGTCCTTCGGGAGAAGGCCGGCTTTCCGATGCCGGGCGGCCTCTTCGACATTATCCTGGAGACGTCCGAGGCCCGGCAGAAGGACGTCCTGGCCCAGTGTCGCACCGTGCTCCATGAGGTGCAGGTGTTCCAGGCGATGTCGAGCCCAGCGCTCACGGTCAGCCCCACCACGCTCACCGTCGAGGCCGCGCGTCTCATGCTCTCCCATCACATCAACCGGATGCCGGTAGTCGAGCACGGTAAGCTGGTCGGGATCGTAAGCCGCGCGAACGTGCTGACCCTCTATCACGGGCCGTACTAGGAAGCGCGGCCGGGGAATCGAGAGCGAAGCGGCGCGTCCCCACGGGACCGAGCCAGGTGGGGGCGGGGGATGGGCTCGGCCGGATTTGAACCGGCGGTCTTCGCTGTGTGAGAGCGACGTCTTAACCGCTGGACTACGAGCCCGTAGCGGAGCGGACGACGAACCCGGAGATTAAGCTTCACGCCCCGGGGAGTGACAGCAGCGCCGGTAGGAGGATTCCGGCGGAGATCGTCAGTACGAGCCCCGTGGCCAGCGCGAGCGCCCCCGCGTCCGACTCTCCGTACCGGTTCGCAAAGTAGAGGGTCGTATCCATCGAGGTCGCCCCTCCCAGGGCCACGACCCCGGCACCACCCAGACGCGGCCCGATCCGGGAGGCGCTCAACATGGTGACACTCTCTCTCAGGAAGTTGGTGAGGAAGGCGACGAGGCCGAGGGCCGGCCCCACCTTGGCGGCCACCAGCGGGCCCGACAGCGTGTACCACCCGAATCCGAAGGCGGTCGCGAGGGAAACGGGGAAGGAAAGCACGCCGAGGAGAGTCATGATCACCGCGGCGCCGCTCGCGCCCACGACGGCGGCCGTCAGCGGAACCCACACTCGGCGTACTCCCCCCCATGAAAGCCGCAGGTCGAACGCGACGAGCGCAAGGAGCGCGTACAACGCCCATTCGATTCCCGTGCCCCAGGGCAGATCGAACCGACCCAGCGCTCCATAGCCGAGCACGAGCGCGGCTACGAACACGAGCTCGAGAGGGAACCTCCGCGCGGGGATCGGGTTCCGGGATACCGAGGTCGGGCGTCCCCGCGGCAGCCAGTACACGACCCCGAGCGTCAGCGCCACGACGATCGTGAGGAACAGGACGGCGGGGGGGATGGCGGCCGCGACCTCGGCGGCCGGCAGGACCGCGAGGCTCGCCCCCAGGAGCAGAAGGAGGATGATGACGGTCGCGACGGTTCCCCTCTCGACCCATGGGCTCCGGCGCTGGACCAGGCGTCCGGCGACGAACCCCAGGAGGAACGCCACGTAGAGGAACGGGTCGACGGCCACGCGTGTCCGGCCCCGCTCGATGTGCTACTGGCTCCAGCTCGTAAGTCGGGCGGGGGCCGGGGCGCCCCGTCCCAGCCACAGCGTGTCCTGGCGCTGGGCCCCGTAGCTCACGTATTCGACCGGGACCCGGGTCTCGCGCCCGATGAACCGCAGGAATTCTCGGAGAGCGGCGGGCAGGGCGTGGACGCCCTCCCGACGAATCCGCTCCTTGAGCCGGGGGGTGAACTCGGGCCAGCCGGGGAACTCCGCGTACACGGGCGTCACCTTCGCGAGCTCCTCCGCTTCGGTCGGCGGGTAGTCGGTGTACGACTCGCCGCTCTCGGTCGTGTAGCCGACGGCGACCGGGACCTTCTCGAGACCGCCCAGCACGTCGACCTTCGTGATGGCGAACGAGGTGAAGCCGTTCAGCCGGGAGGCGTACCGGAGGAGGACCATGTCGAGCCAGCCGCAGCGCCGGGGACGCCCGGTCGTGGCTCCGCGCTCCCCGCCGACCTTCAGGAGGAACTCGCCCATCTCCCCACCGACCTCCGTGGGGAAGGGGCCGGCGCCGACCCGCGTGGCGTACGCCTTGGCGACGCCGATCACCTCATCGAGCTCCTGCGGCGGGATCCCGCTGCCGACGAGCGCCCCTGCGGCGGTCGGGTGCGAGCTCGTCACGTAGGGATACGTGCCGAAGTCGATGTCGAGGAGAGCGCTCTGCGCGCCCTCGAGCAGGATCGACTCGCCGTGGGCGAGGGCGTCCCACAGCATCGGCTCCGTGGAGCGGATGTACGGGGCGAGCCGACCGCCGACCTCGGCGAGCTGCTTCAGGAGCTCTTCCTGAGGCGGCAGATTGGTGAGATGCCCCTTCGTCCCGTAGAGCAAGCTCAGCCGCTGCTTCAGAAGTGCGGGCCGGGAGAGGTCGACCATCCGGATCCCCCACCGGCCGTAGCGGTCCTCGTAGGCCGGACCGATGCCCCGCCGCGTGGTGCCGACCGAGTCGGTTTCGCTCACCTTGGAGCGCACCTCCTCCTCCCAGGCGTCCTCGAGCGCGTGGAGCGGCAGGAGCACGTGGGCGCGCTCGCTGACCACGACGTCGCCCTTGAGGAGGTGGCGGGCCTCGAGGTCGCGGATCTCCTCCTCGAACTGGGTGGGATTGACGACCATCCCCGGGCCGCTGACCCCGACCACGCCGGGCCGAAGCACTCCGCACGCGAGCTGGTGGAGCACGATCGTCGCCTCGGGGAGGTGGATCGAGTGACCCGCGTTCGGACCGCCGCCGGTCCGCACGACGTAGCGCGCGTGGGCCGCGAGGTAGTCGGTGATCTTCCCCTTCGCCTCATCGCCGAACTGTGCACCGACGATGACGGTAACGCTCACCGACGAGCCCCCGAGTCCGACGGAGGGGCCGGGGTAGATGTCTCTTGTGTATAGCGCACCGAACTCGCGAACCCGGCCGAGGCTCGGCGGCGAGGGCACAATGGTAAAGAACCCAGGGCCGGTCCTCGCCGAAATGGTGGCCCAGCGCGCCCGGGAGGTCGAGATCTCGGGCATCCGGAAGATGTTCGAGGCCGCGCCGCCCAACGCCATCAACATGGGCCTCGGCGAGCCGGATTTCGAGCCTCCGGCCGAGGTCATCGACGCGCTGTGCGAGGCGGTCCGGCACGGGATGAACCACTACGGGCCGTCGGCCGGCCTCACCGCGCTCCGCGAGAAGGTGGCCGAGCGCTACCAGGACCGGGACGCCGACACGAGCCGCGAGAACGTCGTGATCACCTCGAGCGGCTCGGAGGGCCTGCTCGCGGCCGCCCTCGCCCTCTACGACGTGGGCGACGAGGTCCTCGTGCCCAACCCCGGCTTCGTCCTCTACGCGCCCCACGCGCGCCTCGCGGGGGCCGTGCCGGTTCCCTACGACCTCCCCGAGGAGCGGGGGTTCGTTCCCGACCCGGACGAGCTGGAGTCCCGCGTGACCTCCCGGACCCGGGCCATCGTCGTCAACTCCCCGTCCAATCCCACGGGCGGCGTCTTTCCGAAGTCGGTCGTCGAACGCATCGTGGCCTTCGCCGACCATCACGACCTCACGATCATCTCGGACGAGGTGTACGAGGAGATCGTCTACGAGGGGAAGTTCGCCTCGTTCTGGGGACGGGGCGACCGGGCGATCATCGTCAACTCGTTCTCGAAGACGTTCGCGATGACCGGCTGGCGCCTGGGATTCCTGGTCGCTCCGCGTTCCCTCGCGGTCGAGCTCAACAAGATCCACTACCACGTCGTCGCCTGCCCGTCGACCCCCGCGCAGGTCGCCGCCCTCGCCGGGCTCAACTCGGACGGTTCCGCGACCCGGGCGATGGTGCGGGAGTTCCGGGCCCGGCGAGAACTCGTGACGAAGGGCCTGAACCGGGTGCCGGGCTTGAGATGCGTCCGGCCGGCCGGCGCGTTCTACGCGTTCCCGCACTTCGACTGGCCCGGAACCGCGGCGGAGGTCGCGGGCAATCTCCTCCAGCGCGGCCTCATCACGACACCGGGAGACGCCTTTGGCTCCCGGGGAGCCGGCCACCTTCGCCTGTCGTTCGCCACGTCGCGACCCAACATCACGAAAGGTCTCGCCATCCTCCGCCAGTACGCCCGGGAGGCCGCCCGGTGAAGTGGCGTCTGGTGGGCCGGCTCCTGCGGGCCGCGAGCCTGGTCAAGCGGGAGCCCGAACGCTCCGCCCTCCGCTCCCTGGGGCAGGAGCTCGCGTCGCTCGATGCACCTCAGCCGCCGAGAGCGTCCCGATAGATCTGTAGGTGCTCCTCGACGCAGCGCGTCCAGCTGAGTCCGTCGACCCGGCGGGTCCCGCCCGCCACGAGACGGCCGGCGAGGGCCTGGTCGTCCAGGATCTGTTGGATCCCGTCCGAGAGCCGCTGGGCATCCCCGTACGGAACCAGAACTCCGGCCGCGCCGCCCTGGAGCACCTCGGGGATCCCGCCGACGGAGCTCGCGACGATCGGGCAGCGTGCCGCCATCGCCTCCAGGAGTACAAGCCCGAACGCCTCCCATTCCGACGGCAGGACGAACACCGAGGCGTGCCGGAAGATGGACCTCCACCGGGCCGGATCGTCGATCGCTCCCAGGAAGCGCACGGACTCGGAAACTCCCAGGTCGCGGGCCCGGGCCTCGAGCACGGACCGTTCCCCCCAGTCCCGACCCATGAGGACGAGGTCCGGTCGCGCGGTCCGGCGGAGCCGGGCGTACGCGTCCAGAAGGTGGGGGAGCCCCTTGTTCGACGCAACCCTGCCCGCGTAGAGAATGTAGGACGACGGAAGTTCCGCGGGTGACGGGTCGGTCGATTCCGATCGCCGCCAGGCCTCGAGGTCGATGCCCGGAGGAACGACGCGGATCCGGTCGGCGGGCGCGAACTCCCGGAGGAGGCCGGCTTCCAGCTCCGTCTCGGCGATGAGCGTGCGGGCCTCGCGGTACGCCGTGAGGCCGAACCCCACGTCCTGGAGCCGCAGGAGGCCGCGTTTCCAGCCCGGTTCGCGTCGATCCGCCGGGTGGTAGTGGGTCGATACGATGAGCGGCACCCCGGTCGCCTCGGCCACGGCCGCCGATTGCAGCACGTGGCCGTAGCGGTGCGAATGGGCGTGCACGACGTCGGCGCGTTCATCGCGGAGCGCCCCGACCAGTCCGTCCATGAGCGGCATCGTGAGCCCGGGAAGGAGTCGCCGGTACACGGGGAATCGGCGGACCGGGACGCCATCCACCGCGGGACTCCAGACCGCGCGGCGCTCCCACGCGGCCTCATCGTAGAGGTCGCTCGCGAAGACCCGGACGTCGACGCCCGCCCGTCGGAGCCGGCCGGTGACCTCCCGCACCGTGGTCTCCACGCCCCCGGGCGCGTCGAACCGCAGCGAAACCTGGACGACCTTCACGAGCCGAGCGCCCCCCGGTACACCGCCTCCAGCTGGTCGGTCACCCGGTCCCACGTGTACCGTGGCACGGTCACGGTCCGGCCATACCCTCCCAGGCGTGCCCGAAGTGCCGGGTCATCCCACAGCCGCACGATCGCCTCCTCGAGGGCGGAGGGATCGTTCGGCGGGACCAGGACGCCGGCCCGCCCGTCCTCCACGAACTCGGGGATCCCCCCGACGCGGCTGGCCACCACGGGGGTCCCCATGGCCAGGGACTCGAGGAGGACGAGGCCGAACGCTTCGTACTCGCTCGGGAGCGCGAACACCCGGGCCTCCCGGAGCGCCGACGCGAGCATCCGCTCGTCCGCCAGGAATCCCGTGAGCCGGACCCGGCCCTCGATCCCCAGCGCCCGCGCCTGGGCCTCGACCGCCGCCCGCTCCCCCCCGTCCTCGCCCACCAGGACGAGGGAGGAGGTCGGGTCGTGCCGGAGCAGCCCGCGGAACGCTTCCAAGAGCGGGCGGAGACCCTTGTTCGAGGCGAGGCGGCCCACGAAGAGAACGAACGGCCCGTCGAGATGAAAGGTCGCGGCGAACCCGGGCGAGTCGGGTGACGGGGTCGGGAGGGGGGTGTAGCCGGGCGGGACGCGCGCGACCCGCGGGAGGGGGAATCCGTTCTCGCGCAGCAGACGTTCCTCTTCCGCGGTCTGGACGATCACCACCGCCGCATCGCCGACGATGGGGGCCGCGAGCCGGCGGTCGTAGAATCCCCGCAGCCGATGACGCAGCCAGCCCCCGTGGATCGACCAGATCGGGTGATAATGCGCGGTCAGCACGTACGGCACCCGGGCCCGACGCCCGAAGCGGCGGGCGACGGCCGAGTGGTGGGTCCCGTAGGTGTGGGCGTGGAGGATCTCCGGACGGTCCTGGGCCAATGCCCGTTCGAGGCCGCGGATGAACGGATAGTGGAGTTCGCCCG
Organism: Thermoplasmata archaeon; assembly: GCA_035632035.1. Lineage (GTDB taxonomy): Archaea > Thermoplasmatota > Thermoplasmata > Lutacidiplasmatales > UBA184 > Lutacidiplasma. The sequence goes on along the minus strand of DASQHP010000155.1, from coordinate 5,863 downwards.
GAAGGCTCCAGGTCGGTAGGCGTCGAACCCGGAATCCGTCGCGGCGCTCGTCCCGCGGCACCGCGGCGTCGAGCCGCTGCCAGGGGAACTCCCGGTAGAGGTCGGAGGTGTACTCGGTGAGGGTGTGGCCCCGCGCCGCGAGGCGTCGGGAGACCTCGAGGACGTGCCTCTCGACCCCCCCGGGTCCCGGCGGGAACCGGGTGGAGAGCTGCGCGATCCTCACGGACGCCGGCCTACCCGGCGCGGCCACCCGCCAGTCGGAGCGCGTACTTCTTGTAGACTTCAGCCGCGCGAGAGACCGCCTCGACCTTCACGTACTCGTTGGCCTGGTGCGACAGCTCTTCCTCGCCGGCGCCGAAGATCACGACGTGGGGGTTCACCTGCGTGTAGCACACCGCCTCGCTCGCGTGCACCAGCACGGCCGACTCGGCGCTCGACACTTCCTTCAGCAGACGGACGTGCTCGCTGGACGGGTCGATCTGGACCGCCGGCATCTGCAGGATCCGGCGGAGGGTGAACGGCGTCTTGATGCGGCGCAGGTGGTCCTCGATCTCCCGGTAGAGCTGGTCGGGGGTGTAGGGCGGTGGGAAGCGGATGTCGACCTCGCTCGTGCACTTGTTCGGAACGACGTTGATCCGGGTGCCGCCGGAGAAGGTGCCGATGTTCATCGTCACCATCCCGAGCTCGGGATGGGCGATGCGTCCCTTGAAGCTCTCGAGCCCCCGGAGGATCCGCATCATCTTGGAGATCGCGTTCTCGCCCAGGTGAGGCATGGCGCCGTGCGCCGCCTTTCCCCGGGTCTCGATGGCCAGGTCCAGGACGCCCTTCTCGGCGTAGGCGACGCGCAGACCCGTCGGCTCTCCCACGACGACCGCCTTGGCGCGTCGCAACGGGAGCGTCTTCGACAGGGCGAGCGCGCCCTGCATGGAGGTCTCCTCGTCCGTGGTGAGAGCGAGGACGACGGGGACCTTCCGCGCCACGAGGTCCGCGGCCGCCTGGAGCATGGCGATGACCGTCCCCTTCATGTCGGCCGCGCCGCGGCCGTACATGCGCCCGCCGGCGAGCTGGCTCTGCGAGAAGCTCCAGTAGTCGCCGATGGGCGGAGTGTCGAGATGGCCGGAGAGAACGATCCCTCCCTGCCCATACTCGGCGAGGAGCGCCGGCGCCTGGGCATCCCCGAAGAGCGTGTTGCGCATGTGGACCTGGTCGGTGAACGACTGGACGTAGTCGAGCACCTCCTGCTTGTCGGAGAACGGGTCGCTCGGGATCTTGATCAGGTCGGCCAGCATGTCGACCATCTGGCGTTTCATTGGATGCCGAAGCTCCTCCCCGCCGGACGCACGCGCCCCGGCCTACTCGGGTGATGGTCTGGGGAAGGAGTGTGAGCCTTAATCCTTCTGCCGGCCGGATTCCGTCCGGCTCGCGGCCCGGGCCCGGGCGAGGTGCTCGGTCCGGCGGAGGGCGCGGACGAACCCGAGGGGCGTCCCGACCGACCACCATTCGCCCCACCGGGGCGTGAGCACGAGCGCCTCCACCCGGCCGCCGTGGGAGAGGAGCCACTGGATGGCGTCTGTGAGCTCGAGCTCCGCGGACGGGTGCGCCCGGCGCACCGCCCGCAGCGCCTCGAAGATCTTCGGGGTGAACGCGTAGGCCGCGGTCGCGGCCCATGAAGACCGGGGCCGGTCGGGTTTCTCCTCGATCCGCTCCACGGTGAGCCGTCGCATTCCTTCCCACCGGGGGGCCGGTCGTCCCTCGATCACCCCGTAGCGACGCGGGTCGGCCACGCGACGTACCACCAGGACCGCGTCGACCTCTCCGGTCGTCACCCGGGCCGCGAGCCGTCGCAGAATCGCCCCGCGGGGCCGCTCCCACAGGAGCGCGTCCGCGGCGTGGAGCAGGAACGGCTCACCCCGGACGAACGGCTCCGCGCGGAGCACAGCGTCCCCGAACCCTCTCGGCCGCGGTTGGACCGCGAAATGGATCCTGACCCGGCCCAGGGTGCGATAGAGCCTCTCGGTCTCCCGGATCCGCTCCCGGTGGTGCGCGTGCCGGTCCAGGAAGCGGGGGTCGACGCTGAAGTAGTTCTGGACGAACGCCCGGTCCTTCGCGCCGACCACGAGCGTGAAATCGGTCACGCCGGCCTCGGCCATCGACTCCAGCACGTGGTGCGCGACCGGCTTCAAGACGGGCGGCCCCCCCTCGACGGCGTCGTAGAGCGGGAGGAACTCCTTGCGGAGGCCCCGGGTCCACGGGAGCATCCGGGTCCCTTCGCCCGCGAGGGTGAGGACGCCGCGCATCCGGCTCACGCGGCGCTGGGTCCGGGGGAGGTCTCGCTCGATGTCGGGGCCGGGACGACCGGGGTGGATGCCGGGGCGGGCGCCTCGACGCGACCCCGATTGTCGGGCTCACGCCAGTTCACGTGCCCGGGGACGACCACCGACTTCTTGGCGACCAACCTCCGCCGGAACCGGAGCAGGTCGTCGAAGATCTCCTCGATCACCGCGTCCAGTTCGCGTTGGCGCACGTAGCCGAGCCGCGGCAGGTGCTCGTGAACGGGGTTGTAGTAGTGGGTCTCCGCCTCGACCCGAGGGTCGGGGGGGTGCTCGACGACGGGATGGAGGCCCCGCCGCTCGGCGACGCGCCGGACCCGCTCGGCGAGCTCGTTGACCGAGTACGCGGCGTCGAACTGGTTGAAGACCCGGTACTCGCCCGCGGACGGCGGATGCTCGATGGCGAGCCGGAGGGATTGCATCGAGTCCTCGAGGGCGATGAACCCCCGCTTCTGCTCTCCCTTGCCGTAGGGGGTGATGGGGAGGCCGAGGATCGCCTGGACGACGAACCGGTTGAGGGCGGTGCCCCAGACCTCGTCGAAATCGAACCGGGTGAGCAGCCGATCGTTCGTGATCTCCGGAGTGCGGGTCCCGTAGAGGACTCCCTGCATGACGTCCGTCGACCGAAGACCCCAGATCCGGGTCGCGAACATCACGTTCCCCGAGTCGTGCACCTTGGACCAGTGGTACCAGGAGCCGGCCTGTCGGGGGTACGGGACCCGGTCCGTGCGGCCGCGGTACTCCACTTCGAAGAAACCTTCCGCGATGTCGAGATTGGGGGTCCCGTACTCGCCCATCGTCCCCATCTTGACCAGATGGGCCTTGGGCGCATGCTCGCGCATCGCGTAGAGGAGATGGAGGGTGCCCGCGAGGTTCTCGGTCTGCGTGCGGACCGCGTGGTGGACGTCGATCATCGAGTACGGCGCGGACCGCTGCTCGGCGAGGTGGACGATCGCGTCGGGCTGCTCCGCCTTGAGCAGGTCCCGGACGAACGGCCACGAGGCCATGTCGCCGCGGTGAAAGGCGAGGTCCTTGCCCAGAAGCTCCTTGACCGCGGCCTGCCGGCGGGGGAAGGGCGGGATGGGGGTCGCCGACCAGCTGCCCACCTCGCGGACCCGCCGCCGCGTCACGAAGTTGTCGACGCCCACGACCTCGTGGCCCCGGGCGAGAAGGTGGAGGGCGAGGGGCCACCCCGAGTACCCGTCGATCCCCGCGACGAGGACCTTCATCGACCCCAAGGGGGGCCGCGGCGTATTTAGGTGTGGTGCCCGCGGTCCGGATGGGAGAACCGGTTGCAGGCCCCGGGGAGCGTCCGGCTCCGCCCAACGGTTTAAACCGACCCCCGGGTCTCGACCTCTGAGGAACCGTGAGCGCCAACATGCGCGTCTTCGAAACCGGCGACGAGACGATCCAGGGGTCGATGATGGTGGTCGGATTCCCCACGCACGGGCTCGTCGGCTCCGTCGCCGCGTCGTATCTCGTCCACGCTCTCGATATGCAACCCGTGGCGTACCTCTCGAGCGACGATCTTCCGCCGACGGTCATCATGGAGGGCGGGGTCGTGACGGCTCCCGTCCGGTTCTACGCCAGCAAGGTCGTCTGCGGCGTCGACCGGCGCTGCGATCAGCTCGTGGTCGCCATCAGTGACATCCAGCCGCCGGTGGGGCTCCTCAACCCGCTCGGCCGGACGCTGCTCGACTGGGCCGAGTCGAAAGGGGTCCAGCTCGTCGTCGCCGTCGAGGGCCAGCCGATCGACCAGGAGATCCGGGGCGACGCCCGGGTGGTGGCGATGGCGAACCGCTCGGCCGCCCCGCTCCTGGAGAAGTACCGGTTCGAACCGGCGAACGGCGTGATCACCGGCTTCGCCGGTGGGCTCATGCTCTCCGCGATCGACCGCGCCCTCCCGACGCTCTGCCTGGTCGCTCAGGCGCACAAGGACTTCCCGGATGCGCGGGCGGCCGCGAAGGTGATCGAGACCGTGAATCCGCTCGTGCCCATGCTCGTCGTCGACACGAAGCCGCTCCGCGAGCGGGCGGTCCAGCTGGAGGCCGAGGTCCGTCGGAACCTCGAATCCCAGCAAAGGTCCATGAACTCCATGCGACGTGGGGAGGACGAAGGGCCGGGTGAGATGTATCGCTGATTCCGCCCCGCGCGTGAATCTCCCGGGAACGAGCCGCCCGGCGCCTCCCGCCCGCCTGAGGGACTTCCGGCTCTCCGACATCCCCGAGGTCGTTCCGATCGTCTCCGAGGCGCTCCACGAGCACTACGACTCCGCCCTGTACCAGTCGCTGAGCCAGCAGTGGCCGGAGGGGTTCCTGGTGGCGGTGGACCCGTACGACCGGCCCGTGGGGTTCCTGCTCGGCGTGAACCAGGTCGAGGGCGAAGCGCGGATCCTGATGTTCGCCGTGGAACGGGGGTACCGCCAGCAGGGGATCGGGACCATCGTCATGGAACGGTTCTTCCTCCGGTGCCGCGCCCGCGGCCTCAAGCGGGTGACCCTCGAGGTGCGCGTCTCCAATGCGACCGCGATCCGGTTCTACAGCCACTTCGGCTATTCCGTGACCGACCTCCTGCGGGGCTACTACTCCGACGGGGAGAACGGCTACCAGATGGCGCGGGACCTCTAGTCGACCGAGGACCCTAGGAAATCCTAAAGGGGGCGTCGGGTCCCCTTTGCCTTCGATGCCCGCTGCGTGGCCCTCGGCCGGGGAACTCATGACGCCGCAACCGGTCACCGTGACGGGCGACGCGCCGCTCTCCCAGGCGATCGGGCTCATGCGAAGCCACGCCATCCACGAACTCCCGGTCCTCCACCGGAGTCGACTCACGGGGATGATCACGTTCGAGTCGATCGTCCGACGCGGGAACATCTCCTTCGCGACCAAGGTCTCCCACCTGATGCTTCTCCCGCCGGTCGTCACGCCGACCACCAGCTACGCCGAGCTCGCGGAGCAGCTATTGGCCGCGGGGCTGCGCGCCGCCCCGGTCGTCGGCAAGAAGGGCGACCTGGTCGGCGTCGTCTCCCGGACGGACCTTGTCCGGGTCATGCCGAGCCTCCCGGGGCTCGCCCGGCATACGGTGGAGGAGATCATGAGCCCCGTGGGGCTTCTCGTCCGCGAATCCGAGCCCTGCCGCACCCTGCTCACGCAGATCCGCCTCCTGGAAGAGCACCCGCTGCCGGTCGTCGACCGTCGTGGCCACCTCGTGGGTGCCGTGGGCGTCGCCGACCTTGGGCGGATCCTCTGGCGCCCGACGGCGAGGGGGAAGGAGGACACCGAGCGCCGCGGGACGGTCCTGGACGTCGAGGTCGCCACCATCATGCATTCTCCCGCCGTCACGGTACCCTCGGGAACGCCCACGATCGACGCCGCCGCGCGGATGAGCGCCGAGAAGGTCTCGAGCGTGTTCGTCATCGAGAACGACCGGCCCGTCGGCGTCGTCTCCCAGGCCGACCTCCTCGGACTCGCCGTCGGAGGCACGCGTGGGGGCAAGAACGTCGGGGACGTCTACGTCCAGATCACCGGCCTGCGCGG
>DASQHP010000154.1:0-2839 GCA_035632035.1 Thermoplasmata archaeon | reverse complement strand
GGGATCGAGCTGCTTGTGCAGCCCCCGGGCAGCCCTGAGTACGCGTAGCGCAGGGGCGCAAGTCCCCCCGACACTACCGTGTAGAAGGTCGTCACGTTCCCGACGTACATGGACGGGGGGCCCGCGAAGAAGCCGTCCACCAGCGGCGGGGCCACGTACAGAGGCTGCACCGAGAGATTGGTCCAGGCGGCGACCGACCTGCCCACGGCATCGGTGACGGTCACCGAGATCTGGAACGTCCCGTTCGATTGGGGCGTGCACGCGATCGTCGAAGCGTTTGATCCCACGCACCCGGCTGGCAGTCCCGAGTACGCGTAGGTCAGCGGGGCCGTGCCGCCGATCGCGAGGGTGCGAAGAGTCGTCGTTCCTCCGAAGGTGAGCGCGGCTGGCGACGCGTCGAAGAGCGGGATGGTGGGGAGTGGGTTCACGACCAAGGTCATCGTCTGGAACTCCGCCTGAAGTCCCGTGCCATCTCCCACGATCACCTGGATCCCGTAGATCCCCGCGGCGCTCGGCTGGCAGGTCAGCGGGTCGTCGTTGGTGTCCCGGCAGCCGGGGGGGAGTCCCAGGTAGGCGTAGTTGAGCGGGGGCGCGCCTCCCGAGGCGGAAACGCTCACGCGGACCGTCTGTCCCACGTCGACCACGGTTGGGGTGATGGACGCGTTCACGAGGTTCAGGGGCGGCTCGACCACGAGGTTCGTGTAGCGCCATCCCGAGTAACCCCGAGGGTCAGTCGCCGTGACCTCTGGCCGGAAGTCTCCCTGAGCGGAGATGGTGCACTGGATGACCGTTCCGTTGGAGGGGGAGCAACCGGGCGGGAGACCCGAGTAGGAGTAGGAGAGCTGGGCTCCCCCCGGCTCCGAGGCGGAGGCTACGACCAGAGCAGGCCTCCCCATGTCCGCCGGGTTTGGAGTGACGTGGAACGAGTCCACCGTGGGAACGGTGGCGAGGACCGAGATCGTTCCGGCGGAGAAGTCGCTCACATCGACCTGCTGGGTCGTGGGATCATAGGCGATTCCTTGTGGGTCGCCGTTCACGGGGATGAACGCCTTCCAGATCGATAGAGTGGTGAGATTGATCACGGCCACGGTGCCTCCTGCCGCGTCCGCCACGTAGAGGAAGCCGTCGGCCGGGTCCAGCGCCATCGCCACGGGTCCCGCCCCCGCCGAGACATTCGGCGCGATGATGCTCCCGGTCGTGGCGTTGATGACGGTCAAGTTGTCCGAGCCCGAGTTCGCCACGATGACCGTTCCGTGGGAGGGATCGTAGAGTGCCGCCTCGGGGTACGAGCCGACCGGGATCGCGGCAACCGCGGGCAGGTCCGTGGAGCTGTTGATGACGGATACGGTGCTCGACCCGTAATTCGCTACGAAGATCCACCCGTTCTTGGGGTCGAAAGCCACTCCCTCCGGTTGGTTGCCCACCGAAACGCTTGAGACGTCGACACTGCCCGAGGTCGCATTGAGAACGGTGAGGTTGCCCGAGTTCTCGTTGGCGACGATCACCTGGTCGTGGAGTGAGTCGAAGGCGAGGGCCGCCGGAAACGAGCCCACAGGAATGCTGGGAAGAATGACCCGCTGTGTTGCCCCGTCCACTACGGTAACGTTGTCCGAACAGGCGTTGGCCACGAACACATGGTCGGAGTCCGTTACAGTGCTGGAATCGGGGCCGTAGCCGACGGGGATACTGGTTACGACCTGTGGATGGCCGCTGGAGTTCAGGACGGTGAGGGTTCCTGGCGAGGCGCAAGCAAACCCCATGTCCGGGGTCGCTACGTACGTGACTCCATTGAACGGGTCGAAGCTGGCGCGAAGGAATGTGTCGGTCAGATCTAGCTGCCGGTTGACGAGCGTTGCCGTGGTTCCATTGAAGGACGTGATCGAGTTTCCGCCCGCGTTGGCGGCGTAAACGAGATTGTCCTGGACGTCGTACGCTAGACCGGCGGGACCGTTAGGATCGGGGACCTTGCTACCCCCTAAGGCGGTCCCGTTGATGCTCGCAATGCTTCCGGCGAAGCCTCCCACGTAGACCCGTCCATTGGCGGGATCGAAGAGCATCGAGAGGCACGCGCCGGTGCTCAGATTGGTGGTCAAGACGGTGCGGTTCGACGCCCCGAGGACGACAGAGTTCGTTGCAAACGGGTCGTTGCTGCAGACGTAGATGTCGCCGTTGAGAGGATCGTACACCGCGCCGTTGGGGCGCGGGTAGCTGCCACCGTAATTACCTAGCCCGATCGGGCCGTCAATCACGGTGTTGTTCTTGGTGTCGATCACGCTGATGCTCGAACCCCAGGAACTCCCAACAAACAGCAGGTGGTCGACGGGGTCGTAGGCGAGAGCTTGAGGGCCTCCCGGTATCGAGACGTTGGCAACATACGAACCCGCGGCCACATTGATGACAAGGACTTGGTTGTCCACGAAGTCCACCGCATACGCTAATCCATTATCCGGATCGAAAGCGACGCCCATAGAACCTTCGACGGACGGCCCTACGTTCCCCCTGACCACCACTCTGACGGATCCACCATTCCCCGGGCTTACCTGAAGCAGCGCACCCCCCGTAGCCGCGAGAACGGTTCGATCCGCCGAGTCGTATGCTAGGTTGGAGGGATTCCAGGCTGCGTAGATGGTCTGGTCGACGCGCCCCGTCGAGCCGTTGATGCCGAAGATATCGGAGCCGCGGCTATCGCCGACGTAGATCTCATTGCGAGCTGGAGCATAGACCGCCCCACCCAAAGCGCCGGGTACCGGTGGGGAGAACTTCCCTTGGAGCAAGGTGTTGTTGGCGGCGAGAAGGGTGTACGCGACCTGGTCGGACACGGGAGGGGGCAAGATCGGGG
>DASQHP010000153.1:0-20789 GCA_035632035.1 Thermoplasmata archaeon | reverse complement strand
ACCAGGAGAACGGCACCCAGTGGCGCTTTCCGTACGGCGCGCCCCCCCTTCCGCTGTTCACGGGCGGTGGGGAACCGTCGAACGTCTCATGGGGATCGGGGGACCCGAACCCCGATCCGTCGGTGGTCGGTGGCGCCGCGTGGTGGTGGAACCTGACGGCCCATGATTCCACGACCGGCGCCCTGTGCTCCACCGGCAGCCCCTGCACGATCCCGCTGGTCTATCTCGCCGGCGACTCCCTGGGGCAGGCCGAGGACACGGCGTGGGCGAACTCGGTCTCCAACCTCTCCGGCGGCGCGATCGGCCTCACCCTGATCCCGGAGGACATCATCACCCTCGCGTCCTATGGGTTGTTCAGCGGGCCGGGCAACAACCCCTGGGGGATCTGGGGGCTCGGCTGGGTCGATGACTACTCCGACCCGAGCGATCCCACGAACGCGCTGGTCCCGCCGAACTCCGCCTACACCTTCAGCGACGCCATCGCCTCCGCTTTCCTCTACCTCAACGTGTCGTGTTCAAGCTCCACGTCCGTCTGGTCGACGACCACGACCCCGATCCCCTTCGACTGCCAGGGAGCGGTCTACAACCTGTCGGCCGATCTCGCGAACGTCGCGCAGTCCCTTCCGCTCGGTCCGAGCCGGGACCTCGCCTACACCGAGCTTTCGCAGCTGCTCGAGCGGCTGGGACTATACGTCGGCCAGGGCCAGGTCAACAACGTCCTCACGTTCGCGCCCTGGATCGATCCCGATTCCCTGACGAGCAATCCGTGGACGGGCGGCTTTTCCGAGGCGTGGTACACGATCCGCGACCGAGCCAGCCCGGCCGTCCCGCTGGCCCTTCGGAGCGTCTCCGCTATGCCCGCGTACGCCGCGGAGGGGGCGCCGTTGGCCCTGACGGCGACGGCCACGGGGGGCACCGGCGGGCGGTCGTACAGCTGGATGGGGCTCCCGCCGGGCTGCGCCGGGACGACGGCGAACCTCTCCTGTCGGCCGACGTCCGGCGGGAACTTCACCGTGACCGTCACGGTGACCGACGCCGTGGGAAACCACGTCTCGGGTTCCGTTAACCTCACGGTGAGCGGTCTTGCGATCGTGGCGTTCACGGCCACCCCCTCGAGCTTCACCCTCGGGAGCTCGACCGTCCTTGTCGTGACACTCGGGGGAAGCGTCTCGGGTCCCCACTACGCCTACTCGGGGCTGCCCACAGGCTGCCCCAGTGTGGATGCGTCCACCCTCTCGTGCACCCCGAACGAAGCCGGCCGCTTCACGGTCCAGGTCACGGTCAGCTCCACCGTCGGGTCCGCTCGGGATACCACCGCCTTCACGGTCATTCCCACGGCCCCCTCGATCGGGGCGTTCGTCGCCTCCCGGCCGATGATCGACCTGGGCGACAGCGTCGCCCTCTCGGTGAACGGCTCGTCGGGGAGCGGCCCGTACGCCGTGGGGCTCACGGGCGTGCCGGGGTGCAACCAGTCGGCGAACATCCCGACGCTCTCCGGTCCCTGGTCGGCCCGGCTCCTCTGCACGCCGTCCACGGTCGGGACCTTCGTCGCGAACGTCACGATCACGGATTCGAACCAGCTCTCGACGTATCGCGTGACCTCGCTCGTCGTCCATGCGTTGCCCTCGATCTCCTCGTTCGCCCTCGGCCGTACGGCGGTCGATGCGGGTCTTCCGGTCGGGCTCACGGTCCTCATCTCCGGTGGCACGGCCCCGTTCACCCTGGCGTACACGGGGCTTCCGACGGGCTGCTCGAGCGCGAACTCGACGACCGTTTCCTGCACGCCGACGGGACCCGGGTTCTACACGGTCACGGTCACCGCCGTGGACGCGCTCGGGCATCGAGCGAGCGCCCAGCTGGGCGTACTGGTCCACGCTCCGCTCGCGATCACCGGCTTCGTGGCCGACCCGGCGGTCGTCGACCTGGGTGGGGCCACGAACTTCTCCGTGCAGGTCGCCGGGGGATCCGCCCCGATCGCGATCTCGTTCTCCCAGCTCCCGCCCGGCTGCGCCGCCGGAGCGGTCAACGCGACCCGGTGGGCCTGCACGCCGACGGCCCCGGGCAGCTACACGGTGACGGTGAGCGTCGAGGATGCCGCCCAGTCGCTCCAGAACGCCACCACAACGCTGACGGTGAATCCCCTCCCGGGGGGTACGACGTCCGGAGGGACCGTGTTCGGGCTCTCGCTCACGACGGCCGCGCTCTTGATCGTCGTGCCCATCGTGGCCGTCGTCGTGATCGCGGCCCTTGTTATCCGCCGCAGACGGGCCGAGCAGGGAGCTCCCGCCGAGGACCCCGAGGGCACGGCGGAGGCGGGGACCGGGGAGCCGCCGCCCGGATAGAGCGGCGGCCCAGAGCAGGCGGGACGCGGCGACGGGGGGCTCGTACCCCTACGCCTTGGCGTGCTTCCGGCGGGTGTTCTCGGCGCCGACGACGTCGTTGGCCTGGCGGATCCGCTTCACGGTCTTCGCGAACTCGGCGAGGTGGTCCCCTCGAACGCCGACGATGAGCGTGTCGTCGCCCATCTGGGTGTAGACCCTCGAACCGATGCACCCCATCGACATCGCGACCTTCGCTCCCTGGTTGAGGGTCGGCACGATCGCGCACATCGGGCGGCCGTTGGTGGGGACCGGGCCCGGCGCCGCTTCTAGGGCCAGCATCACCGACTTCGGTCGGGCGAACAGGAGCACGCTCGTCGGCGGGACGGGCAGGCTCCCCAGGGGACCGTAGGCCACGAACTTGGGCGGCGTCGGGTTGTGGGGGATCTTGGCCTCCTCGCCGGGCTGGAGATACCCCTCCTTCTGCATGCCGCCGAGCGTCGACATGAGCCGCTCCCCCAGCTCGCCGGCCGGGGTGATCCCGAGGACGAATGCCCCGATCTCGCAGTCCTCGTGGGCACGGACGCTCGCGAAGAACGGACCGGAGCGGCCCTCTGCGAAGAAGGTGCAGACGCTCGGCACCCCGCCGGGGTGCTCCCGGACTCCCTGGGGCGGAGAATCGAGGTAGGAGATCTGGACCGGCGGTTGGGTGAGCTCGAGGTCACGCGTCAGATCCTCGGCGAGCTTGCGGAGGGACTCGGTCATCGGGCGGTCGGAGGTATCGAAGCCTATAGACAGTTTCGGAATGGAAACCATGCGGGGGTTCCCGACCGCCCCTTCCGGTGTTCCCGGGGTCTCTTTCGGCGGGGACGGAGCGCGTCGCCGCCCCTGGCGGGGGGACGCGCGTTATATACCCCACCTCGGTGCGCGGCCGGGAAGGCGCGAACGTGGTAGCAGATCCGTATGCCGTCATCGGAGCGGGACTCGCGATTGCCGGCGGTCTCATCGGGACGGGCATGGCCCAGTCGGGTATCGGGGCCGCGGGAATGGGGATTTACGCCGAGAAGCCGGAGAAGTTCGGCAACGTGCTGTTCTTCTTCGTCATTCCCGAGACGCTCTGGATCATCGGGTTCGTGCTGGGGATCATCCTCCTGCTCGGCGTATTCGGGTGATGAGCCTCGAACGCCTCGTCGAGGAGATCCGGCAGCGGGCCGAGGCGGAGATCTCCGCCGAGCGCGAGCGCCGCGACACGGAAGCCGCCCGGCTGAAGGCCGACGGCTCCCGGCGGGTCGAGTCGATCCGCACCGAGGCGAAGCGCCAGGCCGAGCTCGAGATCGCCCGGGAACGGGCGCAGCGGCTCGCGCGAGCGAAGCTGGAGGCCCGCAAACGCGTCTTCGAGGCCCGGGAGCGCCGGATGACCCAGCTGCTCGCCGATTCCCGCGGCCTCCTCTCGGAGTACACCGAGTCGGGCGAGTACCCGGCGGTCCTCAAGCGCCTCTACGCCTTCGCCGTCTCCGCGCTGGGAAAGCAGATCCGGGTCCGGGGCCGCAGCGAGGACGCGGCGGTCCTCAAGTCGCTCGCGAAGTCCGGCTTCGATTCCGACCCGCTTCCCATCCTGGGCGGGTTCGTCGCCGAGACGACCGACGGCGCCCGGCGGCTCAACCTGTCGTTCGACGAGCTCCTGCGACTGCGCGAGGACCAGGTCCGCGACCTCCTCGCGGCGTAGGGGGGGCCCCGTGTCGAGCTCCCCGTACGCGAGCGCGCTGGGCCGGTTGAAGGCCCATCTTCCCTCGTTCCTCCCGAAGGAGACGTTCCAGCGCCTTCTCTCGGCGAAGGACCTTCCCGAGATCACGAAGATCCTCGAGCCGACCCCGTACGGGCCGGCGATCGTCCAGGCGGCGACCAGCTACTCCGGTGCGACGCTCCTCGAGATCGCCATCAACCGGACCTTCGTCGCCCGGAACCGGCAGGCGTACGAGTCCGCGTCGTTCGCGGGGAAGCCGATCGTGGGCGCGTACCTGCGGCGCTGGGACATCGAGAACATCGCGCTCATCCTCTCCGCGAAGGCCCAGGGGCGGCCGGTGACCGAGGCGGAGGCGTTCCTGGTTTCGAGCCGCGACATCCCGGCCGGTCTCTTCGCCGGCGTCATGACGCTGGACGACTTCCGCCAGCTCCTCGACCAGCCGACCCTGGAGGCGACGGTCACGGGCCTCGTCAAGTACGGCTACGGGTCGATCCTGCTCCCGCTCCTCGAGAGTTACGGGCGGACCCACGACATCTTCCCGCTCGTACAGGCGCTCGACCGGGACTACTACGTGCGCCTGTTGGAGTCGCTCAAGTACTTCCAGGGCGACGAGTGGGTGGTCCGCCAGTTCGTCCAGGGCGAGATCGACATCCGCAACGTCCTCCTGCTCCTCAAGGGAAAGGACGCCGACGTGCCGGCGGACGTGGTGGCCGACCGGTGGATCGAGGGCGGGTCGATGGCCCGGACCCTCGTCCCCGAGCTGTTCGGGGCGCGCGACGTCCCCGAGCTCGTGAAGGGCCTCGAGGGGCGGTTCCCGACTCTCCCCGAGGGGGTTGCGGAGTACCGTGCCCAGCGCAGCCTCACGGTCTTCGAGGTCGCGCTCCAGCGGGACCGCGCCGTCCGCGAGATCCGCCGGATGCGGGCGTACCCGCTCTCGCTGGCCATCCTGTTCACCTACCTCCTCCTCTCCGAGCTCGAGCGCGGCGACCTGCGACGGATCATCTACGGCCGGCTCTACGCGCTGCCGACCGAGCGGATCGAGTCGCTGCTCGTCCTCTCGAAGACGTAGTCCGGGCCCGGTGCGCGCCGCGCCTCTAGCGGCGGGGCTGGCCCACCATGCCGAGCTGGCCCAGGCGCTCGGCGTGGGGGCTCACCGTGTGCTGCCGCCGGGTCCCGAACGCCCGGAAGGCGCGGCCGTTCCCCGAGTAGAACTTCGAGAAGTGCTCGACGAAGATGAGCCGGGCGCCCTGGATGCCGGGCTCGAAGACGGCGAGGACGAGGTTGAACCCCTGGCCGAAGATCAGGATCACCGCCGCGATGAGCGGGCCCAGGGCACCGGCCCCGAAGAAGTGGGTCGCCCCCATGTCGATCAGGAACGCGAGGATGACGGAAGCGAGCAGGATGCCGACGACCCGGGTATAGGAGAGGACGTGGCTCACGACCTCCATCACGGCCATCGCGCCCTGGCCGCCCTCGCCGGCGAGGAGGAGGACGAACCCGCCGCCGAGGGCGGCGTAGGCGGGGGCGAGGAGGACGTTGGACGCGAACGCGCCGGACGAAGCGATCCCCGCGACGCCGCCCGAGCGGAGCAGGGTGAGCCCGACGTACGAGATGCCGAGGGAGAAGAACGCCCCGCCCGCCTTCCCGAGCGCGCCGCGGATGTGGTGGTGGAAGTACTCCTTGAGCGCGCCCAGCACGAAGCCGAGCACGACCATCGTTAGACCGATGTAGCCCGCCAGGACGAGGAGGACCTTGAGTCCGTGGCCGGTCGGGTCGATGGGGTCGAGGATCGTGAAGGGAAGGAGGTGGAAGCCGAAGAACTCGTTGAAGACGGCCCCGAAGCCGATGCCGAGCAGGCAGCCGGGAACGAGGGTGTAGGCGAGCGACTGCATCGCGGTCGGGGGCATGATGAGCTTGGGGAACTCCTTCAGGAACTTCGGCACGCCGCGGCGGCCGGGGAAGCCGGCGATCATCCAGAGCGAGACGAGGAGGATGATGAGCGCGTAGCCGATGTCGCCGAGCATGAGGCCGAAGAACACGGGGAAAGCGATGGCGAAGACCCAGGTCGGGTCCCACTCGGAGGAGAGCGGCAGCGAGTAGAACCGGATGAAGAACTCGTAGCGCTTCACGCCGGCCGGGTTCCACATGATGGTCGGCGGCTCCTCGTGCGTCGGGATCTCGTAGACATGGGCACGTCCGGCCGTCGCCTCCGCGAGCGCCGCCTCCACGCCCACCCGGTCCTTCTTCGCGACCCACCCTTCGAGGGCAAACGTGCGCTGCCCCGCCCCGAGACGGGTCCAGACCTCGAGCTTGCGGTTCTCGATGGTGAGCGCCTCTTCGAGGGCCGCGACGCCCGGGTACCACTCGCGTGCGATCGCGTCCAGGCGGGCGCGGATCTCCTCGAGATGGCTCCGCGCTGAATCGCGCTCCGACCGGAGGAGCGGAAGGACCTCGGAGGCCGGCCCGCTTCGCCGGGGGATCGGGAACAGCTTCACTCCCTTTTGCTGGGCGAGCCGGCTCACCTGGTCCGCCTGTTCCCGGCGGACCGCGACCAGGAAGCGGACGACATCCCCGTCGGCGCGGGAGAGGAAGTCCGCGTCGGAAAGGCCGGGGATCGCGCCGGTGAGCTCCCGGTACGCCTGCGGAGAGGATTCTCCGAAGAAGGCGAAGAGATGCTTCGCCTGCAGGTACTCGAGCCGGTCCGTGTAGAAGCTGAACCGGGTGAGGACGTCCAGCTCGTCCTCGAGCCCTTTCAAGGTCGTGAGCGTGTGGTCCTCGTCCCGCTTGAGCTCGCCGACCTCGGTATCGATGGTCACGGTCCGGGCGGCGGTCAGGACGGAGTTCAGGTCGGGGTAGACCCGGGGCGCCGGCGCGGGATGCGGAGGCAGGGCCGACTTCAAGCCCCGGAAGCGGATCAGCTGGTCGCCGACCTCGCGGGTGAGCTCGCTGCCGTGCTCGGGCTCCATCGTTTGGAGGGCGTCCTTGCTGATCGGTTCCACCTGGACCGCGCCCAGGTCATGGAGCACCGAGAGGATCGTCTCCCGGTCGTCCTTCAGGCCGAGGACGCCGACCTTGACCATCGGGAGCGGGCGCAGGACGGGCACGTCTAGTCTCCGCGGACCTCAGAGAACCCGGCGAGGACGACGCCGAGGAGCTTCTGCCGCATCGCGGTGAGGTCGACCTTGAGCGTCGTCTCGACCTTCTGCGCCTCGGCCTCCCCCGCCCGGAGGATGGCGTCGGCCTCGGCCTCGAGCTTGGAGCGCGCGGAGGTGACGGCGAGGTCCCGGGCCTTCTCGGACTCGGCCTGTCCCGAGCGGATCATGAGCTCCACGTCGGCCCGGACCTGGGCGAGGAGACGCTCGGTCTCCGCGCGGGTCGCGGCGAGCTTGGTCTCGAGGTCGGTCTCGACCTGCTTCACGCGGCGCAGTGTCTCCGTCGAGCCGCTGGTCGCCGCGTCGCCACCCGGTACCGCTTCCGCCGCCATGCTAGATCACTCCGATCGAGGTCAGGACCACGAGGAGAGCCACGATGGCGAGGACGCGGACGAGGAGCGAGACGCGCAGATAGAGCGCGATCTTCCGCTGGGCCGGGTTAAGCAGCCGGAACACTTTCCGCCTCCTGCTCGCCGATCTTCCGCTTCACCGTCTTCAGCATGCTGAACGAATCGCGTTCGAGCTCGTCGAATCGGAACTTGATGTAGCGCACGGTCCCCTCGAGACGGGGGATGAGCACGTTCTCGATGGCGCTCGCCCGGCGCTTGGTCCGCTCGATCTCCTTGAGGAGCCGACGCAGCGCGTTCTCCTTCTCCGCGATGTCGAGGATGACGCGGTAGATCCCCTGGAAGTGCTGGATCGACTCGTGGATGGCGGTGGGCAGGTCGAGGAGCGTGTGCGCGGGCACGGGGCTGAACGCGCCGGCGTCGACGCGCGGCGTCTTGACGCCCATCACGTTCTTCGTGTCGACGCGGACGACGCTCAACGTGGGCAGGAGCATCGAGATGTTCTCGAGCTTGGTCGGCCCTTCGACCATCTCGGCCATGCGGATCGATTCGTAGCCGCGGGCGATCTTCTGCTGGAGGTTGCCCCGCAGCGCGAGCGCCTCCCGGGAGAGCGCGAAGAACTCGGCGATGAGCGCCGAGCGCTTCAGCTTCAGGAGATTGAGGCCCTTCTTCGCGAGGACGATCCGCCGGCGGGTGCGCAGTAGCTCGAGCCGCGTCGGCCGGATCGTCTCGCCCGCCATGCGCCCTCCGTCCCCGCCGGTCTACGCGGCGCGCTTCACCCGGTACTTCTCGATGAACTCGGGCTTGATCCGTTTGAGCTCGGACTCGGGGAGGTCGGAGAGGATGTCCCAGCCGATGGCGAGGCTCTCATCGATCGTCCGGTCCTCGTCCGGCCGCTGGTTCACGAACTCCTTCTCGAACCGGTCGGCGATCTTGAGGTAGATCCGGTCCGTGGCGCTCAGCGCCTCCTCGCCCACGATGGCGGAGAGGGCCCGCTGGTCCTTCCCCGTCGCGTAGCTCGCGTAGAGCTGGTCGGCCACGCCCCGGTGGTCCTCCCTCGTCCGGCCCTTCCCGATCCCCTGGTTCATGAGCCGGGAGAGCGAGCTGAGCACATCGATCGGTGGGTAGACGCCGCGGCGCTGCAGGTCGCGGCTCGCGAAGATCTGGCCCTCGGTGATGTACCCGGTCAGGTCGGGAATGGGGTGCGTCACATCGTCGGCCGGCATGGTGAGGATGGGGAGCTGGGTGATCGACCCCTTCCGGCCGTGGATCTTGCCGGCCCGCTCGTAGAGCGTCGCGAGGTCGGTGTAGAGGTACCCCGGGTATCCGCGGCGGCCGGGGACCTCGTCCCGCGCCGAGGAGATCTCCCGCAGCGCCTCGCAGTAGTTCGTCATGTCGGTCAGCACGACCAGGATGTGCATGTCGCGCTCGTAGGCCAGGAACTCGGCCGCCGTGAGCGCCATGCGGGGCGTGATGACCCGCTCCATGGAGGGGTCCGACGAGAGGTTGAGGAAGACGACGGTCCGCTCGAGGGCGCCGGTCGTCTCGAACTCGCGGAGGAAGAAGTTCGCCTCCTCGCTCGTGATCCCCATCGCGGCGAAGACGACGGCGAAGTTCTCGGTGGAGTTGCGGAGCTTCGCCTGCCGCACGATCTGCGCCGCGACCTGGTTGTGCGGGAGGCCGGCGCCCGAGAAGATCGGGAGCTTCTGGCCGCGCACGAGGGTGTTCATCACGTCGATGTTCGTGAGGCCCGTCTGGATGAACTCGCTCGGCTCCTCGCGGGAGTAGGGGTTCATGGCGTTCCCGACGATCTCGAGCTCGGTGTCGCTCACGATGCGCGGGCCCCCGTCGCGCGGCTCGCCGAGGCCGTTGAAGACGCGGCCCAGCATCTCGTCGGAGACGGCCAGGCGAGCGGTCTCGCCGAGGAACTTCACGCTCGTCTCGGTGACGTTCATCCCCATCGTGGGTCCGAACACCTGGACGATGGCGAGGCCCTTCCTCGAGTCGAGCACCTGACCTTGTCGGCGCGTGCCGTCGGGCAACGAGATCTCCACGATCTCTCCGTATGCCGCGTCGGCGACGTCGCGCACGAACAGGAGCGGTCCGCTGACCCGGTCGATCGTCCGATAATCGACGGGGACCTTGGGAGGCGCCGCCGACTTGGCGGGGCCCTTCGCGGTCGCCATCAGGCCCCTCCCGCCGCGGCGGCCACCGCCGCCACGGCCGAGTTCATCTCGAGCTCCAGGGCATCGAACTGCGTCGTGAGCTCCTTCTCGGGGATCCACTTCATCCGGGAGAGCTTCTGCCGGACCGGAAGCTTCGAGATCTCGAGAACCTTCGCCCCCTTCTCGACGGCCTCCTGCTCCCGGTCCCCGAACGATAGGATCGCCCGGAGCATCCGGTACTGCTTCTGGATGGACGTGTAGGTGTCGACGTCATCGTAGGCGGATTGCTGGAGGTAATCCTCGCGGAGCATGCGCGCGACGTCCAGGACGCTCTTCTCCCGCTCGGGGAGCGCATCCACCCCGACGAGCTGGACGATCTCCTGGAGCTCGGACTCCTTCTGCAGCACCTCGATGGCCTTCTGGCGGAGACCGACCCAGTCCTTCGCGATCTCGGCCCGGTACCAGGGTTCGATGTCGCCCACGTAGAGCGAGTAGCTCTGGAGCCAGTTGATGGACGGGAAGTGGCGCCGAGAAGCCAGCGAAGCATCCAGGGCCCAGAACACCCGCGCCACGCGCAGCGTGTTCTGGCTCACGGGTTCCGAGAAGTCGCCACCGGGCGGCGAGACGGCCCCGACCACGGTGACCGACCCGGGCCGCCCCTCGGGGGAGAGCGTGATGACCCGGCCGCCGCGCTCGTAGAACTCGGCGACCCGTCGGCCGAGATAGGCCGGGTAGCCTTCCTCGCCCGGCATCTCCTCGAGACGCCCGGAGATCTCGCGCATCGCTTCCGCCCACCGGCTCGTCGAGTCGGCCATCAGGGCGACATCGTAGCCCATGTCCCGGTAGTACTCCGCGATGGTGATCCCCGTGTACACGCTCGCTTCCCGGGCCGCGACCGGCATGTTGGACGTGTTCGCGATGAGGATCGTCCGCTCCATGAGCGGCCGCTTCGACTTCGGGTCCTGGAGGTTGGGGAAGGTGGCGAGCACCTCCGTCATCTCGTTGCCCCGCTCCCCGCACCCCACGTACACGACCACGTCGGAGTCGGCCCACTTCGCGAGCTGCTGCTGCGTGACGGTGTTGTGGAGGAGCAGTCCCCCGAACCCGCCGACGAAGTTGCTGCCGAACTCGGGAACGCACACGTCGTAGACGGTGTAGGGTCCCTCGGCTTCGACACCGACCTCGACGACCTCGTCGCAGCAGAGCGAGTCCATCAGGCCGATCAGGCGGTGCGCACCGGGTTCCTCGCTCGCGAGCCGGGCCGGGTTGTGAGAGGCACCCATGAACCGCCGGAAGGTGGCGGTGCCCATCCGCTCCCCGTTCCCGATGTAGTTGTGAATCTCGATGTCCTCACCGAGGAGCTCCGCGTACCGGTGCTGGGAGCGGTAGATCCGCCCGATCACGGGAGGCGAGAGCGGCACGACGTCCGTCGCCGTGTAGGCGCGGTGGGTGGATTCCAGGTACCGGGAGATCGCGTGGACCTTCGGTGCGTCGCAGGCGAGGACCGCGGCGAGCTTCGATAGGTTGGCGAGCCCGCGCACGTAGAGGCGGAAGTAGACGGTGCCGTCGACCGTCCTCTTCCCGGCCGTGGAGAGGATCCCGAATCGGCCGAGGGCGTACGAGAGCGCGGTCTGCAGTTCGAGGCTCGCTGTGCAGAACTCGACCTCGCCCCCGTAGACGCTCCCGTCCCCGAGGAAGTACCCCTTCAGGAACGCACTGAGCACCGGGTTCGAGGACTGAAGAACTGCGCCGGGAATGCGCTTCTCCGCCGCCAGGGCCCCTGTTCCGAGCGCCTCCAGGAGATGAACGAGGAGGGTGCTGGCGAGGAGCACGTTCGGGGTCTTGTTCGGCTGCCGCTCGACCCGGCCCTTCAGCCCGAAGAGATTCTGGGCGAGCTCGAGGAACCGGTGGAGGAGTGTGTCGTCAGAGTTCGTGAAGACCACCGTCCGGCCGGCACGAATGTAGCCCTCGGCCACGAACAGCCCGAGGAACTCCGCGAGATCCTCGGTCATCTTCTCGGGCACGCGGATCTGGTGTCCACGGCGCTGAAGCTTCGGGAGCTCGATCGCAAGTCGCGCATCGCTCCGGGGACTCGGAAGGGTCCGGGTGGATGCCACATAGTCGCCCGGCCGAAGGTCGCGGGCCATCGTTTCGCGAAGCTCTCCATCGGGGGCGAACGTGAAGAGACGGTGGACCGGGGTGACGCGGACCGTCCGACCGCTCCGGGTCCGAACGCGGACGAGGGTGTCACTGGTCCCCTTGTAGAGCGTCTGGGTGCGGCTGGTGACGAGCTGGTCCCCGACGAGGGAGACGAGCTTGACCGGGTGGCGGAGGTGGACCCACTCATCGTCCCCGTCGACGCGGACCGTTCCCTCCCGGACTCCGGCCGCGTGGAGCTCATCGATCCGAACGATCGTCCCATCGGCGAGCAGCACGGGGGTCTCCCCGGCGACGCACTTCCCGGATCCGAACGGTCCCGGGATGCAAGCGGTGCCGCCCTTCGCGACCGGGAAGAATGTGTCGATGACCCGCTGACCCGTCAGGAGCGGGATGCCGGGGGCGAGCTTCTGGGTGACCGGGCGGGGGATACGAACCACCCACTTCTGGGAGAGATAGAGCGGCTGCCGGCCGGCCGCCGTCTGGATCTGGCCGATCGGCTCACGGATGGTGTACCGACCGCTCGCGATCTCGACGACCTTCCCGGCTTGGCCGGGGGGGATCATGATCTTGTGCAGGATGAGCGGCGTCTCCTGGACCGTGCCGATGATGGCGCCGGCCGTGACGTCGGTACCCGGCGCAACGGTCGCGTTGAACTCCCACTTCTTCGTCTCGTCGAGCGGGGGGGCGACGAACCCTCGCGTGATGAAGTCCCCGAGGTTCTTCTTGAGGACGTCCAGCGGCCGCTGCACGCCGTCGTAGATGGACTGGAGAAGGCCCGGCCCCAGCTCGACGCTGAGCGCTTGGCCGGTGTTCTCGACAGGGTCGCCGGGGCGGACGCCCGTCGTGTCCTCGTACACCTGCACGGTCGCGGTGTCGCCCACGAGCCGGATGATCTCGCCGACGAGCCCGAGCTCGCCGACGCGGACGACGTCGAACATCTTGGCGCCGGTCAACCCTTCGGCGATGACCACTGGACCCGAGACCCGTGCGATTACACCCATTGTCGGCTCACCCTGGAACGACGAGAGAAACTCCGAGGACCCGTTTCGCGAGGGAGGCGATGCTTTCGACCTCGTACTCGCCCGTGGGGGTCGGCACGAAGACCACGAGCGGCTTCAGGGAGGCCTCGGCGGCCGCGCGCTGGTTCTCCGTGAGTCGCGGACGGATGGACTGGCTCGCGATGACGAGGCTGTACTCGCCGCTCGTCATCGCCTTCTGGAACTCGTGCTGGGCGGTCTCGGGCGTCACGTCGATGACATCCTTGAGCCCGATCAGCCGGAACCCGATCGCCAGCTCCCGCTCGCCGAGCACGACAGTGCGCCCGACTTCGGACTGCGACTCCGGCACGGCGTCCCCGGCGGGAACTCGGCCTATTTAACGCTGGCCCCGCGGTTACTGACGGCGCGTCGCGCCGCGCGTCGAGCGAGCGATTCCGGGCGCTCTACTTGTAGGTCGAGTGGTGGACGTGGCCCTCATCGTCGGTGATGAGGATGCACTCGCCCTCGCACTCGAAGAGACACGCCTCGCAGACGATGCACTCCGGACCGTTGACCGCGACGGACTTCTCTCCGCGGAACTGGAACTTCGCTCCGACCTGCGCGTCGTCGACGACATCCGGGAATTGGTCCCGGGGCTTGAGCTCGAAGACGTTGACGGGGCAAACATCGCGGCAGTGGGCGCACCCGGTACACTTGGCGATCTCGATGTCAACCTGAACCATGCCGCGGCCCCTCGGTTAGTTTCCACCGTCCCAGTCTATTTAGGTTTTCGCCGGAACAGGACGACCGACTCGGTCGCGCCATTCGGGAGGCCCTCCGCCGGGGCGCCGGACCCCTAGGGGTCGGCTCCCGATGGGACCGTCGGCGGCGGGGGAGGGTCGCGGGACTCGGACCCGTTCCGCCTCAACCGCAACGAGTGGAGCTCGTACCAGGACAGGATCGCGATGGCGGCGAACGCGGCGACCAGGACCGAGTAGGCGGCGTCGTTCGAGATCCAGTTGAGCGAGACCGCGACGCGCGAGAGGCCGTAGGTGACGATGAGCGCATCCACGGCCATGACGAACCGGCGGAAGAACTCCGGACTCACCGAGCGCAGGAGGAGCGTGCCGAGCGGGACGCCGACGACCACCGGGATGACGAGGAAGGGGAGGAGGCTGACGGCGGGGAGGGTGATCAGGTTCGCTCCGAAGAACGTGCTGAAGGCGAGGTACGTCCCCAGCGTGAGACCCGACTCCGCGACCCGGATCTGAGCGATGGCGCAGCGGAACTCGTCCTTCGACATGCCCTGGTTCCTCAGGAAGAGGGCGAGGGGGGGTCCCGAGATCGTGGTGAGCGCGTAGAGGAAGCCGATTCCCGGGCCGACGGCCATCCCGCCGCGTCGCTCGTTCTTGAACGGGCGGTAGAAGCCGATGAGCTGCAGAAGGACGAGGGGAAGGAGGGTGGCGTACACGACGAGCTTGACGTCGTTGATCGCAAGGTAGGTGAGGCCGATCGTCCCCAGAATGACGCCGGGAAGAAGCGTGGTCACGACGGGACGCGCCCGCGACCAGGTGTGCCGGATGTACTGGCGCTCCCGCACGAGGAGGGTGAGGTTCACCCCGACCTCGACCATCACGAGCGCCGGGTTGAGCACCTTGTTGGAGTACCACAGGATTGCGATCGGCGTCACGATCGAGGAGAAGCCGTACCCCACGGCCCCGTTGATCAGCGCAGCTCCGAACGCCAGGAACGCGAGCCAGATCGACGTGAGCGGGTCCATGGCTACGCCCTCCCGGAGCTGTGGCCGCCGGTACCCTCACGGCCCGGGAGGGATCGCCCGGCGAGGTCCGAGGACTGCACGATGGCACCGTGCGCGGTCCTCCCATATGAATACCAAGCGTTGGCCCATTAATGACATAGTTTATTTCCTCGCTTGTCCCTCGTGAAATCGTGCGGAAAGCCCCCCAAGTGAGACTTCACTGGGAGCAGCGACGCCAGCTGAACAGCCTCGCCCACGCGCGCTCGGGCACGGGTCGGGTCGCCGTTCGGGCGGAGATCGTCCTTCGGGCCGCCTCGGGGATCTCGAACGAGGAGATCGCTCAAGCGCTCGGGAAAAGCCCGGGAACGGTGGCGCTCTGGCGGCGCCGGTTCCTGTCGCATGGGGTCGCTGGCCTCACCAAGGAGGCCCCACGACCGGGACGTCCCCCGCTCGTCTCATCAACCACCATCGAGTCTGTGCTCCGGACTCCCGGGGATCGTCCCTCTCCCTCGGGGGGGAAATGGTCCTCCCGGTCCGTCGCGCGGGAGGTGGGGATCAGCAAGTCCACGGTCCAGCGGATCTGGAAGGCCCACGGCCTGTCACACCGGAAGCTCTCGAACCCGCCTCGGCGAGACTCGGGGATGGGGTTCCTCGACAAGGTCACGGACTTCGTGGGACTCTACTCGAATCCGTCCGAGCGGGCGATGGCCCTCGCCACGGACGAGCGCCTTCCCGTGGCGTCCCCGTTGCCGTCGGACCCGGGCCCCACACCCGTGACCCGCCCCCGCGACCGGGCAGCGGAGTTCCGCGCCTTCCTCCAGATCATGGACCGCGAGACCCCCCGGATCCTGGATGTCCATCTCCTGGTCGATAGCCGGCTGGGGCCGCTTCCGCCCGAGGTCGACCGGTGGGTGAGCCACCACCCGCGCTTCCATCTCCACTCCCTTCCCCGGGACCGGGTCGGGATGTCGCTCATCGACGGGCTCATCGATGCGTTCTCCCGACGCCGGGACCGACCCGGGGCGTCGGAGAGCGCCCATCGGCTCAAGTACGCCCTCCGCGAGCACGTGCGCCAACCCGAAGAATCGGACCGTGCATTCGTCTGGACGGCCACGTCTGGGGAGATCCGGGGCGCCTACGGACGACGGGCCATTCAATCAGAAACTTCTGGGACATCTTAATCCCGAGGTCGAAATGCGACCGGGGTACCCGCGGCTTCCCAGAGGGGGGTCGCGAGCGGCGGGCCCGCGTGTTTCCGCCCCTCTCGAGGGGGCTTAAGGGACCCGGCTCCTCGGAGATGGCGTGGGGGAGATCGTCCTCGGGACGAGCGGCTGGGACTACCCGGAATGGGTGGGCCGGGTCTATCCCGTGCGCGGGGTCCGGGATCGCCTGCGGTACTACGCCGACCTGTTCCCCATTGTCGAGGTCAACACCACGTTCTACCGGCTCCCCGCGGTCGGCGTGGTCGAATCCTGGGCCCGCCGGACACCGGGCAAGTTCCGGTTCGCGGCAAAGTTCCCCCAGTCGATCACGCACGAGCGACGGCTGGTCGGCGCCGACGAGGAGCTGGCCCAGTTCCTGAACGTCCTCCGGCCCCTGCGGGACGCCGGCAAGTTCGTGGCCGCGCTGCTGCAGCTTCCTCCCAGCCTCCCGTTCGAGCCCTCCACGGTCCGAGGGTTCTACGAACGGTTGCCCGCGGACCTTCCCGTCGCGGTGGAATTCCGGGAGCCGAGCTGGCTCGCCCCGGAGTCCTTCGAGCTTCTGCGCGAGTTCCGATTCGCCCACGTGGTGGTCGATGAGCCCGTGCTACCGATCCGGCTCGACGTGACCGCGCCGTTCTCCTACGTCCGCTGGCACGGGCACGGGTCGTCCATCTGGTACGACTACACCTATTCGCCCGACGAGCTCCGGCCCTGGGTCGGGCGGCTCCACGAGCTCGCCGAGAAGGCGTCGGTGGTCTACGGCTTCTTCAACAACCACTTCCGCGGCGACGCGGCGGTGAACGGCCAGTGGCTCGCGAGCGAGCTCGGGCTCCCGCCTCCGCCGTGGAGTAGCCGGCTCGTCCCCTGATCGGGCTCAGTACTGGAGCGCGAGGTACCGGCAGTCGCGGCATCGAAAGCCGGGGATGTAGACCATCCCGAAGGTGTTCGGCTTCGCGACCTCCTCGCCTCCGAAGGCGAGCCGGGTCCGCTCGAGGAACCACTTCGACCCGCCGACGAAGCTCTCCGAGCCGAGGAAGCCCGGCGACATCGGCTTGGCGCAGTTCGGGCAGTTAGGCACAGAATCCTCGAGAGCTAGCTTCTCCCTCGACCGCGATAAAGGTTCCGGCTTATTTTGGCGCGGGGCCGGGGCCGTCCCGGCCCGTTCCGCCTCCAACGGCGGCCTTATCATCGGGGGCCACGATGGATGGCGTCGGGTCGGAGGAAGACGGATGCCGGCACCGGTGCGGGCCTGCTCGGCGTGCGGCGGCGAGGACGTCCGCCGCATCCCCCGGGTCATGACCGGCGGCGGGGCGACGGGCAACACCTTCCTCGCGTTGCGCTGGGGAGAGATCTCCTCCGTCGGCCGGTTCGAGGCCCACGTCTGCCGCAAGTGCGGCCACACCACCTTCTACCTCGCCGACCCTGACGCCCTCGACAAGCTCAGGATGGAGTGAGGGCAACACCCGTCCCCGGTCCGTTTCCGTCCCTCCCGGCCGCCCCTTAACAAGCGCCGATCCCGTCGTCGGGTCCGATCCGATGTTCGACCCGCTCGTGGAGGAGATGCCGTCGTTCCTTCCGGCGCTGCCGTTCCCGGAGGCGACCGAGCCGGTCCCCGACGCCCCGCCGTTCACGCCCCAGCCCTCGCGCCGCCTCCGCTCGCGGCTCCCCCGGCCCACCGGGGCCGTCCTGCCGGAGTCCCCCGCGTGGCTCGGATGGATCGCCCGGCGGCTGAGCCCCGGGGAGGCGACGCTCCTGTTCGGACCCGCCGGCCCCGTCGACCATCTCCTCGAGATCCTCTACGCGGCGAGCGCAGCGGCGGGCAGCCGCCTCTCCCTGATCGAGGGGGCGAACCGGTTCCCCGCCTACGCCATCGCGGAACGCGGACGGTCGTTCGGCGTCGACCCCGCGCAGGTGCTCCACCGCATCCGGCTCGCCCGGGCGTTCACGGCCTACCAACTGGTCGCCCTGGTCGACGGCTGGGCCCGGGAGGCCCGCCGCAGCCGGCCGAGCTGGCTCGTCGCCCACGAATTGCCCCAATTGTTCTACGACGAGGACATCCCCGAGGAGGAGCGGACCCCGCTCCTCACGCACGTCGCCGAGACGCTGCAGGTGGTCGCGGAGCGGACGGGACGGCCCCTTCTCCTCACCTGCGCCGGCGGGTTCGGCCGGTTCCCCGGGCTGCGCGAGCACGGCCCGCGCTGCTTCGACCTGGTCCGCGTGAGCGGCACGCCCCACCGCCTGGTGCTGGACGGGTACCGGGACGGAGGCCGGCTCCACCTCGTCCACCGCGCGCCCGGCCAGCGGGGCCTCGAGGAGTTCGGGCCCGGCGGACGGGAGGAGGTGATGGCGTGGGACGCACGGTTCCGACCTACCGGCAGGCGCTCGAGGAGCGGCTGAAGCGCTGGGAGGCGTTCGGCCGCCTCCTCACGACCCCCGAGGAACGGGAGGCGTTCGAGCTGATCCGCGCCGGCGCCCGGCGCTACGTCGCCCAGGCGACGTACGTGGGAAGCCCGGACCTCCTGGAGTCGATCCTCCTCTCCGTCCTCCTCGACCTCGCCCAGCGCCTCCGCGCCGAGGGGATGGCCGAGAGCGCGCAAGCGGCCCCGGCCTAGCCCCGATGCCGGAGGGCTGGCTCCTCGACGTCACGGAAGCCCGGGACGGGGCGGGGGTCGTCCTCTGGGTCAAAGAGCGTCCCAGCCGCCGCGTCGAGGGCCACCGGGTCGACTTCCGCCCGCCGTTCCTCGTGACCGGTCCCCCGGACGCGCTCGCCGATGCCCACCGCGCGCTCGCCGACGACCGGTCGGTCCACGCCGTCCGGTTCCGGACCGCCCACCCGTCGCTCTTCGACCGCCGGCCGCGTCGGGTGCTGGAGGTCGTGGCGCGCCGGGCCGGGGAGCGCAAGGCGCTCGCGGGCCGGATCGACGCCCGGGGCGGCTACCACACGTTCCAGCTCTACGACGTCGACCTGTCGGCGCCGCAGCTCTTCCACCTGACCCACGACCTCTACCCGTTCGCGCCGGTGGTGGGCGACGGGGCGGAGTGGCGCGCCACAGAGCGGGCGGAGCGGGTCGACGCGGAGACCCCACCGCTCACGCTCGCCCACCTCTCGGTAGGGCCCGCGGACGTGCGGAAGCAGGGCCGGCTCCTGAGCGAACGGATCACGACGCTCACCCTGGGCGAGGCGACGATCGAGGGCGACGAGCCAGCGGTCCTGGACGCGCTCCTCGTGGAGCTGCGCCGGCTCGACCCGGATCTCCTCGTGACGGACGGCGGCGATGCGGCCGACCTCCCCGTCCTCTACCGGCGCGCCGCCGCCATCGGGCTCGACCCGGAGCGGTTCTACCTGGGGCGGGCACCGGCGCCGTTCGCGGCGGCACGGGCGGCGTTCTCCTACGAGTCCTACGGCCAGGTCCGCCACCGCTCGGCGAGCTACCCGCTGCCGGGGCGGTTCCACGTCGACCGGGAGAACTCGTTCCTGTTCGAGGACGCCGGCGTCGACGGGCTCGTGGACGCGGCGCGGCTCTCCCGCCTCTCGCTCCAGACGGTGGTGCGGCAGTCGCCGGGGACCTCGTTCACGGCGATGGAGATGGCCCACGCCCTCGCCGCGGGGGTCCATGTCCCGTGGAAGAAGAACCGGCCCGAGGAGTTCAAGCCGGCCGACCGGTTGGTCTCGGCCGACCGCGGCGGGGTGATCTTCCTCCCGCCGGTCGGGCTGCACGACGCCGTCGACGAGTTCGACTTCGCGAGCCTCTACCCGCACATCATGGTGCGGAAGAACCTCTCGACCGAGACGCTCGACTGCGCCTGCTGCCCGACGAGCCGGCTGGTCGCGCCGGGCTTGGGCTACCGTTCCTGCGAGCGCCACGTCGGGCTCATCCCCCGCACGCTCGCCCCGCTCCTCGAGCGGCGGCTCGCGTTCAAGGCGCGGGCGCTGGACCCCAGCCGGCCGGCGCTCGAGCGGGCCCGCTACAAGCAGCGCGTGAAGATGCTGAAGTGGGTCCTCGTGACGGCGTTCGGCTACCAGGGGTACCGCAACGCCCGCTTCGGCCGCATCGAGTGCCACGAGGCGATCAACGCCTACGCCCGCGACCTGCTCGCGCGCCTCGTGAGCCGGGCCGAGCGGGCCGGCTACCGGGTCCTCCACGGCCTCGTCGACTCGCTCTGGCTCGCGCCGACCGACCCGGCCCGGCCGCCGGACGCGGAAGCGTTCGCCCGCGCCGTGAGCCGCGAGGTCGACCTCCCGCTCGGCTACGAGGGGAAGTACCGCTGGGTCGCCTTCCTGCCCGCGGTCACCCACGGCTTCGGCGTGCCGAACCGCTACTACGGGCTCTACGAGAGCGGCGAGTTCAAGCTGCGCGGCGTCGGCTCGCGCCGCCACGACACGCCCGGCGTGCTCCGACGGTTCGAGCGCGAGGTGCTCGACCTCCTGGCGAAGGCGCGGGACGCGGCGGCCGTCCGCGGGTCGCTCCCCCGCCTGCTCGCGCGGATCGACCTGTTCGCCGCGCGTCTCAAGGACGGCGCGTGGCCGCGGGAGGAGCTCCTCTTGACGCACCGGCTCTCCCAGCCGGCTCAGGAGTACGTCGTCTTCACCGACACCGTCGCGGCGCTCCGTCAGCTCGCGTCGCTCGGGCTCACGCGGGAGCCGGGAGAGTACGTGCGGTACGTGGTCGTCGACCGGAGCCAGCGGTCCTGGGCCCGGCGGGTCCGCGTCGCGGAGGCGCTGGACGACGCGACCCCATACGACGCCGACGCGTACCTGGAGCTGCTCGCCCGCGCGGCCGAGACGCTCCTCATCCCGATCGGAGTTCGGCGGGAGGACCTCCTCGCGCGCTGGAACGTGGCGCCGGTCGTCCGGCCGCCCTACCGGTCGCCCGAACGGCGAGCGCAGCGCGGGCTCGCGGCCGGGGAGCTCGGGGCCGGGAAGCCCTTTAACGCACCCGCCGCCTGACACGGCCGTGGCGAGCC
>DASQHP010000152.1:0-13557 GCA_035632035.1 Thermoplasmata archaeon | reverse complement strand
AGCCATCGGCCGAACTTGAATCCCACCTCGTGCATCACCCCGACCGGACGGAATCCGAGCGAGGCGTGCAGGTGGAGGCTGGGCACGCTCTCTTCCGATACGCGAGCCAGCAGGGTCCGAAACCCCCGGTGGCGAGCGATCTGGAGCAATTGGGCGAGAAGGCGTCGACCGATCCCTCGGCCTCGGGACGCGGCGTCCACATACACCGAAGTCTCCGCGGTCCGGGCGTACGCTTTGCGGGACGACCAGGGGCTCAGCGACGCCCAACCGACGACCCGACCGCGGCGCTCTGCCACCAGGATGGGGAAGTCCGGATCCTTCAATCGGCGTCGCTCCTCCGCGACCGTACGGGGTTCGGTGTCGAAGGTGGCCGTCGATGCCACCACGGCCCGGTTGTAGATCCGGCAGATCGCCTCGGCGTCGGCCAGCCGAGCGGGCCGGACCTGAACGACGGCGGTAGGTCCGAGGCGGGTGCGCGCGGTCATGGCGTCGTCCGGGTGGGGACGGAGCCGCGGGAGGGGTTTGAACCCTCGACCTGCTCCTTACCAAGGAGCCGCTCTGCCAGCTGAGCCACCGCGGCGCACTCGGGTCTCACGCCTCTCAGTTCTTCCGCTTTGCCCCCGGTTCGGCCGGGGACCGGGCCCACGGGAATCCGGTCGATGCCCGCGCCCATTCCTCCCGGCCCTCCGGGCGCCAGGGCTTCTTCTCCAGGAAGGCGCTCATGCCGGCCTTCTGGTCGGGGGTCCCGAAGAGGCGCGACCAGAGGTCGAGCTCGTAGGCGAGGTCCGACTCGCGGCCCGCTTCGAGGGCGTGGTTGAGGGCGTACTTCGCCGCCGCGAGGGCCGTCGCCGACTTCGTCGCGAGCTCCCCCGCGAGGCGGAGGGCGGTCGCTAAGAGTTCGGGCCGAGGGACCACCGAGTCGACCAGTCCCTGAGCATGCGCCTCTGCGGCCGGGACGCTCTGGCCCGTCAGGATCCATCGTCGGGCTTGGGCGGCCCCCACCCTGCGGGGGAGCCGCTGGGTCCCCCCCCAGCCGGGCATCACGCCCAGGTTGATCTCGGGCTGTCCGAAGACCGCGTCCTCGCTCGCGATGATGAAATCGCAGGCGAGGGCAACCTCCGTGCCTCCGCCCAGGCATGAGCCATGCACCGCCGCGATCACCGGCAGCGGAAGGTCCTCGATCGCCATCGTCGCTCCCTGACCCCTCGCCCCATGCAGCCGGGCACCGGCGGGGTCGAGGGTCGCCATCTCACGGATGTTCGCCCCGGCGGCAAACGCGCGTTCCGCCTTTCCAGCGAGCACGACCACACGCACCGTCGGGTCGCGCGCGGTCGCGGCGAGGGCGTCCGTGAGCTCCCCGAGCACCGACGCACTGAGCACGTTGACCGGCGGATTGTCGATCGTGAGGATGGCGGTGGCCGACGAACGTTCCACCTGGATCAAGGGGCGGGCTTCTGGGGCCATTGGTGGGCGACCGCCGGCCGGTATAAATCCCGGGCCACACCCGCGGGCCCGGCGGGTCACTGCGCGGAGGCCTCGACGACCGGGACCCGGTGCTCCGGGAGGGGGAGCGGCCGGATCCGCAGGTGGCGCGCGAGGCGCTCGGGTAGGTCGTCCACGCACCCCACGCTCGCGTCGATGTTTCCCCACGTGGGGTGCACGAGCATCGAATCCGCCACGAGATCCCACTGGGGCGGGTCCGGGCGGCAGCGAACGGGGACCCCGAAGAACGGCTCACCGGCATGACAAGCCCGATGGAACGCGGTGTAGCTTTCCACGATCTGGATACCGGCGTACTTCCCCACTCCATGCCAGATCGCTCCGTCCTCGGGCGACGCCAGCATATAGATCGCGAACTGGGGCGACGCCGGGGTCACCCGGTAGTCATACTCGCGGAGCCGAGCGGGGTCGACGGTGAACTCCACATCCGCGGAGGCCGTCGCGATGTCGTCCTTGTCGATCTCGTTCGGATAGAGCGGGCCAGAGCCGTACCGCACGTCCACCCTCTCGATGCGCTCCTCCGTGACGACCACCTTTCCCCGGACGAGGCGCTTGGAGGCGACCTTGCCGGGACCGTGCGGGACCGCGGGGAGGAGCGTTTTGCGGCGCCCGAACTCCCGGCCGAAGAGCGCGTAGAGCCGGCGCAGGGTCGCCACGTCCCGATGGGCCGCCGACACGAGCTGGTGGACCGTCCCCGACGGCGTCTCCGCCCGAAGCGTGGCGAGCGGCATGCGCAGAGCCGGTATGCCGAGGTCGATGCCGAGCGCCGAGCCGATCCCCTCGAGCTGCCGGTACTTCACCCGGTCGACCAGGTCCACGTAGCTCGAGCGCGGGTCGGCCCGCAGCTCCTCCTCGATGACCCGTGCATCCGACTCCGCGATCAGCTTCCCCCGATACCGATCGAGGAACGCCGGGTCCAGTTCGAGGCCATCGATCTCCACGTCCGCGACCGCGCGGGCGCTCTGATGCGTGGCTCCGACCGAGGCCCGGAGCGGGTTCACCGAGTAGCGGTCGGGCTCGATGTCGTCGACGTTGAGCACGAACGGGACCACCTCGCCACGCGGTGGTTCGGCAAGCCGGGCCGCGATGGCCGGCAGGTCGGAGGCCGTGGGTCGGGCCGGGGTAGCTCCCCGGGCGGCCGAGCCGCACACCTCGAGCAGGCGAGCCAGGAGGATGCCCTGGAGTTCCTCGAGGGTGAGCTGGGGATTCGCGTACTCGACGGACGTCCGAAGGAGAAAGGAGCCGGCCGGCACCGGCACCGATTCCCGCCGTCCCCCGTGAAATCGGAACAGGTCGGTGGTCCCGCGACGGGTGGGCCCGGGACCCGCGAGGGCCCGGGCGAGAGATTCGACCGAATCCCACGAAGAGTCGAGGAACTGCTCGACCAATCGGATCGGGGCCGGAGCGGACATGGACCCGGCCCAGCGACCGACACCGGGATTTTGAAGGCTTGGGCGGTCCTGTCAGGGTCGCCTGCTGCGGGCGGGCGCGGAGGTGGGCGGTGCCGGACGTGGACGAGGGGCCGTGGGACGACGAGCGCGAGCGGACCCGCAGACCGCGCAAGCGTCGCGCCCGGTACCGTCACGGTGGCGGTCGCCGCTCGACCGCACCGAAGGCGCGCGCGAAGGCGGAGGGACGAACGGCGGGCGACCGCAGCGCAACAGGCTAAGACCCCCGCGAGTTGGCGCTCCCGTGCGGGCGCTGATCACGGGCGCTTCCCGGGGGATCGGAGCGGCGACGGCCCGGCGGATCGCCGACCCTGCGGCGGAACTGATCCTGCATTACCACACTCATCGGTCGGAGGCCGAAGCCACGGCGCGCGAGGCCACGGCGAAAGGGGCGAAGGTTTCGCTGGTGGAGGCGGATCTGTCGCACCGTGGGCCCACCCACGCGCTGGCCCAGCAGGTCGCGAGCGGGGAAGCGCCACTCGATGCCCTCGTGCTCAACGCGGGCGCGTACCCGCGAGCGTCGTTCGAGGAGATCTCGGAGGACGCGTTCGAGGAGTGCTTCCGACTCAACGTCTTCGGACCCGCGCAACTCTGTCGGGAGCTGTTGCCGGGGCTCCGGCGATCGGCCGCGGGCCGGATCGTGCTCGTCTCCAGCGTGCTCGCCTTCACCGGCACGACCCATGGCGCGCACTACGCCGCCGCAAAGTCGGCGCTCCTCGGGCTCGGCAGGTCCCTTGCGCGGGAGCTGGCACCGGGCATCACGGTCAACATGGTCGCGCCGGGATCGATCGATACCGCGATCCTCGCGGACGACACACCGGCCCGCCGGGCGGAACGGGGCCGGTCGATCCCGCTCGGACGGGTCGGGACCGCCGAGGAGGTCGCGAACGCGATCGCCTTTCTCCTCAGCCCGGCCGCCTCGTACGTCACCGGGACGACCGTCCACGTGAACGGCGGGAGCTTCGTCTCATGACGCCGGGTGAGCGCCGGGAGCTCGTGTCCACCTGGCACGGGACGTATGTCATGGAGGGCAGGTCGGTCCCGGGCTCGGCCTCTCCTCCCCGCGACGTCGACGCGCTCGCCCGACGCATGCGGGAACGATTGGACGGACGCTTGACCGACGAGGACCGGGCAATGGCCGGCCGATTCGGGTCGGAGGGCCTCTCGGCGGCGGACCGGAGATTCGAATCACTGGGGTTCTCGCCGGCCCTCGGGAGCGCACCGGTCCGAATCCCCCTCCCGAGCGGATTCTCCCTCGCGCTCCACCGGGAGGTCGTTCTCGCGGTCGCGGCCCAATCGCTGCGCGCGGCCTGGGATCCCTCCATTCACGTGGAAGAGGCGGTGCGCGCCGGAGCGGACCTCGACCGCGTGCTGAACCTGATCGCGGAACGCCTCACCAGCTGGACCGGACGGGATGCGATCGCGACCGAGGTCGAGTCCTCCGACGACCCCGAGCGGGTGGCCCGAAGTCTCGTCGAGGGGAGCGTGGCGACCTCGAACGAGCTGCCTCCGGTCGACCCCGCGCTCCTGGACGCGCGTCGCTCGCTCGCCCGGCTCTACCTCGAGGGGAGGACGACGCGCGAGGCGCTGGAGAAGGCGGTCGCCGCCACGCTTCCCCTGCGCGCCCCGAACCTGTCGGCCCTCCTGGGTCCGGAGCTCGCGGCCCGGCTCATCAGCCTCGCGGGGGGTTTGGACCGGCTCGCGCGGCTGCCGGCCAGCACCGTCCAGGTCCTCGGGGCGGAACGCGCCTTCTTCGAGCATCTGCGCGGGCACGGCTCCTCGCCCCGCCATGGCGTTCTCTTCCTGCATCCCCAGATCCAGTCGGCGAGGCGGCTCGCCCGGGGAAAGCTCGCCCGTGCTCTCGCCGGGAAGGCGGCGATCGCCGCCCGGCTCGACCTCGGGGGGGCTCCGGTTCGCCCCGAGCTCAGCGCGGCGTTCGAGGCCCGGTCCCGGGCGATCCGCTCCGAGCCCGCCCGCCGCGGGCCGGGCGAGCGCCGTCGCCCGTCACGGCTTCCACTTGACGGAGCAGCCGAGGACCGGTAGCTCCGACCGCGGGATCGGGCGGCCTTCGATCGCGGCGTCCAGGGCCAGCTCGAGGTCGCGGGAGCGGACAAGCGCCGGGTCGCGGTGGTTGTCGTCGATCCGGCCCTGGTAGAGCAGTCGACGGTCCGGACCGAACAGCATCGGATGGGGCGTCACGAGGGCGCCGTAGGAGTGGGCGACCTGCTGGCTCTGGTCGCGGAGGTACGGGAACGGGTACGCCTTCTCCTTGGCCCGCTCCACCATCCGCTCGAACCGGTCATCGGGGTACGCCTCGTCGTCGTTCGGATTGATGAGCACGACCTGCACACCCTTGGGCGCGTAGCGACGACCGATCTCGATCATGCGTCCCTCCCACGCCTGGACGTACGGGCAGTGATTGCACCAGAAGACGACGAGGAGGAAACGCGCCGACCCGAAATCGGGGAGGCTGTGGACCTTTCCGTCCACGCCCGGCAGCGAGAACGGCGGGGCGCGCGATCCGGGATGGAGCGTGAACGTCGAGAGCTCGGCCATCGTCCACGGACCCGGGGCGAATCCATATCGTTTCCGGGCGGGAGCCAGCGCTTTCTGACGCAGGTCCCTCTCGGACGTGTGCCGATGCACGGGGTTCTCTCCGAGGGGCGTCTCTCCGCCGAAGAGAACCTCACCCGGGATGAGCGCCTGCTCGCCGCGGGGGTACCGGCAGGACGGGTCGCTACTCTTGAGGGGCCGGTGCTCACGCTCGGGGTCGCCCAGCCCCCCGCGACCCCGGCGGCAACCCGGGCTCGCTCGCTCGGCATCCCGGTCGTTCCGCGCCGGTCCGGCGGTACCGGGTTGCTCCACCAGCCGGGCGACATCGTATGGAGCGTCATTCTCCCGCGCCGGGATCCGCGCGTCGGCCGGAACTACGCGCGATCGTTCGACCGGCTCGGCGTGGGGGCGGTCGATTCGCTCGCCGGAGTGGGGATCGTGGCCCAGTGGTCGCCGGCGCTCGGGCTCTCACCCGAGTACTGCCTGCTCGCGCCCCGGGGACAGGTCCTGACCGTGGACGGTCGGGCGATCGGCGGGGCCGCCCAGCACGTCACCGCTCGGGCGCTCCTGCATCACGGGACGATCAACGTCCGGGTCGACCGGGCCGGTCTCGCCGCCCTGTTCGACCTCGACTTCGAGACGGCGGAGAAGAGCGTCACGTCCGTCACCGAGCTTCGTCCCACTGTCGACCTGGAGCGACTCGCGACCGAGCTCGCCCGACACCTCGGCGAGTGGCTCGTCGGGTGACCTAGCCGGTCCCGGGTCCGCGCGCCGCCCACAGCGCGTCCGCCGCGGCCTCGGCCTTCTCGCGGAGGGTGGTCCAGTTCGCGGTGGTCAGCTGCCGATGGTCGACGACCCGGGCCCCGTCGACCCAGACCGAATCGATCGCTTCCTCGCTCATGGAGTAGGCGACGTGGGAGACGATCGCCTCGGGCCGGGCCGGAAGGAGCGTCGGGTGGTCCAGGCGCACGGCGAGGATGTCGGCGCGCTTCCCCACCTCGAGGGACCCGATCTCGGACACCGCCCCGAGCGCCGCCGCCCCCTCGATGGTAGCCAGGTCGAGGAGCGTCTGCGCGGGCAGCGCCGCGGCGTCCCAGCGGTGATGCTTCTGGAGCAGGCCGGCGACGTGCATCTCGCGGAGCATGGAAAGGGAATTGTTGGACGCGACGGAGTCGGTCCCGAGGCCCACGCGGGCGCCCGCTTCACGCAGCTCCACGACCGGGGCAACTCCGCCCGTCGCGAGCTTGAGGTTGGAGCTCGGGCAGTGGGCCACCCCGACGCGCCGGTCGGCGAGAAGCTGCACTTCCCGTCGCGTGAGCCAGACCGCATGCGCCGCGACCTGGCCCGGTCCCAGGAACCCGATCGACTCCAGCCAGATCGCCGGACGCTCACCCGTCTTCGCCTCGTGTTCGTGGACCTCGCGCCGGGTCTCCGACAGATGGTAATGGACGAGCGTCCCCTCGCGCGTCGCGAGCTCCTTCGCCCCCAGCCACGTCTCGCGGTTGCAGACGTAGACGCCCTGCGGGGCGACCAGTGGATGCACCCGCTCACGGCCTTTCCAGCGGCGGATGAATTCGCGGGCGTTGTCGAGCGGACGGCCCTTCTGGGTCGTGAGCTCCGGGTCGAGGACCGCCCACCCGAGGTACGACCGGATCCCGAGGGCGCTGGCCGCCCTCGCGACCGCGTCCTCCCCGTAGTAGAGGTCGAGGAACGTCGTCGTGCCCGACAGGAGCATCTCCGCGATCCCCGCCGCGGCGCCGGCCTCGATGTCGGCCTCCGTCCGCCGGGCATCCACGGCGAAGAGCGTCTCCAGGAACCCGGCGAGGTCCCGGTCGTCCGCGATCCCGCGGAGCGGGGCCATGGCCACGTGTCCGTGGGTGTTGACGAAGCCGGGAAGCACGGCGAGACCCCGGGCATCGATCACGTCGGCGCCCTCGGTGGGCGCACCGGGACCCACGTGCGAGATCCGGCCCGCCTCGATGCGGAGGTCACCGCGGAGGACCCGGCGCTCGGGGTCCTGGGTGACGAGGAGCGCATTCCGAAGGACCGTCGGCGATCCCATGCCGGCTCCGCCGAGCCGGGATGGACCTAAAGACGTTGCGACCCGCGCGGCGGCTCCCGGGGGTTCGGGTCCGCGGAGAGCTCGGGGAGGTCGGCGACCCCTTCGGAGGCGCGCTCCTCGTACTCGGGGAGCCCGCGCAGCATGGTGCGGACCCAGCGGGACCGCAGCACCACGACGAGCGGCACCACCGCCGCGCCGACGAGCGCCGCGTCCACGAGGAGGCCCGGCACCCACGCCGCCGAGGGCATTCCCAGGATGGTCGCCGCGGTGTTGGGGAAGAGGACGATGGCGCTCACGAGCCCGAGGAAGAGGGCGATGTAGGTGAGCCCCAGCATCCGGATGTTCGAGGTGTTCGCGAGAGAGGCGATGCGGTTCGAGATCCGGGCGAGCTCGTTCGCGGACTCGGCGATGCGGTTGGACTCCTCGGCGTTCCGCAGGAGGATGAGGTCCGAGAGCGCCTGCTGGAGATTGACGCACAGCGTCTGGACCCGGCCGAGCTCCGACTGGAGCGACGGGAGCGCCGGGGTGAGTCCCGGGAAGACGGTGCCGAACGGGCCCGAGACCTCGGCGAGCGCGACCAGGCTGCGGCCGATCTGGGCGCGAAGGAGGGCGGTGCGACGCTGCAGTCGCCAGATGTCGGGGAGCGGCACCATGCGGCCGCGCTGCTGGGCCTCGCTCAGCTGCTGGTCGAGCTCCTCGATCCGTTCTAGGTAGACCCGGGCGATATCGACGACGAGGTCGAACAGCTGGGCGGCCGGGCCGCTGAGCCGGTGGCTCCGGGAGGCTCCGTGGCCCGCCGGCTCGACCCCGAGGAACTCGAGGCCCGTGGCCGAGATCCAGATCCCGCTCCACTGGACCGTTCCGGCCGAGTCCGGGCGACCGAACGTGACCAGCGTCTCGCCGTTACCGTGCAGCACCGGATGGCGTTCGACGTCCGACTCCGGTCGCCCAACGGCGGCCAGAGCGGGAGCGAGGGATGTCGGCATCGCCTCCGCGCGCCGGTCCCCCTAGATGTCGAGGTTCGTGACCTCGACGGCGTGCTCCTGGATGTAAAGACGGCGCGGCTCGACGGCCTCGCCCATCAGGATCTGGAACAGCTCGTTCGCGCGGCCGGCGTCCTCCACCGTGACCCGGAGGAGCGAGCGGTGGCCCGGGTGCATCGTCGTGTCGGCGAGCTGGTCGGCGTTCATCTCGCCGAGCCCCTTGTACCGCTGGATGGTGGCGCCCTTCCCGCCGAGCTCCTGGACCGACCGGTCGCGCTCCTCCTCCGAGTACGCGTAGACGGCCTTCGATCCCCGGGAGACCCGATAGAGCGGGGCCTGGGCGATGTAGACGTGGCCCTCGGTGATCAGCTCGGGCATCTTCCGGTAGAAGAGCGTCAAGAGGAGCGTGCGGATGTGCGAGCCATCCACGTCGGCGTCCGTCATCAGGATGATCTTGTGATAGCGCAGCTTGCCGAGGTCGAACTCGTCCCCGATCCCGGTCCCGATCGCCGTGATGAGCGCGCGGATCGCCTCGCTCTGCAGCATCTTGTCGAGGCGGGCCTTCTCGACGTTCAGGATCTTCCCGCGCAGCGGTAGCACGGCCTGGAACTCCCGGTCTCGTCCCTGCTTCGCCGTGCCGCCGGCCGAGTCGCCCTCGACGATGAACAGCTCCGAGATGGACGCGTCCCGGGAGTGGCAGTCCGCGAGCTTCCCGGGTAGTCCACCCCCCTCGAGGAGACCCTTGCGACGGGTGAGCTCGCGCGCCTTGCGGGCCGCCTCCCGGGCCTGGGAGGCCTCCACGGCCTTCGAGATGAGCGCCTGGCCCACGCCGGGGTGTTCCTCCAGGAACTCCCCCAGCTTCTCGCCGACGGCGCTCTCGACCTGGCCCTTCACCTCGGAGTTGCCGAGCCGGGCCTTCGTCTGACCTTCGAACTGCGGCTCGAGGACCTTGATGGAGAGCACGCAGGTGAGGCCCTCGCGGACATCCTCCCCCGTCAGGCCCTCCTTGTCGCCTTTGATGAAGCCCCGCTCGCGGGCGTAGTCGTTCAGGGTCCGCGTGAGGGCCGCTCGGAACCCGACCACATGGGTTCCCCCGTCTGCGGTGTTGATGTCGTTCACGAAGGCGAGCGACGTCTCGTTGTAGCCATCGTTGTACTGCAGCGCGACTTCGATCTCGGTCGTGTCCCGCTTGGCCGAGAGGAACACCGGCGTGGGGAAAAGGACGTTCGACGACTGATTGAGGTCCGAGACCATCTCCGCGATCCCCCCCGCGTGGTGGAGGTCGAGGTGCGTCCCGTCGCGCTCGTCGGCGAAGTGGATCGTGGCCTCGGGGTTGAGGTAGCTCAGCTCCTTGAGCCGGCGCTCGACGGTCTCCTTGTCGAACGTGGTGGTTTCGAAGATGGTCGCATCGGGCTTGAACCGCTGTTCGGTACCGGTTCCCGTGGCGGGTCCCACGACCTTGAGCGGGCTGACGGGAGAGCCCTGCTCGTACCGCTGCTCGTAGAGCTTGCCGTCGCGACGGACCTTCACGTCGAACCACTCGCTGAGCGCGTTCACGACGTGGAGACCGACCCCATGGAGCCCGCCGGAGACCTTGTAGGTATTCCGGTCGAACTTCGAACCGGCGTGGAGGATCGTCATCACGATCTCGAGAGCGGGCTTGTGGTACTTCGGGTGCTCCTCGACCGGAATGCCCCGGCCATTGTCGACGACGGAGCAGGTCCCGTCCGCGTGCAGGGTGACGGTGATCTCGGTGCAGAATCCGGCCAGGACCTCGTCGATCGAGTTCGCGACGACCTCGTTGATCAGGTGATGGAGCCCGCGGGCGTCGGTCGAGCCGATGTACATGCCCGGTCGTTTCCGGACCGCACTGAGCCCCTCCAGGACCTGGATGGAGCTCGCATCGTACCCGTTGCTCGTGAGCGCGTTTTGGGCCATGAGGAATCGACCAGTACCGGCGACAACTCCACCGAGTTGGGGTGTCGTAATAAGGCTTCGGACCGAAGGGAAATCCCATCGAAAAATCGGCGGGGGAGACGGGCGCCGGAACGGGGCGTGATCGGCCCGCTTCCAGCGGGGTTCGCCCCCGGATCGGAGCCCAATCCGGCGGCCCCGTCCCCGCCGGGCCGCCGGCGCGCCAAAGCCCATATAACCCCCCTCTGTGCCCGGTCGACCGATGGCCGAGGAGACCCCCGAGCCTCCCGCCACCCCCCCGTCCGGGACCCCCGCTCCGCCGCCCGCCGCGCCGCCAGCCGAGGAGGATTGGGAGACTCGATTCAAGTACCTGCTCGCCGACTTCGAGAACTTCCGGAAGCGGACGATCCGGGACCAGGACCGGGCTCGCGACCGCGCCCGCGGAGAGCTTCTTCGCGCCTTGCTGCCGGTCCACGAGGCGTTCGAGAAAGCCCGCGACTCGGTTCGTCACACACCCGACAGCGACCCCATTCGACGCGGACTCGAGCTCCTCTGGAAGGAGTGGGCGACGTTCCTCGCGGGCGAAGGGGTGGAGCCGCTCGCGAAACCCGGTCAGCCGTTCCGCTCGTCTCAGCACGAGGCGGTCGCGGAGGCCACCGTGTCGAAGGATCATCCGGAGGGGACGGTCACCGAGGTCGTGCAGCAGGGATACACCTACACGGGCGGCGTGCTGCGGCCCGCAAAGGTCGTCGTAGCCCGTCGTCGCGCTGAGCCGTCCGCGGCCTCCCAGGTCAGCGGGGAAGCGACCGAGCCGGGTGCGGATTCCACGGGATAGGTAGTAGAGGAAAGATGGAGCGGACGTCGGAGATCCCCGGATTCTACAAGCGGAGCGTCGAGGAGCGCCGTCAGTTCATTCGGGAGTGGGGCGGGCTCACCGAGGAGGAGGCCCGGGCGTACGACTTCCCGCCCGGCGTCGACCCGGGGATCCTCAGCCGGATGGTCGAGAACGTCGTCGGGGCGTTCCCCCTCCCGCTCGGCATCGCGACCCACTTCAGGATCAACGCCAAGGACTACCTGGTCCCGATGGCCCTCGAGGAACCGAGCGTCATCGCCGCCGCGTCGAACGCCGCCAAGGTCGCGCGCTCGGCCGGAGGGTTCACCGCCCAGTCGACCGCCCCCGTCATGATCGGGCAGATCCAGGTGATGGACGTCCCCGACCCCGCCGCCGCCCGTCTCCGCGTCCTGGGCGCACGGGAGCCCCTCCTGGAGGCGGCCAACGCCAAGGACCCCATGCTGGTGAAGTTCGGTGGCGGAGCCCGGGACCTCGAGGTCCGGATCCTGGACTCACCCCGCGGTCCCATCCTCGTCACACACCTTCTGGTCGATGCGCGCGACGCGGGCGGGATGAACGCGGTCAACACGATGTGCGAGGCGCTCGCGCCCGAGATCGCCCGGCTCGCCGGCGGCCGGTCCGTGCTCCGGATCATTTCCAATCTCGCCATCCACCGGCTCGCCCGCGCCTCGGCGATCTTTCCCCGGTCCGCCCTCGCCACGCCCGAGGCCCCCGGCGAGAAGGTCGTGGAGGCCATCCTGGACGCGCATGCCCTCGCCGTTGCCGACCCGTTCCGCTGCGCGACCCACAACAAGGGGATCATGAACGGGATCTCGAGCGTCGTGCTGGCGACGGGGAATGACTTCCGGGCGATCGAGAGCGGAGCCCACAGCTACGCCGCCTACCAGGCGCACGGGCGAGGCGTGATCCGACCCCTCACGACCTACGAGAAGAACGCCGACGGCGATCTGGTCGGGACCATCGAGCTTCCCGTCGCGGTCGGGCTGATCGGCGGCGCCACCGCGGTCCATCCGACCGCGAAGGCGAACGTGAAGGTCCTCGGCGTCAAGGGCGCGGCCGAGCTGGGGCAGGTGCTCGCCGCCGTTGGCCTCGCCCAGAACTTCGCCGCGCTCCGGGCGCTCGCGACCGAGGGGATCCAGCGCGGCCACATGGAGCTGCACGCCCGGAACATCGCTGCCACGGCCGGAGCCCGACCGGACGAGGTCGATGCCGTCGCCGCCCGTCTCGTCGCAGACCACACCGTCCGCATCGACCGGGCCCGCGAGGTCCTGGACGAGATGCGACGCTCGCCGGGCCACCGATGAAAATCGGGGTGCTCGCGCTCCAGGGGGACGTCCCCGAGCACGTCGCCGCTCTCGACCGGCTGCTACCGCCCGAGTCGGTCGTCCCGGTTCGACGCGTGGAGGACCTGGAACGCGTCGTCGGGCTGTTCCTCCCCGGTGGGGAGAGCACCACCATCGGCCGGTTGCTCGAGAAGACCGGCCTCGACCGGGCCCTGAAGTCTCGGGCCCAGTCGGGATTCCCGGTCCTCGCCACGTGTGCGGGACTGATCCTTCTGGCGTCCGACCTTGAGCCGAGCCCGGGTGGACGCGATCCTCACCCGCTGGGCCTTCTGGACGTTCGGGTGCGCCGCAACGACTACGGCCGGCAGCGGGAGTCGTTCGAGGGCCCCGTGGCGGTGGAAGGGTTGGCCGCACCGTTCCCGGGCGTGTTCATCCGGGCCCCGCGGATCCTCTCGGTCGGGTCGAAGGCGACGGTGGTCGCCCGGCACGGCACCGAGGTCGTGGGAGTGCGGCAGGAGAACCTCTGGGGACTCACGTTCCACCCGGAACTCTCCGGAGATGCCCGGGTCCACCGTCTGTTCCTTTCCGAGACCCTAGGGCTCGGTCAGCCAAGCACGAACCAGACGACGAGGAGGGTGACCACGAGCAAGGCGCTCCCCAACGCCACCACGGACCAGAACTGAACCCGGGTTGGGTGCTTCCAGCCACCGAAGAACAGCGGGAGCGGGCCGATCAGGACGAAACCTCCGCTTCGGGGCGTGGAAGGTACCGCGGTGGGTTCCGGTGAACCTCCCCGTCGTCGGTCGGACTCGGGCGGGTATTCGGAGCTCCACGCCCACGGAATGAAACCGATCCCCGCGACGATGAGGAGGGCCCCGACGGCGAGCCACGGGGACGTTCCCGTTACGACGGGTACGATGAGCACGAGAGCGAACGTCGCCCCGCCCGTGCGGATCGCCTC
>DASQHP010000151.1:0-2883 GCA_035632035.1 Thermoplasmata archaeon | reverse complement strand
AAGCGACCGACAGATGGACGGAGAGCTCGGTCGCGACCGCCGCGTTCGCACGGGCGAACTCTTCGAGGACTCCGGCCAGGTCCACCGCCGTTCCGCCAAGACCACCCCATTCGGGCGGGAGGCCGAGTCCCGTGAATCCCGCCTCGGCGATCTGTGCCCAAAGGTCCGGGGGCATGCGGTCGTTCCGGTCGATCGACTCGCTCAGTGGGAGCACTGTGCGCTCTGCGAACTCGCGGGCGTGCCGCCGCCAATCCGGCGGCGCGGACCCCCTGGGGCCGGCCACGGCCCGCCAGTGTCACGAAGGCTTAATGGATGCCACCTCGTCGCGCGCCGGGGAGACCGATGGAGCTGCCGGCGGCGCCGGTGAAGGACCGGTTCACGGCGCTCGACACGCTGGCGCTCTCGCGCGAGCTGCGGGCGCTCGTCGGAGGCCGGTTGGACAAGGCCTTCACCGTCTCTCCGCGGGGGGTCGCGCTGGTCTTCCGGGCGGCCGGGGTCGGCCGTCGGGAACTTCGCATCACGAGCGGACGCTTC
The DNA here is from genome assembly GCA_035632035.1 of Thermoplasmata archaeon. GTDB lineage: Archaea > Thermoplasmatota > Thermoplasmata > Lutacidiplasmatales > UBA184 > Lutacidiplasma. The sequence goes on along the minus strand of DASQHP010000151.1, from coordinate 2,349 downwards.
GCTTGGCTCGGCCCGGGGGGCGAACACGCCGACGAGCTCGACCCGCTTGCGAAGGAGATTCGTCGCGTCCTGTCGGGGGCGCAGCTCGTGGAGGTGGGCGACCCGCTCGGAGAGCGGTACCTCGAACTCGTATTCCGGCGGCCCGACTCGGAGGGTCCGATCCTCCTCGGAGTGGAGTTGTTCGGACACGGCAATCTGGTCGTGGCCCGCGACGGGAGGCTCATCGTGGTCGAGCACGCGCGGCGATGGGCCCACCGCTCCGTTCGCATCGGAGCCGATTACCAACGACCCCCCACTCGAACGAATCCGTGGGCGATCACCTCCTCCGCGCTCGGCGACCTGCTGCGCCAGTCGCGGACCGACCGGGCCAGTACGCTCGCCGCCCGGCTGGGGCTGGGGGGGCCGCTTGCCGAGGAACTGCTCGCCCGGGCCCATTTGGATGGCACCGCCGCGGCGACCGCAGAGCCCGAGGCCGCGGCGGCCGACGTATCGCGGGCGCTGGGAGAGATACTGAGGGAGGTCGGCGAGACCCCGCGAGGGTTCGAGTACCTGCGAGACGGGGTTCCCCTCGACGTACTGCCGGTCCGCTCGGTCCGCTGGACCGGCCGGGAGGGGGTCGTGGAGCGGGAGCACGCGTCGTTCTCCGAAGCGGCCGAGGCGTACTTCTCTGCGCTCCCCCCTGAGACCGCCGAACCGCCGTCGGCACGGGACGAGGCTCGAGACGAGCTCGAGCGACAGGCGGAGCAGCAGCGGAAGGCCGTCGACGGGCTGCGGGCCACGATCGGCGGACTGCAAGCCCAGGCCGAGGCGATCCTGGCGCACTACTCCGAGTTCGAGGCCGCGCTCGCGAAGGCCGGGGACTCCTCTGACGAGCGGGTGGAGCTGACCGTGGCGGAGGTCACGGTGCCGGTGCTTCGCGCACGGCCCCTGCGGGAATCGGCCCAGTTCCTGTTCGAAGAAGCGAAGCGGCTCAAGGGGAAGCTCGCGGGCACCGAGGCGGCGCTCCGCCAGTCGGAGGAACGGCTCCAGCTCGCGAGGGATCTCCAACCCCGGGGAAAGCCCGGCTCCGCCGAGGCCGGCGGCCCGGCCGGCCGTCGTCGGGCGCTACACTGGTTCGAGCGCTACCGCTGGTTCATCAGTTCCGAGGGGATCCTGGTGATCGGCGGGCGCGACGCCCCGTCCAACGACCTCCTCGTGCGGCGCTACCTCAACCCATCGGACCTCTACGTCCACGCCGACATCCACGGTGCCCCGAGCGTGATCGTGAAGCATCCGCCACCGGGAGAGCCCGGACCGACTGAGCCGACCCTACGCGAAGCCGGCCAGTTCGGGTTCGCCTTCTCGAAGGCCTGGCGGGCGGGGCTCGCTTCGGGCGATGCGTTCTGGGTGACGCCCGATCAGGTCTCCAAGTCCGGGGCGAGCGGTGAGTTCGTCGCCCGTGGGGCCTGGGTCATCCATGGCACGAAGAACTTCCTTCGCGACCTTCCCGCTGAGCTCGCGCTCGGTCAGGTCTCGGTGGAAGGGTCGGAGCTCTGGACGGTGGCGCCCCCGTCGGCGATCGCCGCTCGGGGCACGGTGCGCTTCCTGTTGAGTCCGGGGGACGAACGGGAGCGGGCGAACCGTGAGGTGGAGCTGTCGCGGGAGTCTGGGATCTCCCGCGACCGGCTCCAGGCGCTTCTCCCGGCCGGGGGGATCACCTTCCGGCGCGCATAGACGCGCTGGACGTCACTGGCCGTGAACTCGTCCCCGGGCCGGCGCCACGTAGCTCCCCGAGCCCGGAGCCCGACGATCTCGAGCGGGCGTTCCTCGTAGACGAGCTCCGACCCGACCTTCAGCGGGGTCGGCGGAGGGACGACCAGAAGTCCCGGGCGCGTGCGCCGACCCTCGATGATCGACACCCGAACTCGCGCGTCGCCTCGGGGGACCCCCCAGATCGTCGCCGTGTCCTCGGCGCGCGCGGAGCGAGCCGTGCCGCCGTCCCGGAGCTCGATCCGACGTATCTCCACGGGCTCGGAATCCGGGCGGAGGATGTCTCCGACGTGGAGCCGGAGCGCTGGCTCGACGCGGAACTTCGTGCGCGTCGACGTGGGCCCTTCGGAAACGATGAGAGCCAGCTCCACCGTTTGCGTCGCCCGGGTCTCGAAGGGGTGGGTGAAGCGGCACACCTGGCAGCGGGCCAATCCCCGCACGGTCCCATCGCGCTCGCGCGTGGCCCGAAGGACGCGGTGGGGAGTCTCCTTCTCGCAGATATCGCAGTGGACCTCGGCTGACCGGATCGCGCTCCCGCTCGCGTCTCGAGGGCCGGTCATCGTCGCCGTGGGCCGATGTCCCGCCCGGAAGCGCCCCGCC
>DASQHP010000150.1:0-22020 GCA_035632035.1 Thermoplasmata archaeon | reverse complement strand
ACCATCACCTTCGCCTCGTCGGGGATCTACTGGGTGAAGTTCCTCGGAAGCGCGAAGAGCCTCACCACCTCGGCCGTGGTCGACCAGAACTACACCTTCACCGTCTTCGTGGCACCGAGCGGCGTGTTCGCCGGTGCCGGTCACGTCACGGCGAGCACCTCGAAGCACCCCGGGCAACTGATCATCTACGAACTCGTCCCGGGCGGCTCGACCTCCGAGGACCCGGCGATCGACTACGAGACGGCCGGCTACGAGCCGATCCTGAACGTCTACGAACCCCTCATCTCGTACAACGGCAGCACGACGGGCCCGTCTCCCGCGGCCTTCGTGCCCGTTCTCGCGGCCTGCGTGCCGGGCAGCACCACCGGCGCGAACAACTGCCAGTCCCTCTTCGGCAGCTCCCTCCAGTCCGGCTCGGACTACACGTTCGTCATCGACGGGCACGCCCAGTTCTACGACCCCGCAACCAAAGCGAGCTGGGGGGTCTGGCCGACGGACGTTCTGTTCTCGTACGCGCGGACGATGTCGTTCTCCGTCCTGCCCTGCTTCGGCTGCAACGTCGGGTGGATCCAGGCCCAGGCTCTGCTGAACTCCGGCAACGGGCTCTGGGACGGCGGCATCCACGGTGCGCGGAACAACACGCCCCAGAACGTGCTCGAGTCGATGACCCTCAACGGGACCGACTGCCCGAGCTCTGCGATGCAAGCGCCCTACCACGGCTGCGTGACGTTCCACGCCAACGGGAACGGGCTCAATTGGCCGTACTTCCTGGAGCTCGTCGCCGACCCCGAGGGCGGCTCCATCTCGCCGTGCGGCTGGTTCAGCTCGAGCCAGAGCGCGACGAGCGGCAACGCCGGGATCCCGTACTGGACCCGGGGGAACGTGACCGACGCGGGCGACCACCCGTGCGCGGCCCCGGGAACCCCCGGCTGGGGACTCGCCCCGACCGACACCAACCTCCCGGCGACCGGCTGGGACGCATGGGAGAAGGCGGGCTCGTCACCCCCGTTCGTCGGGAACGTCCAGTGGAACATGGTGGGCAGCGGCCCCTACTACCTCAACTCGATCAACATCGGGCAGGCGTACTCTCTCCAGGCGAACCCCGGCTACTCGCCCAACCCCCTCTGCTCCTGGACGGGCTGCTGGCCGAAGGCGGGGTCGTACGCCCACTCGGCGGCCATTACGTGGGAGACCAGCCAGCTACCGGGTGAGGTCGCCTACCAGAACGGGGTCGCGGACCTCTCCGGTATCCCCTCGACGGATACGGGGCTCATCCTCCAGCTCGTCGCACAGGGGAAGATCAAGACGCTGACGTTCCCGTCGCTGTCGATCGACTTCATGCCGTTCAACCTGGCGTTCAATATCGCCGGGGCCCAGCGGTACACGACGAACCCGATCAGCGTCCCGTCCGACTTCATGAGCTACGTCGGACTGCGGGAGTTCATCGCGCACGCCTACCCGTACTCCACGGTCCAGTCCACGATCAACACGAAGGACGGGATCCAGTACAATTTCAACTACGGCGGGGCGATCCCCCAGTTCATGGCGAACTACTACCCGACGAACGTCTCCTGGCCGACGGGCGATCCCGCGACCAGCGCGAGCGTCACGGGCGGGGCAGCGTGGTGGTGGTCGAAGATCACCGACCCATCCAACACCTCGTACTACGACCCCGAGCTCGCCAGCTGCACCTCTTCGAGCCCGTGCCAGTTCCCCCTGTTCGGGGAAACGGGCGCGCCGGACCTCGACCAGCGGATCAACCTCTGGGCGTCCCAGATCGACAGCCTGTCCGGTGGCACACTGCGCGCCAACCCGCTGGACATCAACTTCGTCGACCTGGTGCTGAACTCGCTGTACAGCGGGCCGTACCAGAACGCGATGCCGCTGTACCGCCTCGGATGGGCGCCGGACTACCCGGACCCGACGGACTACATGGTGCCGCTCTACTACCCCGACTCGAGCTACACCGCGTCGGACTCGGTGCTCGAACAGCTCAACCTGGCGCAGTTCAACAGCTCGAGCTGCCACTCGTGGCAGGACATCGGCTGGTGGTCGTCGTACGCCCAGACCTACGGCGGCGTTCCCTCGAACTGCCAGGGGGCGGCGTACGCGGCGATGATCCTCGGCATGCACGAGGCCGCGGTCATGCCGGCGGGACCGGCGCGGGTGCTGGCGTACAACATGGTGGAGCAGATCGCGAACGCGCTCGCGCTCTACACGTACACGTTCCAGAACAGCTACGTCCTGACCTATGCGTCGTACGTGGACGGCACCTCGCTGAACACCAACGTGACGATCGGAGGCGGGAACGGCATCCAGCCCTGGTTCGACGTGAGCGGGAACGGGGTGAGCGGCTAGGACCGGAGATCCGCGGGCCCGTGGCGGATGAACCCCTTCCTCTCCCCGCTCACCACCGGGTGGGCGGGGGGATCACCCACCCGTCACCGGGGACTGCGATTCGAACATGAGGCTTCGGCATTTCGGCATCCGAGTCGCCGACCTGGACAAGTCCATCTCGTTCTACACGCGCTTCCTGGGGCTGCGCATCGTCGGCGGCGGCAAGATGCGGCGGCACGGTCGATGGGCCCTTCTCGAGGACCCGCGGACCCACCAACGGTTGAAGCTGATCTGGATCCCTTCGGACGTGCCGGTCGAGCCCCCGTTCAGCGGCCAGGAGCGGCAGGCGCACGTGGGGTTCTCCGACTCTCACCCGTCGACCACGTTCCGTCGGCTGGTCGAACGCGGCGCCCACCATGTCGCCGGGGAGTCCAGCGAGGAAACGCACGAGCCGAAACGCTCGTTCTTCCTGCGCGACCCCGACGGGATCTGGATCGAGCTGTTCTGACCCCCGATTCGATCGGGAGGCCCGCCGGGGACTCGGGTTCAGTGGCGGAAGATCACTCGGGAGGGCGGGGTCACCCGGACCCCTTCCTGGAAGAGAGAGCGCTCGACCCGGGCCGCGATCGTCTCCGCGGAGCTCCCGTTCTCGGGGTAGGTGGCGTGAGCCCCGCTTACCAGGAACACCTTGTACCCGCGCCGCAGCGCGCCCCGGCAGGTCGCGGCGACGCAGTGGTCGCTGAGGAGGCCCGCGATCACGAGGCGATCGATCCCACCCCGGGCCAGATGCCGGACGAGCTCCGGGAGCGTGAACGCGTCGTCCTCGGTCTTGTGGAAGACCGGCTCGTCATCCAGGGCGGGGAAGGCCGCTACCCACCCGGGAGTCCCCGGCGCATCGGGCGAGCCCGGAGGCCCGTCGTTGAGAATGTGTACGACCATCGCCCCGGAACGTCGAGCGTGGTTCAACACGGACTGGATCGTGCCGCGGACTTGCTCCCCATCCGGAACCGGCCGCGGTGGCTCTAGGAGGTTCCGCTGCACGTCGACGAGTAGCAGCGCGGTGGCCATCGGTGGAATCGAGCCGGCGCTGCTATATCTGCCCGAATCCAGCCTACCCCGAGAGACCGCGGATCCGTTGCAGGCGACCATTCTCCGGGTGGTGGAGCGAGCGCCGGCCAAGCAGCCCGACCTCGCTTGGCCGCCGCGGTCGCCGGGGACCAGATGGACCGGCTCAGTGGCCCGTGAGGAGCGCTTCCAGGACCCCGACCGGGGGCGCTCCGAAGCCTAGGAGCGCATCGTGGAACTCCCGGCGCGACCCGCGGAACGTGGACGCGAGAAGGCGCTCACGCACATCGAGAATCGCGAGCTTTCCGAGGGTGTAGCAGAAGTACTCGGGGTTGAAGGTCCCCCGGATCGCCTCCCGTTCGGCGGGCAGGCGCTGCATGTGGCCCTCCCGCATGAACAGCTCGGTCGCGTGGTCGAGCGATTTTCCCTGGGTGTGGATGGCGATCGACGCGAGGAGTCGGCAGTCGCGAAGGAGGGCGTCGTGGATCTGGGCGACCTCGGCATCCACCGACCCGTTCGATAAGCCGGCCTCGATGACGAGCTGCTCGCAGTAGTGCGCCCACCCTTCCACGAACGAGGAGGAGAAGAAGACCTTCCGCACGAGGGAAGCGTCCTTCTTCTGCCGGAAGTGGAGGAACTGGAGGTAGTGCCCGGGGTACACCTCGTGGACGGTGATGTTCCGAAGCATGGCATCGTTCAACGAGCGGAGCCACTCTTCCTGACGCTCCGGCGTCCAGCTCGAGTCGACGGGCGTCACGAAGTAGATCCCCTCGTCTCCGCTCACATCGAACGGCCCGGGCGGGTTCATGCTCGCCGTCGACAGGGCGCGCCCGTACACGGGTGTCTCGGCCACCCGGCACACCGAGGGCTCCGGTACCGTCACCAGATCCTTGGACCGTACGAACGCCTTGGTCTCGTCGACGCATCGCTGGGCGAGCGGGATGAGCCCGTCCGCTGTCGTGTGGCGGGAGAGGAAGCGTTCCATGAGGTCCGCCACGGGGATCGGGGGCGTTTGGGTCCGGGCGATCTCCTCCAGGCGCCCCTGGTTCCTCCGAAGGTCGGCCCATCCGGCCGCCTCGACCTCCGCGAACGGGGTGGTGACGCCTTCCCGGACCCAGAGGAGACGCTGGTAGCGCGCGGAGCCGAGGGCGAACTCCTTCGTCTGGCGTGGCTCGTACTCCGTATGGAGGCGCTCGACGAACTGGTGGACCGCGGCTTCGGCGCGGGCCCGGGAGGCGGCGACGCGGCCGGCGAGCGTGGCGGAGCCGCTCCGGGCGAACGCTTCCGCCTCGGCAAAATGCGCCGGCAAGCCGCCCGCCATGGCGAAGGTGAGACGGAGGAACGGCTCCGGCAGTTCCGGGTCAAGCCGGTCATGCGCTCCGACCAGCAGACGCGGGGTGGCGTCCAAGAGGTGGACGATCGCATCCACTCGCTGGGGGAGCGGGGCGTACTCGCGGACCATGTACGGGGTGAGCGAGATCGGACCCACGTACGACATCGGATTGCGTTCCAGCTCACGCGCATCGCGAAGGTCGAACAGCGGCCCTTCGAGGAGGAGCCGCAGGAGCAAGTGGTCGAGCTGGCGCGACGGGGGGAGGCCGGCGGCTGGGATGGCCGCCAGCTGCCTCAGCAGCTCGTCCGCGCGCTCGGCCCACGCTGTGGTCGCGGCCCGGGAGAAATCCGGGAGCCGGCCATCATACTGGTGAAGGCCGAGGAAGACGGCGTAGCTCGGTTGGAGCTCGAACAGGTGGTCGACGATCCCGGCCTCGACGGAAGCAAGGGGGTCGGAGGGCGGGGCGGGCGACCGGGAATCCGGCATGATTATCGCCGGTCGGAGCGGCCCCGGCTATAAGAGGTGGCCCGCGGCCGCCCACGGACTCACGGCCCGGTTTCGACCTCGGCGACGGGCGCCGGCAGCCGCGAGGCCGGGGCCCTGCCCGACGGCACCACGGCCTCTTCCCCGATCGCGATGGCGGTCGTGGACTCCGTCGGGAAGAGGGCCACCGCGAGCGCCCACCCCGCGAGCAGGAGATGCTGGAATCCCCAGTGGAACAGGAGCGCCGCCCCCACCGACGCGTCCGGGCTCACGGCCCCCCAGGCGGCCGGGGCGCCGATGTAGCCCATTAGTTCGTTCAGAAAGCCACCCAGCCCCTGGGCCACGAGTACCGGCGGGACCCACACTCCCCATGTCACGGCTCCGACTACGAGGAGAGCCCGGGCCGCGAGGCGGGGAAATCCGCGGCGTCCGAGCGAGCGACCCAGCCACGCCGGCGAGAGGGCGGCGAAGAGCGCGGCCGCGGAGAGGGTGCCGTGCTCGACCAGCCAGTGGTAGGTGGTCGCGGCGGTGAGCGGCACGCCGGCGCTCCACTCCACCACGACGGCGAACAGCCAGGTGACGGCGGCGACCAGGAGCGCCACGCGGATGGCGAGCGACCCGACGAGCTGTGGCGTCGATACGGGGCGGGGCGATGGCGCAGGCGGTCGTTCCAACCGGTACTCGAGGTAGACCAGGCTGAGCGCGACGACCCCGAGCTGGAGCACGGCGAGCGGCCATTGCTGGGTCAGGAGCGCGGAAGGGGTGCTTCCGACGAGCGCGCCCACGACCCCGGTGGCCGCCACCTGGGCCGCGCACGTCGTGCAGCAGCAGGCTCCGAGGAACGCCCACCCCGTGACGGCCGGAGCGATGCCGCTCGCCGCCACCTCCGCCTGCCGGCGGCGCTGGGCAACGAACACGGCGACCGTGCTGGAGACGGAGAGCCCGATCCCCACCCCCAGAAGGACCATCGCGAGGGTTCCCCAGAAGGGGAGCGCGATGATGGCGATCGGGCTCAGGACCAGGAGAGCCGGTGCGAGGTACGGGTTGTTCACCTGACCGTACCCGATCCAGAAGACCTGGAGGGGGATCTCGGCGTTGTTGGGGCCGGGGGGGATCAGGACGATGTTCTGGCCGATGAACAGCGAGATGACGACGTACGCCACGGTCGTGAGGATCCAGATCCGCCGATAGGTTCGGCTGCGGACCGAGGCGCGCAGTCGGGAGAGGAGGAGGCGACCCATCCAGATGGATCCGGGGTTGACAGGTTCCAGGGACTCGGAGCCCGAGTTCGCGGCCATGGGTCCTACTCGTTCCAGTTCATCCGGCACGTCGGGCAGTAGGAGCCGACCATCTCGGTCCCGCACAGGAAGCAGCGCCCGCTCTCGTCCCGCGGAGGTGTCGCGGCGCGTACGGAATCGAGATCCGTGGGCGGGAGGGGCGGAGGAGTGGATTCAAGCGCGGTCGGCGCGGTCGGGACTTCACGAGGACTGGGGGGAGCCTCTACAGCGGGGGGTGCGGGGGGATTGGGGGCCGCCTCGGCCGGCCCCGGCGAGGCAGGCGGGGTTTCCTTGGCCTCGGCGGGAATCGTTTCGTCGGGGGCGGTCTCCGCGAGATCGGTGGGTCTGTCGGCTCCCGATGCCTCCTCCGCTCCGCCCTCCGGTGCCACGGGCTCATCACTGGCGTCGGGTGACCCGGAGTCTTCCCCCTCGTCCGGGGTCTCTTCGACCTCGCTGCGCCGCCTCAGTCGGCGCAGGAATCCGGCCATCGTCCAGCTGACCGTTGGCGACTCTAAAGGATTGGCGATGGCCCCTCGGTGGTGGCGTAGGTTGGATAGGGTTTAGACCGACCCTTCCTACCATGGCGCGTGGGCGAGCCCGCCTCCGGTCGACCCTCCCCTCCGACGCTCCCTCCTCCTCCGCGACCCGTCGGCTCCTACCTTCCCGTGGTCCAGGTCGGGAACCTCGCCTGGGTTTCGGGACAGATACCGTTGCACGAGGGCAACCCTGTCTCTCCCGGACTGGTCGATTCGGAGGTCGACGTTCCCCACGCCCAGGCCGCGGCGCGCCAGGCCGCGCTTCAGGGGCTGAGCGCCCTGGTCGACACGCTGGGCGGACTGGACCGGATCCAGAAGGTCGTCCGGGTCACCGTCTACGTGGCGTCGTCCCCCGGCTTTGTCCGCCAACACGAAGTGGCGAACGGGGCCACCGGGGTTCTTCTCGAGTTGCTCGGGGAGCCTGGCCGGCCGTCGCGGGCGGCGGTCGGGGTCAGCCGGCTCCCGATGAACGCCTCGGTCGAGGTCGACCTGCTCGTCGCGCTGCGGAGCCAGTGACGTCATGGAGGCGACCCCGTGGCCCGGCATCTTCCGGCAGGGCCGGACGCTCCTCACCCAGAACGCCACGCCGGGCCGGCGCGTCTACGGAGAGAATCTGGTCGTCGACGGCGGCCAGGAGTATCGGGAGTGGGACCCGTGGCGCTCGAAGCTCGCGGCGTATCTTTCGAAGTCCGGCGCCCCGGGGCTCCTGGAGGGTGTCCGGACCGTGCTGTACCTCGGGGGGGCGCATGGTACCACCGTGAGTCATCTCTCGGATGCGCTGCCGAACGCCGAGATCTACGTGATCGAGAAGAGCCCCACCGCCTTCGCCCCGCTGCTCGGTCTCGCGAGGGCCCGGACGAACCTGCTTCCCATCCTCTCGGACGCGCAGCTCCCAGAGCGCTACGCCGCGGACGTGGGCACCGTGGACCTCCTCTACCAGGACGTCGCCCAGCGGACGCAGGCGTCCATCTTCCGGGAGAACGCGCAGGTCTGCCTGCGTCCGGGGGGAACCGGCCTCCTCATGCTGAAGATCCGGTCCGTGACGCAGTCACGGTCCGCCCGCTCCGTCCTGGCGGAGGCCCGCGCCGAACTCGCGGGAGGCGGACTCTCGATCCGGGAGAGCGTCGACCTCATTCCGTTCTCCCGCGACCACGTCGCGCTTCGGGTCGGTCGCTAGACACATTTCATCGTCCGCGCAGCGACGTTTCTCAAAATACCCCGGGCCGCTCGTCTCTTCGGTGGTTGCCCTGAGCCGGCCGGCCCGAGGTTGGGAGTTCGTCCGATACGCGATCGTAGCGATCCTGCTGGGACCCGGGCTCGTTGCGAACCCCAGCCTCGTCCCTCCGCATTCCGACCGCTCCGCGACTCCCGCGGCGGTTCCCCGGGCCGTCCCGCGTCCGCTCCAGCTCGCGACGTTCATCAGCTCGAACGGGACGGTGCTCGACCCCCAGGTGCCGTTCACGCTCCACGCCGACGTCGCGGGAGGATTGCCACCCCTGGAGTTCCTCTGGAAGAGCCCGACCCTCGGCACCTGCACGGCGGAGAACTGGACGATCCGGCTCGACGCCGGTGTGAATGCCTCCGTGGGGCTCGAGGTCGCTGACTCGGCTGGTGAGCTCGCCGCCGCGAACGCCTCGTTCAGCGTTGCGCCTCCGCTGCGCGCCACGCTGGGGGTCTCTCCCGCCAGCCTCGACGCGGGCGGAGTAGTCCCCGTGGACGTCCAGGTCGCCGGGGGTGTCCCCCCGTTCCAGCTTCAGTGGTCCCTCGTGGATGGCGTGGCTTCCGGTTCTGCCACGTTCGGCTCCTCCGGGTCCTGGGTGGTCCCGGTCCCCGTCAACACGTCCGGTACCACGTGGATCCGGGCGGAGGTGAGCGACGCGGTCGGCGGTTCTGTATTCGCGGCCGAGCCGTTTCCCGCGGTCTTCGCAACCCCCGAGGTCGTAGGCAACGTCGCCCCGGACCCTGCGGAGGTTGGGCAGCCGGTGACGGTGCGGGGGGAGGTGATCGGCGGCGCGCCCCCGGTCCAGTGGACGGTCGACGCGCTGGGCCCGGTCGCAAATGGGTCGGCTTCCCAGGGCATTCTCGACGCTTCGGACCGGTTCGGATGGACGGGGGTCGCGACCGGGCCGGGCAACCTCTCGTTCGCCATCCGCTCGACGGACGCGAGCGGGGCGAACACCTCACTCCTCCTCGCCGTGCCGGTGATCGCGGGGGTGCACGCCGTCGTATCGGTCAACGGCACGCCCCGCAATGGGACGCCCATCGAACTGGTCGCCTCCATCTGGGGCGGCGAACCCCCCTACCAGTACCTCCTGACGACCACGGACGGGCAGCAGGCGAGCGGCGCGCTCGGCAACGCGGGGTTCGTGAACTCGACCGTTCTCATCTCCGCGGCCGGCCCGTTCGGGGTCACGCTCACCGTCCACGACGCGCTCGGCTTCGCCACGCAGAGCCTCGCCCTTGTACGGGTCCCGGGGGGCAGCGATGGAGGGGCGGTGCGGGCTGGCCCGCCGCCGGACGATCTCGCCACGCTGGCGATCGTCGCCGGGCTAGCATCGGCCGCCACGCTGGCGGCAGTGTTCCTCTGGCATCGACGGCGTCGGGCCGCGGGCGCGGACCCGGCCCATCCGCCGAGCGAGGGTGATGTGCTGGCCCGCCTGCTGGCCCCGCACGGGACGCTGGACCGCTCGACCCTCGAATCGATGGCCGATGAGGAGGGCATCCACCCCGACCGGCTGGACGTACTGATCGAGACGGCGGTCCGCGCCGGTCGCGCGCGGGTCACGGACGACCCCGGCGGCGAGCAGATCACGTGGGTCGACGCCGTTCGGGGCTCGACGGATCCACCCGGGGAGGGAGCGGCCGATGCCGGCGGGGAGGCATAGACCTGTGCCGCGACTGGGGCAGAGCGTCTGCCTCGCCCTCGTGCTGGCGCTCCTGGTCTCCCCGTCCGCACTCGCCGCCGCGCGCCCGGTGCCGTCCGCGACCGGTTCGCGGGCGAACCCCCCGTCCGGAGTCTCGAGCCCGGTCGCGAACTTCACGGCCTCGGTGAACCGTCTTGTCACGCTGGTCGGCCTCTCCGGTGGAGGGCTGCTCGCAATCGTGTGGGCGCGGGTCGCGCTCAGCTGGTTCTCGAACGACGTCGCGAAGAAGATCCAGGCCAAGGACCGCGCGCGGGACGCCCTCATCGGGACGCTCCTATTCACCGCGGCGCTGAGCGGCCTCATCTGGAGCCTCGCGCACTGGGTGATCACCGGGTCCTGACGAGGCGCCATGGACCTCGGGGCGTTCGTCCAGGCGATCCTCTTCTTCGTGTTCTCGGGGCTCACGGCGCTCCTCGCCGCCGTCATCGGCCCGACCTACGACAACCTCCTCGTGCCGGAGCTCCAGCCCGGCACCCTCTACCCGACGCTCGGGCCCAGCGGCGGGGGCGGGTTCCTCGACGAAGCGGCGAGGTTCAGCGCGTACCTGCTGGCGAACCTGGTCGACCCGGTGGTCACGCTGGTGGCCCTCGGCGTGGCGGCCCTGTACCTCGCCCGGGCGTTCGCCGGTCGCTGGGCCGTACGGTTCGAGGCGGCGCTCCCGAAGCTGGTCCTCGCCGTCGTCTTCGCCAACTTCTCCCTGCCGATCGCGGGAGGCCTCCTCGCCATCGCCGGGGCGGCGTACCCGCTGTTCGCCGGGTTCGACGGCGGCGCCTGGCAACACTGGGTCAATCTCGCGGGCATCGGGGAGGTCCAGTTCAGCTGGGACAATGGCGTCCTCACGTTCGTCGTGTCGTTCGCCCTGTTCTCCCTGATCCTGCTGCTCGCCGTCGCCATCGCCATCCGGGACGCGCTGCTCGGAGTCCTCCTGGTCCTCCTGCCGGTGCTGACGCTCACCTGGCCCATTCCCGCCCTCGCCCCCCTCGCACGGCGCGCCTGGACCCTCTTTGGCCAGCTCGCGTTCCTTCCGTGCGTCCTGGTGATCCCTCTCGAACTCGCCGTCGGATCCCCCTCGATCCTCCTCCTGCTCGGTTACCTGGTGGTCGCCCTCAGCACCCCGTCTCTCCTCTCTCTCGCGACCGGTCATCTCACCAGCGTCGGGTTCCCCTCCGGAAGTTCGGCGGTGACCGGCGGCGTGCAACGCGGGCTCTCGGCGGGATCGCTGTCTCTCTCCGGCGTCTTCCGGCCGATATCGGTGGGCGCCTCGTCCGCACCGGCCCGGACGATCGGACGCTTCGGTCAGTTGGCCGGAAGCAGTGCTCTACCCGCCGGCGCGCCCTTGGTCGGGGCGGAGCTGATCGGGCGGGGTGCGACCCACCTCCTGCGCCACCTGGAGCGACACCTTCCCGAGTCGCTGCGCCGGCCCGTCCACTTTCCGGCCGTTGCGCGTCCGAAGGGTCCACGACCATGACGGACGCGCCGGTCCCTCCGGTCATCGCCTTTCCCTCGCGGCTAGACCGGCGCTCCCGCGTTGGGCCGTTTCCCCACGCGCGCGCCGCGCTCCGCTTCCTCACGCTCGTGGCGGTCGGAGCCGCCCTCGCGGTGGTGCTCGGGCCTCTCGCTTGGGTCCCGTTCCTGGGCGGGGGGTTCCTCCTGACCGTGAGCCGGGGCGACTCCAAGACCGTGGACGAACGATTGGGGGACGTCCTCCGTTGGGAACTGCGTCGACGTCGCACCTCGCAGAAGCCGGTCGCTCCCACGGGGTGGACCCGCGAGACCCGGTTCGCCCGCGTCCCGAGTGGGCGAATCGTGGCGGGGATCGCGGGCAGCGGGGTTCCGGTCGCGTTCCTTCCCCCCGCCGACGCCCGGTCACTGTTCGAGGAGTACCGAGAGCTGCTCCGCTCCGACGAGGGACCGCTCTACCTGCGAGTCGCGAGCGTTCCCATCCGCAGCGCGCCGTTCCGACTGGCCCGCGTCACGACGGGCCCGCCCATGCTGGCTCCCGCTCGCTCCGGCTATGACTCCATGGTCCGGTTGCTGCTCCGACGCCGCCGCCGGCGCGTTGTCCACCTCTTCCTGTGGAGTCCGACGTCGGCGTCCCCCGACAGCCGGGCGCTCGACGCCCGCGGGGAGAACCTCGTGGCGCGATTGCGCGCGCTCGGGGTGGACGCCGTGCGGCTCGAGGGCATCGAGCTGTGGAGGGCGGTCCGAGCGGCGGGCTGGGCGCCGGGGGAGGCCGCGTGAGCGAAGGTCTCGGCGGCGGCATCGGGGCCGGGACGGACCTGCGGCGCTGGACCAGTCTGCTGGGCGTCCTCGCCGGCGGGCTCTCGGTATTGCTGCCCTACTTCGATGGATTGACCGCGGCCCTCGGCGCGCTGCTGATCGTCTCCCTGCTGGCGGCGGCTCGTCCGCGGCGGCTCCGCTCGATCCTCCAGAGCTCACCGGCGCTCCTCGCGGCGATCGCTCTCGCCGCCGGCTGGGGGTTCTTCCTGCTGGCCCCGTCCCTCGTGAGCTCCGTTCGGGGCCTCGCGCTCGGGCTGGGGGGCGTTCCGGCCGGGCTCGGCGTCGGCCTCCCGTGGAGAAGTCGCCCAGGAGACCCATGAGTCCCGAGATGCGTGCCCCCGTGGAGGGGCCCTCGACCCTCCGACGCGCCGGCACGATCGATGCCCCCCTGCTCATCGACGCGTTTCCCCCCGAGGTCCCGTTCGGGGTCGTGGGTCGCTTGCTGGCTTCGACGCCGCCGTCGGAGTTGACCCTGGAGCTCGTGCGCGTGGGCCGGAACGAGGCGCTCGATCTGCTTCGACGCGCCGGCGCAGTGGCCGAGAGCGAGCTCGCCCAGGGCGGCGAGGGGGGTTCGGTCGCACCGTCGGAGCTGGCGGCGGAGGCGGAGAGCGCGCGGGACCTCGGTGAGAGGGTCGCCGGTCGGCAGCAGGACCTGTACCGCATCGGGCTCGCGCTCCACGTAACGGGGCCCGGACGCCGAACGGTCGAACGGTGGCGCGAGGCGCTCCATCGACGAGCGACCGCCCTTGGCTTCCGGGTCCGTTCCCCCCTCTATGAGGCCGGCCTGGTCAGCGCGCCGCCCTCCCTCGACGGGGTGGAGACCCGGCCCCGCGGATACTGGCATACGCTCCCGACCGACGGAGCGGCCGCGTTCTTCCCGTTCGTGGACGAGGCCGTGGCCGAGCCCGACGGGGTCCTGGTCGGCCTCCTCCTGGACGACGCGGCACCGATCTTCCTCGACCGGTTCCGCCACGCGAGCCACTCGTGGGCGGTGTTCGGGTCCACGGGATCGGGGAAGTCGTTCTTCGCGGCGCTCACGGCGCTGCGCACGCGCTGGATGCGACCTGACCTCGACCTCGTCATCCTCGACCCCCTAGGGGAGTTCGGGCGGTTCATCGAAGCCCTAGGAGGGTCCGTGGTGACCCTCGACCGGGACGGGCTGGGCCGGCTGAACCCGCTCGACCCCGCGACGACCGGCGGTGACCGGGAAGAGAAGGCGGCTCGTTCGAGCGCCATCCTCCGGGCCCTGTTCCCGAGCCTCCTCGACGAGGAGGCCGCCGCCCTCGAGTCGGCGCTCGCGCGGGTCCTGGCCCGTGACTCGGAGCCGACGCTCTCGGACCTCGTGGAGGAGGTCGTTCGGGCCGGCTCCGTCGGACGCCTCCCGACGCTCTTGGAGGTGTTCCGTTCCGGGCCCCTCCACCACCTCGATGGCCCCACCACCGTCCGCTGGGCGGATGGTCCGGTCGCGATCGACCTCTCCCGCGCGCCCGATTCCCAGCTCTCGTTCCATCTGGCCTACGTCCTGGACGCCGTGTTGGGCCGGCTCCGCTCCCGTGCGGGTCCCAAGCTGGTCGTGGTCGACGAGGCGCACCTCCTGGCCCGAGACCCGGCCACCGCGGCGTTCCTGGACCGTCTCGTGCGCCACATCCGTCACTACGAGGGGGGCATGCTGCTCCTGAGCCAGAACCCCGACGACTTCCTGCAGTCGGAGAGCGGGCGGTCGCTCCTGCGCAATCTCCGGGCGACGCTGCTCCTTCGTCTGCCCGAGGTCTCCGGGGCGACCCGCGAGTTCTTCCAGCTCACATCGGCCGAGGCCGAGTGGCTTCCCCGGGCCCGCCTGCCGCGCGAGGCCGGCTACTCGGAGGGACTGCTCCGGTTGGGCCCCACCCACCTTCCGATCGCGTGCATCGCGTCGACCCCGGAGTTCGAACTCCTCCGGTCGGCGCTCGGCCGCGCCCCCGACCCGGGGGCCGACTACCGCTCCAACAGCACGTTTATCTAGCGTCCCGGGCGGAGAGTCCCCCGTGTCCGACGCCGACCTTGGCACCGCGGATGGGCCGGGGCGGCGGCGGGAGAGCTGGAGCCTCAAGACGATCGTCGAGAACGTCGCGGGGCGGCCGATCACCGACTTCCAGGACCCGGAGCGCCCGGTTCACCCGTACCTCGTCGTCAAGATGGGCCACCTGCCGACCCCCGAGCGGCCGCGGGTCCGCATCGCCCGCACCTCCGCCGACTCCCCGGAGGCCGAGCCCGACCCCGTTGACCGGTTCTATCCTCCCCTCGTCGGCGCGACGGGACGGGCGCTCCACGGGCCCGAGCACGAGCATCACGTGGGGACGCTCGGCAGCGTCGCCCCCGGAGAGGAACCGACCGGACCCGGCACGCGACCGCATTCACCGGGGCCATCGCGCCGGCCGGAGCGGATCTATCTCCACTATCTCCTCCTCCACATGGACCGGCTGACCGACCACGCGCTTCGCTACCTCAAGCACGCCGTGGACGAGGAGCTCGCGCACCGGGAGTCGGCCGGGGGCTCGACCCCTCCGACGCGCGCTCCCTGAGCTGCGAAACCAACGCGGGATCCCGCTCGACCCCGAGGGCGGTGCGGCCGGCCCGGGCCGCGGCCCAGAGCGTGGTGCCCGTGCCCGCGAACGGGTCGAGGACGGTTTCGCCCCGGCACGAGAACATCCGGATCAATCGGGCCGGGACCTCGTCGGGGAACGCCGCGGTCCGACGATCCCCCCGGCTCTGCGGGGCCCCGCGGATATCCTCCCACACCTGCGAGAACCAGCGGTCGCGCTCCCCGCGGCTGAATCCGCTCGCGTGCCGGTTCGGGTCTCGCGGAGGGAACGACCGCAGTCCGCCGTTGCGGAACAGGAGGATGAACTCGCAGTCGAGCGTCACGTAGGCGTTCGGAGGAAGGAACCCCGAACCCAGGAACGCGTTCGGCTTGTTGGTCGGCTTCTTCCAGAGGATGTAGGGAAGCGGGCGCAGGCCGAGCCGCTCGACGGATTCCAGGATGCGGGCGTGGTTCGGCCAGAGCCGAAACTCGTCGTCCACCCGGCGCAGCGCATCGCCAACGTTGATGGCGAGGATCCCGCCCGGGACCAGGACCCTCGCCGCGGCCCGCCAGGCCGCGTCGAGGATCCCGTGCATCGACTCATAGTCGCGCGCCCCCAGCTCCTCGAACAGCTCGTCCCACTGGGGGATCATCGGGTACGGTGGGGAGGTCACGATCAGGTGGACGGACCGGGGGGGGATCGTCGGGAGGTCCCGCGCATCCCCCTCGATGATGCGGACCGGGCCCCACTCTCCGTCGCCCCGGACCGGCACGACCGCCGACAGTCCGGCCACCGTTAATACTCCCGGCCGCTCGACGCATCGATGCGGCTCGACCGGCCGGTCCTGCAGGTCGCGCTGGACTTCGAGAACCTGTCGCGCGCTCTCCAGGCCGCCCAGGAGGCGGTGGAGGGCGGCGCGCAGTGGGTCGAGGCCGGCACGCCCCTCATCAAGAGCGAGGGGCTGGACGCGGTCCGCGAGCTGAAGAAGCGGTTCCCGGCCCAGCGCATCGTCGCCGACATGAAGGTGATGGACACCGGCGCGTTCGAGGTGGAGATCGCGGCGAAGGCGGGCGCTGACCTCGTCACCGTGCTCGGTACCGCCGATGACGACACGATCGCCGAGGCCGTCCGGGGCGGCGAGAAGTACGGGGCCGAGGTCGTGGTCGACCTCCTCAACGTCCCCGACCCCGTCGCTCGGGCGAAGCGGGTGGCCGAGCTCGGGGCGGCCGCGGTCTGCCTCCATATCGGGATTGACATGCAGATGCAGGCGAAGACCCCCTTCGCCCAGCTCGAGGCACTGGCGAGCGCCTCCCCCATTCCCGTCGCCGTCGCCGGTGGCCTCAACAGCGAGACGGTGGCCCAGGCCGTGAAGGCCGGTGCTCGGATCCTGATCGTGGGCGGCGCCATCACGAAGAGTGCCGACATCACGGGCGCCACGCGCGCGGTCCTCCAGGCGATCTCGAGCGGGGAAGCGGTCGCGTCGGAGCATTTCCGGCGCTACGGCGTCGGGCAGGTCCGCGAGGCGTTCCTCCGGGTGTCGACGCCCAACATCTCGGATGCCCTCCAGCGTCAGGGGGCCCTCCACGGGTTGCAGACGCATTTCCGCGATGCCCAGGTCAAGTTCGCTGGCCCGGCCGTCACTGTCGTGACGCGGGACGGGGACTGGGCGAAGCCGGTCGAGGCGATCGACCGCGCGGGGGAAGGGGACGTCATCGTCGTGGACGCGGGCGGAGGGACCACCGCAGTATGGGGCGAGCTCGCCTCGTGGAGCGCCCACGGTCGGAAGGTCGCCGCCGTCGTGATCGATGGGGCCGCCCGCGACATCGACGCGATCCTGGAGCTCGGGTTTCCCGTGGCGAGCCGGTTCGTCTCCCCGAACGCGGGCGAACCGAAGGGCCACGGGGAGATCGGGGTCGAGGTGGTCGTCGGGGGCCAGAAGGTGCGGCCGGGCGACTGGATCATCGGCGACGCGAGCGGACTGGTCGTCGTCCCCCGGGAGCGGGCGGCCGAGGTCGCGAACCGGGCGCTCGATGTCCTCGAGCACGAGAACCGCGTCCGGGAGGAGATCCAACGCGGGTCCACGCTCTCGAAGGTCCAGAAGCTCGAACGGTGGGAACGGGTGGGCTAGCGGGCTCCCCCGGCGCGAGCGCCGAGCCGCCCTCCCCGCCGGACGGCGGGACCGCGGCTCCCCGGTGGGTCCCAAAAGAGTTTAGCGAACGGGAGTCCCCATCCGGTCAAGCTCCCGTAGTCTAGTCCGGTCAAGGATATCGGGCCTTCGACCCGACAACGTGGGTTCAAATCCCGCCGGGAGCACCTGGCTTCTCAACCGGACAACCGTCCGCCCACGGCCTTTATCGGTGTCCGCCTTCCCGTAGGGGCGGCACCGGAGGCCCCCCGAAGCCCAGGAGCATGGACGCTCACGACGTTCGCATCTTCTGCGCGTTGGGGGTCTCGGGCCCGCCGGATGCGATCCCCGCTTCTCGTCCGCTCGGGATCGGCCGCGTCGCCCGGAGCTTGGGGTTGGATGAGAAGACGGTCCGTGTCCGACTGCGTCGACTCGAGCGGGAGGGGTTCATCAAGTACTATCAGGCGGCACCGGACCTCGCGCTCCTCGGCATGCGGGCCGAGGTCACGTGCCGATTCGAAGCGGTCAACGTCGCCACCAAGCTGAGCGCCATCGCGTTCGCTCGGGGGATCCCCGGCATGGTCGAGGCGCTCGATTTCCTCGGAACGAACTTCGTCGTTACCGTGGCTGGCCCCTCGTTCGAAGTCGCGGTAGATGTCCAGCGATCGATCGCTCACCGCTTCGAACTGGACCGGTTCGAGCAGGGCCGCCGGGGGCTCGATCCGTCGCCTGCCTCCCTTCTCCCTCTGGACTGGAGGATCGTCCAACGGATGCGCTACGACGCGCGTGCGCCGCTGTCGGAGGTGGCGGCCTCCCTGGGCGTGACGCCGCGCATGGTCCGCTACCGGCTCGACCGGATTCGGCCCACCGACGCGGTGATGATCCGCCCGATGATCGACGCCCGACGGCTCCAGGGCATCCTGGTGTACCGGCTCGTCGTGACTCCTGCGCGGGGCAGCGCCACCGAGCTCGTGGCACCGCTCCGGCGTCACCTGGGCCTTACCGTCTGGGCAGTTCGCCGGTCGCTCGCGGGACCGATCCTGCTCGACATGTTCGGGAGCGGGCTTGCCGACCCCGAGGAGTCGGTGCTCCGGGCCCTCGAAGTTCCCGGGGTCGAGGCGTGCCACGCCCTCGTGCTGAAGGAGATCCTCGAGCCAGGTCCGGGGAGCTGGATCGACCGGGCCATCGCGGACCTGACGAAGGGCTGAGGGTCCCCCGGCCGGAGGTCGGTTCAGATCGACCGGATCTTCTCCCGCAGCTCCGACTCCGAGACCTTCAGGCCGAGGTGGTGGTCACGGACATGGACGACGAGATGCGCGTAGACGTCATCCGCACCCAGAGGAGAGACCAGCGTCCAGCCGCACTGGCAGGCTACGACGTGACCCATGCTCCGTCACTCGGGCTCCTTGACTTCAATATTCCGTCCCGGGCCTTCGCTCCCCCGTCCGTCCTCAGGCGACCGCCGGTCGGACGTTCTGGTTCACGTGAAGGACGTTCGACGGGTCGAATCGCCGCTTGAGCTCGGCGAGTCGAGCGTAGTTCGGCCCGTAGGTCGCCTGCACTCGCTCCTGGCCCTCGTCCATGAGGAAATTGACGTACGCGCCGCCCATCGAGTGCGGGTGGAGGGCTTCCCAGTAGCCTACGGTCCAGTCGCGGATCCGACCTGCGTTCCGGGGATCCGGATCGACCCCGACGATCACCTCGGCCCACTTTGCTCCACGGTAGGCCCACGGAGTTTCGTTCGCACCGACGCGCGACGCGGCTCCGTCGATCGGGTAGAGGTGCATCGTCGACTGCGGCGTTGGCATCTGCTGCGCGTGGTGAACGTGCTCTCGGATCGCGTCGTCGTTGATCGCCTTCACGAAATCCGCGCGCCAGTACCACTGGTGGCCGGGCGGATACAGGCCGTCGAACATGCTGTTCAAGGCGGGGTACGGCATTGGCCCCACCCCGTGAAGCGCGGGCTTTCCCGGACGGTGGACCGCGGCGAGCAGTCTCTCGGTCTCCTCCGCGGGCGCGAGGGAGCACCACACCACGGCGGCGACCTTCTGGGAGTGGAGCGATGCCGGGAACGCGGGGATTGGGGGAACGGTGAGGAACCCGAAGAAGCCATTGAGCTCATCCGGCGCGTTCGGCAGGAAGTCGCGATACCATCGCAAGACCTCGGCCGCCTGATCGAGGGGCCAGAACGTCGGACCCGCGAGCACCGTTCGTACCGGGTGAAGACGGAAGCGGAAGTTCGTGACGATTCCGAAATTCCCGCCCCCGCCTCGGACGGCCCAGAACAGGTCCGGGTTCTCATCCGCGCTCGCCGTCACGAAGCTGCCATCCGGGAGCACGATGTCCGCGGACAGCAGGTTGTCGATCGTCAGACCATACTTCCGCGTGAGGTGGCCGAGTCCGCCCCCAAGAGTGAGGCCGCCGATTCCGGTCGTCGAGATGATGCCGCCGGGCGTCGCGAGCCCGAACGCGCCGGCCGCATGGTCGACGTCCCCGAGCTGGCACCCCCCGGCCACGTCGGCCACGCGGAGCTTGGGGTCCACGCGGACATGGCGCATCAACGAGAGGTCGATCACGATTCCCTGGTCCACGCTGCCGAGCCCCCCGCCATTGTGTCCTCCTCCGCGGACGGCGATGTCGAGATTCTGCTCCCGCCCGAAGCGGAGGGCGGAAATCACGTCGGCCACATCCCGGCAGCGAGCGATCACGAGCGGACGCTTGTCGATCATGGCGTTGTACAGTTTCCGAACTTCGTCATACCCCGGGTCCGCGGGGGTCACTATCGGTCCCCGGAAGGATTCCTTGAGCTTGGCGAGGTCGGGTGCGACTCGGCGGGTCGGGTTCTCGGCGGGGTGCGTCATGGATCCTCCTCAGGGGCCGCGGTAGACAAGTATCGGTCGGGAGCCGGGCGCCCGAAATCGACGGGGGCGGCCCCGGACAAAGCGGGCCCCGACGACCGTCCGCCTGACTCGTGCTCGAAAGCCGATCCTTGCCGCAGGTCACCGAGCTTTCCTCGGCACTGCGAGGCGTGTGCTCGCGTTCGTCGCAATGATCCTTCGGGGGAGGGGCATCGTCCTCCGGCGTCGCCCGCATCCACTTTCACAACAGCTTCGATCGGCTCTAGCCAGCGCGACCGTCTTCCCGGAATCCACCGATCGTAGGCCGGAGCGCGACGCGGCCGTCGGGCGACTGCATCGAGCTCGCAGCGTCTCCGTCACGCCGTAGTCGGGTTTCGCGGTCAGGTCAGGTCTCGAAGGCTTTCCCGAACCTGGGTGGAAATCTCCCTCTCCCGAGCCATCGGCGCGTCCATGAAGGACTCCAGCCCTCCCTCGAGGACGAGCACCAGGGCTTTCTCGAGTCGGACGTGTGCCCCTCGCGTCTGACGGAGGACCTGAGCATCGTCCTTGCCATCATCGACCAGCATGATGATCCCCCCACGTGCCGCTGCGCCGGCCCAAGGCGGTCCCGGAGGGCGACCTGGGGGATACGGGCAGTCGGGAGAGGCAGGCGATTCCGTGACACTACCTCTCTTCCGCTGGAGCTCGTCCTCTCGGCGCGTTTATAATGCCCTCGCCCCCCTCGCCCTCCATCCCACCGGAGGATGGGGTATGCTCGACGCACCCGAAGCGTGGGTCCTCGCCCAGAGCCTGCTCCCAGCGAGGGAGGGACGCCTGTCACGAGGTCGGCGCCAGGGACGCTCGGTCCGGGGGCGCCATGCGCCCTAGTGCCAACCCTGCCCCGATGGGGATGGCCTCCCGGCTCTACTTCCAGTACAGACGGTTCCGCAAGCAGCTCGCCATCCTCGCTTCGGTGATCGGCCCCGGCGTCATCGTGATGGTGGCCGACAACGACGCCGGCGGGATCACTACGTACATGCTCTCAGGAGCCTACTACCGGTACAGTTTCATCTGGATTGTTCTGATACTCGGGCCGGTCGCCTACGTCTGTCAGGAAATGACCGTGCGGCTGGGGGTCATGACCAAACGGGGCCATGCCCAGGCAATCTTCGAAGCGTTCGGTCCCTTCTGGGGATGGTTTTCGCTAACGGACCTCACGCTCACCGACTGTCTCACGATCACGACCGAGTTCATCGGAATGACGATGGCCATGGCCGTCTTCGGAATCCCTCCCGTGTTCACGGAAGTGGTCGTGATCACGTTCGTCATGGTCCTTCTGGTGAACGGGCGGTACTGGACGTGGGAGAAGGTGGTTCTGGCGATTTGCGCCGTGAACATGATCTACGTCCCGGTGGTCTTCTTCATCCACCCCGACGTCGGCGCCATCTTCCGGACGGGCATTGTGCCCGGCTTCCCCGAAGGGCTCGGAGGCCCGGTCATCTTCCTGATCATGGCGACCATCGGCACGACAATCGCGCCGTGGATGATCTTCTTCCAGCAAAGCTCGGTGGTCGATAAGGGCCTCAAGAAGCGAGACGTGCCGTACGCCCGCTGGGACACGGCTATCGGGGCGACCTTCACCGTGGTCACGGCAATCGCCCTCATCATCATCGCATCGGTCTACTTCGGGGGAAACACCAGCTTGACGTCCGCCGGGGAAGCGGCCGCTCTGCTCATGCCGCTGCACCCCTGGCTAGGAACCATTCTGGCCATCGGGCTGTTTGACGCCGGCCTCATCGGAGCGTTGTCCGTCTCATTGGCCAGCTCTTGGGCGGTGGGGGAGGTCTTCGGATGGTCCCACTCGCTCAACGACCGTCTCGGACAGGCGAGGTGGTTCAACCTCTTCCGCCTGAGCATCATGGTCATCGCCGGCGCCATCGTCCTGATCCCCGGTGCGCCTCTCGGGGCGGTAACCCTCTTCGTCCAGGTCATCGCGGTGACCCTGTTGCCGGCCGCGTTGGTCTTCCTAATCGTGCTGCTGAACCAGGAAGAGCTGGTCGGGAGTTACAAGAACACGCGGGCCCAGAACATCATGGCCGGCAGCATCGTGGGGGTCATTCTCGCTCTCTCGACGTTGTACGCGGTCGGTTCCCTCGCACCCCAGCTCCTCGGAGGGTGATAGACCGTGAGCTGGCTCCACGATGCGACTGAGAAGGTACGACACATCAATCGAACCTAAGCCGTCCCACGGATCCGCTTGAG
>DASQHP010000149.1:0-4550 GCA_035632035.1 Thermoplasmata archaeon | reverse complement strand
CTCGTTACGGGGCAAGGCGCCGACGAGCTGTTCCACGGATACGCCCATTTTCGAGGACTGTCTCTGGCGGATCGCCTCTCCCGGGCTAGCGCGGACCTCGAGCGGTTGACCGAACACGAGTGGCCCCGATTCCAACGCATGTCCGCCGGGGCGGGTCGACAGATCGTAGCCCCGTACCTCGACGACGAGTTCGTTCGGGCCGTGCAACGCGAGGCCTCGTCCATCGCGGTCGCATCCGAGGGTGAACCCAAGCGCACCCTGCGAGAGTTGGCCCGTCATCTCGGGGTTCCCGCAGAGCTCGCCGCACGCCCGAAGAAGGCGATGCAGTATGGCAGCGGGATCGGCCGCCTGGTGCGAGAGTTCGACCGCGCAGCGGCAGGGACGCGGGGCGGCTAGCGACGCTCGACTCGGGTCCCCGCTTCCCCTCGGACCGCCCGCCCGAGCGACGGGGCGTCGGAGATGGCGAAGGACCGGCCCCCACCCTCGAGGAACGCGAGCCCCGCTTCTACCTTGGGAGCCATGCTTCCGACCCCGAACTCGCCGCGGCGGAGCAGCTCGCTCAACTCCTCCGCGGTCGACGCACCGATCCACCGTTCCCACGGCTTCCCGAATCCCACCGCCGCGGCGGGAACGTCGGTCAGCATGACGAGCGACTCCGCCCCCAGCTCGTTCCCGACCAGGGCCGCGGACCGGTCCTTGTCGATCACCGCGTCGACGCCCTCGATGCGGCCGCCTTCCCGCCGGACCACCGGGATCCCGCCCCCCCCGCTCAAGACCGGCACGACCCGACCCCCCCAACCCGGCCCGAGCATCGACCGGACCGCTTCTCCCTCCACCCATCGAACCGGGCGCGGAGATGCGACCACCCGTCGCCAACCTCCCCGCGCTCCGTCGAACTCCATCTGCCAGCCCTCTCCCTTCCGCAGCAGACGGGCCTCGGTCTCGGCGTAGTACCGGCCCACGGGCTTGGACGGAGCTCGGAACGCGGGGTCCCGTGGGGCCACCTCCATACAGGTCACGAAGGCCACGACGGTCCGCGGGGCCTTCGCCGCGGTGAGCGCCGCCGAAAGCTCCTGCTCGATGAGGAATCCGATTTCGCCCTGAGATTGCGCACCGAGAACAGCCATCGGGCGCGGGGGGACCTCCCGACCGCTGAGCTCGTTCTGGCGTAGCAGCCGACCCACCTGGGGACCGTTGCCGTGCGTGACGACGAGCTCCCAGCCTCCCGCCACGAGGATGGCGAGCTCGGCGGCGGTCCGGCGCATCTGGGCGACGGCCTCGTCCCACGAGCCATCGCCCCCCGCCCGGTTGAGGGCGTTGCCTCCGAGCGCGACGACGATCCGGCTCATGAACTCCCGGCGGAAGATGGACCCGGGTGCGGGTAAAATGGGTGCGGGTGGACTCGCCCCCGCCGTCTAGCATTGCCATTCTCGGTACTCATATATACCGGCCGCCGGCTCCGCGATTGTGAGCAGCCCCGACGGTCCCCTGTGCCCCCTCGAGTTCCGATACGGGCGCGCTCGCGTTCGGGAACTGTTCTCGCGCACCGCCCGGCTTCGGCGGGCCCTGCAGGTGGAGTCCGCCCTGGCGCTCACAGAGGCCGATCTGGGAATGATTCCGGCCGAAGCGGCCCAGGCGATCTCCAAGGCGGCCAGCGGGTCGAGCGTATCGCTCGCGAGGGTCGACGAGCTCGAGCAATCTCTTCGGCACGACGTAATGGCGATCACCCGCGCGTTGGCGGAGCAGGCCGGCCCCGGCGGGGCCTGGGTCCATTACGGAGCGACATCGGCCGACATCACCGACACCGCGCTCGCGCTCGAGCTGATCGAGGCCGCCCACGTCCTCCGGGAGGACCTCACGGATCTCGCCGTCGCTCTCCTCGACCTCGCCGAGCGCCACCGCGCGACCGCCGAGGTCGGCCGCACCCATGGGCAGCATGCCGTGCCGCTCACGTTCGGGTACAAGATGGCCGGCGCGGCCGCCGAAGTCGTCCGTCATCGCCAGCGTCTCGATGAGATCCTACCGCGACTCGGGGTCGGCAAGATGGCGGGGGCCGTCGGGACGGGCGCCGGGTTCGGCGACCATGCCGAGGCCGTGGAATCGGGCGTGATGGAGCGGCTCGGTCTCGCCGCCGACGAGGCCCCGACCCAGATCGTGGCGCGTGACCGGATCGCCGAGTTCACGAACTTCCTCGCGCTGGTCGCGAGCTCGGCCGAGCGGCTGGCGACGGAGGTACGGAACCTGCAGCGGACGGAGATCGCCGAGGTGGCGGAGTCGTTCGATGAGTCGCAGCAGGTGGGGAGCTCGACGATGGCGCAGAAGCGCAACCCGATGCTCTCCGAGAACGTCACGTCCCTCGCGCGGCTCGTGCGCGCCTTCGCCCTTCCACCGATGGAAAACATGGTGCTCTGGCACGAGCGCGATCTCGCGAACTCCGCGAATGAGCGAATCGTGCTTCCGCACGCGGTGGTCCTGCTCGATGACATCCTGTCGAAACTGGTGGACGTCTTCCAGCATCTCCAGGTCGACTCCGCCCGAATGGCCGCGACGCTTCGGGCGACAGGCGGAGGCCCGATGACCGAGAACCTCATGCTGGCCCTGACCGCCAAGGGGATGGCCCGGAGCGACGCCCACGAACTGCTGCGCCGCCTCGCGGCCCCCGACGGGTCGGGCACCCTCGTGAGCCGCGCCCACGCGGACCCGGCGATCCGGGGCCGCTTCACGCCCGAGGAGATCGACCGGCTCCTGTCGCCGGACTCCTACGTCTCGGCCGCGGCCGCGAAAACAGACCGGGTCGTGGCCCGGCTGCGTCGCGAGCTCGGATCATGAGCGACGACGCTACCGAGTGGATCGCCCGCATCGTGGTCACTCGGGACACGCCTGCCCTCGCCGACCGCCTCGCGCAGACGCTTCTCCCCGAATCCGCTCGCGAGGTGCCTCGTGCCCGGGCGGTGATCGCCCGCCGCGGCGAACGCGCCGTCGAGATCACGGTCCGGGCCCGAGACACGGGAGCCCTGCGGGCCGCCGTCAACACGTTCTTGGGCTGGGTCGCGCTCGTCTCCAACACCGAGCGAGTCGCCGACGCTCCTCCGGGCCCCGAAGCGCTTATCTGAGTCACCCGGTCTCGCGCGGCCGTGGCGCTGCCGGCGAAGCTCCAGAACGACCTCAAGCAGTTCCAGCGGCTCCAGCAGGACCTCTCCAACGTCACTCAGCAGCGCCTACAGATCGACCTCAAGCTGCGGGAGACAACCCATACGCTCGAGGAGCTGAAGACGATCCCCGAGGAAGCACCGATCTACCGGCCCATCGGAGGCCTGCTCGCGAAGGCGAAGAGCCGGAAGGAGGTGGAGGACCTTCTGACGGAGGAAAAGGAAACGCTGGAGGTCCGCGTGAAGGCGCTCGAGCGTCAGGAGAACCACCTGAAGGAGCGGTACACGACGATGCAGCGGGAACTCTCCGATGCGCTCCAGGCTGCGGGCGCCACGACCGGCGGCCCGGCGACGTCCTCGCCGTAACGAGCCGGGCGGCTACGCCGCCCTGAAGAGCAGCTTATCCCCGATCTCGGTCAGCAGGGGGCGGGCCTCGGGTCGGATTCCCTGACTCGAGGCGAGGCGCTGACGCGCACGGGCGCTGAGGGCCGCGATGCGGCGCTCGGAATAGCGAAGGCTTCCCGTCGCTCGGATGACTTCGCGGGCGGCCTCGATCGCCGTCGGGGAGGCGGACGGATTCCCCAGGACGGCCGCGAGTTGCTCGCGTTGCGAGGCATCGCCACGCTCCCACGCCTTGACCACCAGGAGCGTCCGCTTACCTTCCACGATGTCGTTCGCGCTCTTGCCGGCGGCCCCCGAGTCGAACCCGGCCCCTAGCACGTCGTCGCGCAACTGGAACGCCACCCCGAAGTCGACGCCGATACTTTCCATGTCGGCGAGCATCGACGGTCCGGCCCCCCCGAGAATGGCTCCGATACGGAGCGGCGAGGAGACCGTGTAGTAGGCGGACTTCAACCGATGGACCGTGAGCACATCCCGTTCTCGGACCTCCTCGACCGGCCGCGCGCCGTTCCGAATGTCCAGAAGCTGGCCATAGGCCGTCTGGCGCGTCATTTGAACGTACTCCGCCACGGCGGCCAGCCGCCGAGCGGCGGGGCCGGGGCAATCGAGGAGCCCGGAAACCGTGAACGGCTCTTCGAGGTCTCCCAACGTGATCCCGATCCCCACCCCGAACTGAGCCGCGTCCCCTGCCCACTTTTCGCCTCGATGGGCCGATTCGAACACCCGATGTAGGGTCGGGCCCCCCCGACGCGTGTCCGCATGGTCGATGATGTCGTCGTGGACGAGCATCCACGACTGGAAGTGCTCCAGCGCGGCGGCGGCGTCCATCGCGGGCAGGGGCGACCGGCCCGAGGCGATCCAGTAGCCGCCCAGGAGCAGCAGGGCTCGGAACCGCTTGCCTCCGCGCAGCGTGAACTCCTGCAGGGCGTTCAC
This sequence comes from Thermoplasmata archaeon, assembly GCA_035632035.1. GTDB lineage: Archaea > Thermoplasmatota > Thermoplasmata > Lutacidiplasmatales > UBA184 > Lutacidiplasma. The sequence continues at coordinate 66 of DASQHP010000149.1, read as the reverse complement.
GTAGGGCCGGAAGACCGGGGCGGTTTCCCGGCGGGCCTTCCCGTACTGAAGGGCCAGCCGACGTTC
>DASQHP010000148.1:0-3034 GCA_035632035.1 Thermoplasmata archaeon | reverse complement strand
AGGAGGAGAGCGACCGGGACATTGGCCGGGCCGGCTCCGAAGGAAGCGCTGGGGACCCTCGGTGGGGCCGTGGAGCCTCCGGGTCCGTACGAACTAACGGCCGGCATCACAGTCACCGTGGGACCCGTGATCACCTTCGACGTCACGTTCGCGAGCCAGCTCTCCTCAAACGAGCAGAGACCGTAGGCGACCCAGGCGCCGGGAGGGCAGCCGGCCACCCAGACGAACGAGTAGCCGATGAACGCGGTGCCGTTTCGGGCGTTGAACGAACCGCCGAGGCTGAAGTTCTGGACCCCCGTTGAGTTGAAGGCGGACTGGAAGGCCGCGGTCTCGCACACTTGGGCGAAGAGCTGGGCGACCTCCCCATCCGTCACGTTGATGCTGGGGAAGAACGGGGGTGGGGGCGGGGGCTGACCCGTACCGTTGCCTCCCCCCGCGGTCGATCCGGCGCCCGGGGGTGCTCCCGACGTGTTGGCGATCGGCGGGATGCTCGGGAAGAACGACGCCGTCGAGTTGGGGTCCATGAGCGCGGGGTAACTGGCCCCGATCGCGGCGCAGGCGGGGACCACGAGGCTCGCGGCCGGCGTCGGCGCGGCCGTGACCATCACCAGGACGAAGAGAGCTCCGACCCCCGCGGCCGATCCGGCGACCGGTGACCGTGCGCGGGAAGGTCGGGGACTCAAGGACCGAGCCTCGCTCTCGGGGCAAGCGGGGGCCCCGTATCAGATTGGCGCGGGGTCGGACCACCTTACCGAAAGGTGTCGAACCGGTAGGGCTCGAGCGGAAGCTCTCCCAGGGCCATCAGGAACTCGGGCGGGGTTAGGACGGGTCTCGGGTACAGGTCGGAGTCGTCCAGCGCGATCCGGGGGCAGGCGGTGTTGACGTAGGCGTCCAGGTCGCGACCCTCGAGGTCGCGGGGGTCCAGCCGGTCGAACACGAGGATCTCCGCCTCCCGGCCATGGTCCAGCGCCCGTCGCTGCAGGGCGAGCGCCATCGGGTGGCGGTTCTGTCCAGCGAACGACGAGACCAGGAGGCCGAAGCGGCGGGCATCCATGACCGAAGCGACGAGGAGCTGACGCTTGCGGATCAGCGCCCCGCGGTCGATGGGAGGCTCGAGCGTCCCCTGCAGGGGGTCGAGCGCCCAGACCGGCCGGTCGACCGCGAAGGCGAGCCCGAGCGGATGGAACCTTCCCGTACCGAGGAAGAGGAACGCGTCCACGCGTCCTTCGACCGCCTGGGCCGATGTGTAATTGCACCCGAGCGCCTGATCCGGGTAGGCGAGGCGGGACTCGCCGGCTCCCGATTCGACGTGGAAGCCCCGCGAAGCGAGCGCCCGCGTGAGGGTCGGCAGGAGATCGAGATGCTGGACCGAGGCGACGATCCCGAGACGGGCCGGGAGATGCGCGTGCAGCACGACCTCCGACAGCGCCTCGGCATCGCCACCCGATTCTCGCATCTCGACGAAGAACGTGGGCCGGGCGAGCTCCACGTTCGGGATCCGAGCGTGACCGAGGACGACCGCGAGCCCCGCGCCCGGCGCCTCGTCGGCGGACGGGAAATCGCACGCCCCGAAGCAGGCGCGAGCGGCGAGGATCACCGACTTTCCGGTCCGTTCTCGGATCTCGCCGGCCAGCCGGTGGGCGTTCCGGGTCAAGCCGGCGGGTACCTGGAGCACGAGCTTCTGTGCCGGGTGGCTCCGGATCGCCTCGAACAGCGCGGATTCGACGCGCGGGAACGTTCGGCTGTCGAAACGAGGTCGGGCGAGCGCGGGCGCGGCGGCGAGGATCCGTTCGGCCGACTCGCCGCCTCCATCCTCCGTCATGGCGCACCGGCTACCGCGGTGCGGCGCTCGCTCGAATCCGGGAATAGCCGCCGGACCACTTCTCGGTTGTCCTCGTAGTGAAGCCGGCGGATCGCCTCGTCGGGTCCGACCCACTCGAAGGCGTCGTGCTCGGGGCTCAACCGCGGGTCGGTGGGACGTGACAGCGCCACGGAGAACGCATGCAGGCGCCAGGTCCGTCCGTCCGGCCCATCGAACGGAACCTGCCAGTCGAGCGGAGTCACCGACTCCACCCGGTCGATCCCCGTCTCCTCGACGAGCTCGCGGCGGAGAGCCGCCTCGAAGTCGGCGTCGGTCGGCTCGACCTTGCCGCTCACTGGAACCCAGATCGAACCCCGAGCCGGCGGACGCCTCAGGATCAGGATTCGATCCGGGTTCCGGGTGAAGAGGTATCCTTCGACGCACTCTTGCGCGACTCGTACGGACTCAGGCGCCACCGCTTCCCCGACGGGTGAGGAGCCGGAGGATCGCCTCGGCCGGGGCGCCTTCGACCTCGAGGAGCGCTTCCAGCGCTTCCTCGCGACCGACGTTCGCCTGTTCCATCACGAGCTGGATGTCTTCCTCGGGAGGGCCGACGGGTGCCGCGGCCGCGGGCGGGGCTCCCGGCGCCGTGGGGGCGGCTCCGCGGGGCCGGACCTTCGGGGTCCCGACGACCTGGTAGGTCCGGACGCCCTGCACCGTGAGGATCGTCACCTCGGGGCGTTCGAACACGTGCTCCGTGGTCCGGGTGCGGACGACCACTTCCTCCACGTCCGAGACCTCCTCCGTCTTCATGCCGAGGCGACGCATCATCGCCTCCATCTGGCGCGGGTTCCGCGGGCCTCCGGGGATCATCGAGCCACCTACGATTCGCCGTCGTCGTCGCCGCGAACGCTGCGGAGCTTCGCCTCGAGCTCCCGGTCCTCGGTCGAGCTCTCCTCGGTGGGTGGCGCCCGTCCGCCCCGGCGGCGGCGGCGTCGGGCCTCCTCGGAGGTCCGTCGGGCCTGCTCCGCCAGCTCCTCCATGACGTCGGCGATCCCGGCGAAGAAGTTCCAGGCGGTCTGGCTCGCGTAGTAGATCCCGCGGTCGGTGTGGAGGCGCGCCTGAACGGTCGCGTCCCCCGAGCGGTGCGTGGCGTGGGGGCTCACGTTGAGGGAGAGGAGGATCGGCTTCGCGTGTCGCCCGACGTGGCGCAGCCCCTTCGCGATCGCCTTG
>DASQHP010000147.1:0-4822 GCA_035632035.1 Thermoplasmata archaeon | reverse complement strand
TCGTAGTCTGGATTGAGGGCTGTAACTCGCCCTCATGAAAATGGATTCCGTAGTAATCGCGGGTCAACATCCCGCGGTGAATGTGCCCCTGCTCTTTGCACACACCGCCCGTCAAGTCATCCGAGTTGGGTCGGAGTGAGGGTGACTCCTGTGGGTCGCTCGAACTTCGGTTCAGCAAGGGGGACTAAGTCGTAACAAGGTATCTGTAGGGGAACCTGCAGATGGATCACCTCCTAAGAACGCCCTTCGGGGCGCGAAGGAAGGTCGTGTCCGCCTCGCAACTTCTCGTTCTCTTCTCCCGTCGGTGCCATCAACTCATTCCTGAGTAACTACGCTTTCTTTATTAGCCGAGTTTCCGTCCTCATCGGCGATGCTCGCGCTCCGCGCCCCGACGCTCCTACCCGAGGCGCTCGCGCTCGCGGGTGACAGCCTCGCCCACGGCGAGCCGGTCCTCATCTACGACGCCGCCGACCGGGAGGGCGAGACCGACCTCGTCTTCCTCTCCGAGAGGGCGACGCCCGAGATGGTCCGCCTCCTCCGCCAGGACGCCGGCGGGCTCATGTGCACCGCCATCTCGGAGGAGCTCCGGGCCCGGCTCGACCTTCCGTTCTTCTCCGACCTTCTGGAAGCGGCCCAGGAGCGCTACCCGATCCTGGCGCCGGTTGGCCGGGTGAAGCTGCGCTACGATGCCCGCAGCTCGTTCGGGATCACCGTCAACCACCGGGCCACGTTCACGGGCGTGCCCGACAACGACCGGGCGCTCACGATCCGCTCCGTGGGTGAGCTCGCCCGCGATTCCTCGCAGCTCTCCGACGGCCAAGTGAGGGCCCGCTTCGTGGACGAGTTCGCCTCGCCCGGCCACCTTCCGCTCCTCTACGCCGCGAAAGGTCTCCTCGACGAACGAAAAGGACATACGGAACTCGCCATCTCGCTCGCCCGGATGGCCGGTCTCTCGGAGTCCGCCACCGTCTGCGAGATGCTCGGGGACTCGGGAGGGCCACGCTCTCCCGACGCCGCCCGACGCTACGCGGACCGGCATGGCTGGGTCTTCCTGGAGGGCCGGACGGTCGTCGAGGCGTGGCGGGCATGGTCCGGGTGATGGCCACGGGGGTCTTCGACCTCCTCCATCCCGGCCACCTCCACTTCCTCCAGGAGGCGCGGCAGCTGGGGGACGAGCTCGTGGTCGTGGTCGCGCGCGACCAGACCGCGCGCCGCCTGAAGCACGAGCCGTACGTTCCCGAGACCATCCGTCGCGAGATGGTGGAAGCGCTCAAACCGGTCGACCGGGCGGTCCTGGGCTCGACCACCGACATCTACCAGACCGTGGTCGACGTGAAACCGGATATCATCGCGCTCGGCTACAACCAGGTCTGGAACGAGCGCGAGGTGGAGAGCGAGTGCGCGCGTCGCGGCGTCCCCGTGAAGGTCGTCCGCGTGAGCCGCCACGCCCACGACGACCTCGCGACGCGCAAGATCGTGGAGCGGATCCTCGACCGGTCGAACCCCGGTAACGGGGGACGATGAAGCGCATCGGCATCGCCGACACCACGTTCGCGCGGGTCGACATGGCGAGGCACGCCCGGCGCGCGCTCGAAGGAGCGGGGACGGGCTTCCGCCTCGTCGCGCGGACCGTGCCCGGCATCAAGGACCTCCCCGTCGCCGTCCGGCGGCTCTTCGTGGAGGAAGGAGCCGACCTCTGCCTCGCCCTCGGGATGCCGGGGAAGGCCGAGTACGACAAGACGTGCGCCCACGAGGCGTCGCTCGGGCTCATGTTCGCGGGAGTCCTCGAGGCGAAGCCGGTCGTCGAGTGCTTCGTCTTCGAGGGGGAAGCGGCCGGCGACCGGGAGCTCGAGGAGCTCGCAAAGCGCCGGGCGGAGGAGCACGCCCTCAACGCCTACGCGCTCCTGTTCCGCCCGCAGACGCTCGCGCGGCGCGCCGGCGGCGGGCTGCGGCAGGGGTTCGCCGACGTGGGGCCGGTTCGGCCGACGCACTAGAGGGGCCTCATCACGATCCATTCGAGGGAATCATGGCAAAGGACGCAGGAGAAGGACGCGGGATCCGCGTGGCGCTGGTGGCGAGCGAGTTCAACTACGACGTGACGATGATGATGCTCGAGCGGGCCAAGGAGGAGGTCGGATTCCTCGGCGCCTCGCTCGGCCCGGTCGTGAAGACGCCGGGCGTCTACGACATGCCGCTCGCGGTGAAGGCGCTCTTCGAGCGCTCCGACGTCGACGCCGTCGTGACCCTCGGCGCCGTCATCGAGGGCGAGACCGACCACGACGAGGTCGTGATGAACCAGGCGGCCCGCAAGCTGACCGACCTCTCCGTGGAGTACGGTAAGCCCCTCGGGCTCGGGATCTCGGGACCGGGGGAGACCCGGCTCCAGGCGCAGGACCGGATCGAGAACGCCGCGGCCGCCGTGCGCGCCGTCGTGAAGATGACCCAGCGGCTCCAGGAGATCCGGCGGGCCCGCTAGGCTAGAGCCCGAGCCGGCTTCGGGTGAAATCGAACGCCATCCGTCCGCGCGTCGTGTGCGCGGTGACGCGGACGGGGTCCGGCGGCAGCCCCTCGCGCGAGCGGCTCTTGAGCGCCCGCGAGAGCTTCGCGTGCGTCGTCTCGATCGTCACGTCGGCGGAAGGCTCCTGCCCCTCGCGGACCCAGACGACGCCCGTCGTCTCGACGCCGAGCGTCGCGCTTCCGTCCTCGGTGACGAAGACCCAGCGCTGCGGGAGGTACGAGCGGACGACCCCGCCGAAGAACCCCGAGAGCTGGGGTTTCAGCTGGGCCTCGACGCCCTTCCCGGCCTCGGTGAGGAGCCCGACGATGCAGCTCATGGGCGGGACGACCTCCGCCCGAGAATAACTCCCTTTGCTCCGAGGGGAACGTGAACCGGGGAAAGGTGTTATGGCTCGCGACCCGTAGGCGGGCCCCGGCGGGTGGAGACGACGCGGCGCCAGCACTTCAACCACGTCGATTCGACCCAGCGCATCGCGCTCAGCCTCGCCCGTTCCGGGGCCGCCCCGGGCTCCGTCGTGGTCGCGGACCGCCAGGACGACGGGCGGGGTCGGCTCGACCGCCGCTGGGAATCGCCGGAAGGCGGGCTCTACCTTTCGGTGCTCCTCCCCCTGCCCGCGTCGGGCGCGACCCTGCTGCCGCTCGCCATGGGCTCGGCGCTCGCCGACTCCCTCGGCCCGTACTCCGCCCGACCTCTCCTCAAATGGCCGAACGACCTCCTGGTCGTCGACCCTCCCCGGCCGGCGCGCAAGCTCGCGGGCGTTCTGGTCGATGCCGTGCCCGATGCCCCGGCCGGAGCGACGGCGGTGGTCGGCGTCGGTGTGAACGTGAACTCCTCCCCGGTGGACTACCCGATGCCCCTGCGCGCCCGCGTCGTCCAGCTCTCGGAGCTCGCCGGCCGGGAGGTCCCGCTGGACGAACTCGAGCGAACGATCCTGGCCGCCCTCGCCCTCGCGGCCGACCGGCTCGCCACGCGGGATGGCCGGGACGAGACGCTCGCCGAGTGCCGGGCTCGGCTATTCGGACGGGGCCAGGGCGTGGTCGTAGACGGCCGACCCTCGGGGACGATCGAGGACCTGGACGACGACGGCGCCCTCGTGATCTGCGAGGGGAACGCGCGTCGGCACCTTCTCGCCGGGGACGTCCGCGTGGAGGGGATGTGACCGGCGCGTTCGACCGCTGGGAACTGCGCCGCCGGGCCGCGAAGGAGTCCGGCGGGGCGGAGCGGGTCGCGAAGCATCGCTCCCAGGGGAAGCTCACCGCGCGCGAGCGGCTCGAGGCGTTCTTCGACACGGGGACGTTCGTCGAGGTGGATGCGTTCGTGACGCACCGGGTCTCGACCTTCGGCCTGGAGGAGCGGCGCATCCCAGGGGACGGCGTCGTCACGGGCTGGGGCGAGGTCGACGCACGCCCGGTCTGCGCGTTCGCGCAGGACGCGACGGTCTTCGGCGGCGCGCTCGGCGAAGCGCACGCTGGGAAGATCGTGAAGGTGATGGAGCTCGCCCGCAAGGCCGGCGTCCCCGTGGTCGGCCTCAACGACTCCGGCGGCGCGAGGATCCAGGAGGGCGTGATGAGCCTCGGCGGCTACGGGGAGGTGTTCCACCGCAACGTCCTCCTCTCCGGGGTCGTGCCGCAGATCTCCCTCGTGCTCGGTCCGTGCGCGGGCGGGGCGGTCTACTCGCCGGCGATCACCGATTTCATCATCATGGTCCGCGGGCAGGCCCAGATGTTCATCACGGGGCCGGACGTCGTCCGCGCGGTGACGCAGGAGGAGGTCACCTTCGAGGCGCTGGGCGGCGCCGACGCCCACGCGACCCTGAGCGGGGTCTCCCACTTCACCGCCGAGGACGAGCGCGGAGCCCTCAACCTCGCCCGGCGGCTCCTGGGGTACCTCCCGCTCAACAACCTTGAGGAGCCGCCCGTCGCACCGGCCCGCCCCCCGACCGGAGAGGCGGCGAAGGAGCTCGCCGCGAGCGTCCCCGAGGACTCCAACGCGGCCTACGACGTGCTCCGCGTCATCGATCGCCTGGTCGACGAGGAGAGCTTCCTCGAGGTCCAGGCGGGCTGGGCGCCCAACATCGTCATCGGCTTCGCCCGCCTGGACGGACACCCCGTCGGGCTCGTCGCCAACCAGCCGGCGCAGCTCGCAGGGACGCTCGACATCGCCGCCTCCAGCAAGGCCGCCCGGTTCGTCCGGTTCTGCGACGCGTTCAACCTCCCCCTCGTGACGCTCGTGGACGTTCCCGGCTTTCTTCCCGGGACCCAGCAGGAGCACGGGGGGATCATCCGCCACGGCGCGAAGCTCCTC
>DASQHP010000146.1:0-4271 GCA_035632035.1 Thermoplasmata archaeon | reverse complement strand
CAGTCGCTGCTCGTCATCAACACCAGCATCTTCCTGGGACTCACGCTCCACATCAACAATCAGTTCCCGACGGGCGTCGCGGGGGATGCTTGGAGCTGGGCACCACCCCAGAGCCAACCGAGCCATTCGACCCCGCTCTCTCTCGCCAAGACCTACTCCATCGCTCCGCAGGGGATCCTGCTCCTCGACAACTACTGAGCATAATCCGGCTCGATACGACGGCGATTCCGCCGGCGGGACCCACACTACTTTACCCCGGGAACCCTCGCCGGCCGGATGCTCGGGGCGCCGGGGAACGTTCCGGGATGCTCGGATGCGCGGCGATAAGCCGTCGTCCGCTCCCTTCGTCCGACCCAGGCGAGGCCGCGCGGCGGCGAGGGTCCGGTGACCGCGGGAGCGGTTCCCGCGACGAAGCCGCCCTCCCCCCCGTTCCAGGTCCGGCCGGCCCGCTGGGCGGACATCGGCCAGCTCGTCGAGCTCTACATCGTCGGTTCCGGTGAAGGCCGACGGTTCTACCACCCGTTCCGGTTCAACCCCGTCATCGTCCGGCTCGTGTTCACCTACTTCGTCCTCGGGCGCCGACTCGTTCCGGCCCTGATGCGACTCTTCCCGCATCGAGCGGCGGTGATGATCGTGGCCCAGAGCGAGGAGACGGGGGAGGTCATTGGGTTCGGGACCGTTCGGTTCGTGCGGCGGCCACGGGGGCTTCCCGCCGGCAAGTACGGCTTCCTGGTCGATCAGCGCTACCGGGGGCGCGGTATCGGTACGAAGTTGGGCGAGGCGATGCTGGCCACGAGCCGGTCTCTCGGCCTCACGGAGGGAGTCGCGACGATCCTCCGGGACAACCAGGCGTCCATCAAGGTCGCCCAGCGCTTCGGCTTCCGGGTCGACCCCTCCTCCTTCCAGGACCGGGGAGCGCCCGGGCAGCCCACCGTGGAGATCCAGGGCGACCTCCGGGAGGTCGGCCACGGGGCCGTCGCCCCACTTCGCCCCCGGCGGGAACCGCCGCCTCCCTAGCCGGAAGCTCCCTGGGCGGCGGGAGTCACGACCTGCGTCGGGAGCAGGTAGACCTGCCAATCCCCGTTCGTCCAGAGCAGCGTCACCCCAAACTCCGCCTGGAGCCACCCGAGCTCCTGCGGGTTGACCGCCCGCTCCACGGCGCGGGGCACGGCGGTCCGTTCATAGAGGAACAGCCCGGCGTGAAGGGAGTTCCACACGCTCCCCGAGGAGATGAAGGGCGGAAGTCCCGTGACGAAGTTGGTGGACTGGGGGCTCGTGAGCGTGATGGTGACGGTCAGGCTGTGCTGGGGAGCGCCCGGCCGTCCGTTCAGGCTCGGGGCCGGGGCGACGCTCACGTTGAGCCCGGACGCGCTGGGGGCGGTCGTGTTCCGGCCGGCCGATGGGGCGATGAGCGCGGTGGCCGGCGAAACCGCTCCCCGCGTAAGGCCGTAGCCTTGGAAGAGGTTCGGATTCCACTCGAAGGTTCCGGGGTCGCTCGTCAGATTGTACCAGGCCGTCTGCCCGAGGCTCGGCCGCAACCCCGCCGAGAGCCCGGTCAGGTTCACGGGGCCGGTCGCGTTCGCGGTGATGATGATCGACCCGGAGTCGGTTCCGGGAATCGCGGTCGCGAGGATCGTCACGTTCGCGCCACGGCCGGTGAGCTCCGTTTCGAAGGAGGAGCCGCCGGGACCCGGCAGGAAGTACCGGGGCGGACCGGAGTTCGCCGTCACCATCGGCACGATGACCCCGCTCTCGTTCACGACGATCGACTGGGGGAGGACGCGGAGTACGGGGAAGAACAGGCCGAAGTACGAGGCCTCGTAGAGGGGAAACGCGGTCGAGTACGGCGCACTGTAGCCGTAGGTGCACAGGGCCGTGAGGTCGTTCGTAACGGCGTACCGGTAGTTGAGGGAGAACCCGACCTGCTCGTCGATCAGGATGTGCGGGGCGTTGAGCGCGTAGCCGGGGAGAAACGGGGCGTAGACGTCCCGGTGCGTGATCGCCCGGGTCCACGACGTGGCGTGGGCCATCGTCATGATGCTGCCGGAGATCGACGAGTTGTTGATGAACCCCAGCATGTCGAGAAAGCTCGCGTTGTGGGCGATGTTGGTGTCGGCCGTCTCCAGTCGTTGGAAGTTGGGGACCGTCTGCCCGTTGGTGTAGACGGCGAGGATCACGAAGAACGTCACCGCGATGACGGCCGGAACGACGACCGACCACTTGGGAGAGCTTCGCACGGCCCGCCAGGCCCGCCGGTGCCAGCGCTGGGGCGCCGGTGGGGGCTTCTCGGGAACCGTGGACGCCCAGTAAACGGTCCCCTCGATGGCCATCGCCGCGGCGGCGATGATCGGCAGGATGAGTAGCTCACCGAACCGGACGTAGGGCGTCACGATCTGGAGCTTGAACCCGACGTAGGCGAAGACGACCTGGGCGAGCCCCCAGCACAAGACGGCCACCCACGGCAGCGTGAGCCAGGTGGGACGGAGGAGACGTACCGCCGCGATGCCGAGGCCACCGGCGGCGAGCAGGAGAACGAACGCCTCGAGCGCCGTCGCGGGAACCCAGAACCAGTGGGGGAAGAACGGGTCCACGACGGTCGCGAATACCACTCCGATGGTGTGCTCGATGACGGTGAAGTAGCCGTTCTTGAGGAGGAAGCTGTTCTGGTGGACCCCCAGTAGGCGGGGGACCAGGTAGTACCACGTGACGGCGACCCCCACGAAGAGCGCCGCGCCGATCCGGCCCGTCCAGCGGGTGATGAGCTCCTTCGGGAGCTGCCGCATCCAGATGAGCACGATGCCCATGAGCGCGAGCACGCCGGGGATCTCGGCGATCATGGACGGGTGACTGAGGATGGCGGCGGTCGCGCTCAACCAGAAGACGGCGAGGTGGAAATTGCGGCGGGACCGTATGAACCGGATGGCGTAGGCAACTGTCAGGTTCATGAAGACGAAGGAAAAGAGGTACTGGTAGGCTCCGGAGAAGAACAGGGCGTCCAACGTCGGGTTCACGAGGACGAACCCCTCGATGGCGAGGGCCGTCACGGGAGTCCGGGTGAGGGTGCGGCCCAGGACGTAGACCGACCCTCCGAAGAGGAGCGACTCCACCACGATGAACAGTCGGGCCCCCCCGAGCGGGCCGCCTCCGAGCACCACGAGGGCGCCCAAAAGCGGAAACATGAGCGGCGGGCTATCCGAGCTCGCGTACCAGCTGGGGAACGGTTCTCCGATCAGCTGGTAGGAACCCGCGATCCACTCGCCGGGATCCCCACCGGGAGGCACCAGGTGCTGGGACATGTAGACCAGGACCAGGAGGAGGCCGAACGCGAGGCCACCGCCCACCCCGGCGACGAGTCCGAGGAGTTCCCAGCGGCCCCGGGGGGAGAGAAGGCCGGACGGGTCGGTGGTGTCGACCGGCACCTTCCCGAACGGGCCGGGCCAGTTGCGCCACCATCTCCGGGCACCGCCCCAGATTCGAGCCACAACGCCCGGCCTCGGCGGGGGATTGCCCGACGACTCCGGTGGGGGCGCAGACGCCGGCGGCGGTGGCTGATCTTCCGGCGGGGGCTGGGGGGACGCTACGCTGCCCTCCGTCACTCGTTCCCGTGCCCGCCGCCCGGAGTCATCGGATCTGCCGGCGGGATACCGCGACTCCGAAGGCCCTTGACCGCGCCCCGGCGTGTACAGGGGTCGCTATATCTTCCCTTCGGCCCGGAAACCGGCCGTACCTCGTCCCAGGGCGGCGTCTCACGTCAGTACGTCCGCTGCTGGAGGTGAGTGCCGTACGGGTACCCGCCCCAGTAGAGTCCCTGCGAGCGCTCTCCGAGCCAGAACGCGAACAGGTCGGTCGCGTTCACCACATTGAGGTTGTGCTTCCCCGTCGGCTCGAATACGTACCGCCAGTCCCAGCTGGTCGGATCGGCACGCGAGAAGTTCGCGAACGGCTCTGAACACTGGGCCGGCTCCCCCAGCGAGGGAATGGTGTGGCATGTGGAGTAGAGGACCGTGTTGTTCGCATTCTGGTACGGCCAGAGCGCGGGGTTGTTTGGACAATCCTGGTCATTCCCTCCCTGGTCCACGTAGATCGCGAGGTGGCTGTAGTTCTGGGGGTAGAACCGGGCCGCCGACAGGTAGTAGGTGATCATCGACGCGTAGGCCGACTGCCCCGGGAGCGCCCCCCCGGTCACCTGCTCGACCCCCGAGAGGCTGGCCTGGTTGTTCGTGACGATCCGCCACTGGACCGCCTCGTAGGCGTCGGGGCACTGGTTGAAC
>DASQHP010000145.1:0-8433 GCA_035632035.1 Thermoplasmata archaeon | reverse complement strand
AGCGTCGAGAGGAACGGCTCCTCGCACAGGATGGTGATCGCCTGGGTCCCCTGGAACAGCTGGAAGACCCGGCGGGCCTGGGGCCCGGGCAGAGCGGCCCGGCCGACCTCGAGCAGCCGGTCGACGATCTCCCAGTCATCTGGGATCCGGACGTGGGCGAGTCGGGACTGCACCTGGAGCCGGCTCCGCTCGATGATCGCCCGTATGGCGACGACTGTGGGCGATTCCTCGGCGAGCTCCCGCTGGTACCGCCGGCAGGCGATGGTGACGGCCTCCTCGTTCGGGAGCTCGCGCTCCGACTGGATCTTTCGCGCGAGGGCCGTGTAGTTCAGGAGGTCATCCCGGAGAGCCTCGCGGATGCTTGGGTGCTCGTCGATGTACTCGCGGGTGGCGTCCGCGATCGAGAGCGACCGGTGCGGATTCTTCCTCACGAACGGGAGCGGGCACCGGCGCGACGAGGCGCCGGCTCATGAGGCTGACGACGGAACATCCGACGGGGGCAGCGCGGCCCCGCAGTCGGGGCACGTCGATTCCGACGCCCCGACCGCCGCCTGGCAGTTCGGGCATCGGCGGACGTTCACCGCCGGGAGTTCGAGAGCCGGCGGGGCGGGAGGCGGCGAGAGGACGTGATCCGGAACGACGACCGGCATTGGCGGAAGAGCCCCGTACGACTCCCCGTCCACCGAGCCGCCCGGGCTGATTGGGGCGCTCTGGGCCCCGGCGGAGACCGGTGGTCCCGCCGGTGAAGTCGGAAGCAGGGGGGGAGTCGCCGCGAGGGGAGGGGCAACGGCGGGAGAGGCAGGAGCCGCCGGTGGCGGCCGGCGATACATGGGCGGGGGATTGCGAGGTCGCCGACGTTCCCCGATCCAGTACCCGATCCCTACGGCCACGAGGACGATGACAACGAACGTCACGACGTTGTACGGGAACACCTGGATGAAGGCGAGGAACCCGGCGAGGCCGACCAGGTTCACCCCGACGGTCGTCGAGTTCGTGCCGAAGTAGCCCCCCGATGCGATCGTCACGGTGAGGAGCGCGCTGCCACCGAGGAAGCACCCCGGGATGGAGAGCGAGGAGGTGGCGGTGCCGTTCCCGTCGGTGGTCGCCGTCGTCGAGGCGAGGGTGCCGCCGCAGGGTCCGGAGTAGCTGGGCGCGGTGAGCGTGAACGCCACGGTGAGACCCGGGATCGGCTGGCGGGTCGTGACGTTGGTGATCGATGCGGTGGCCGAGAGACTCCCGCCGGGGACGACGCTGGAGGCCGACGAGGTGAGCCCGACGTTGACGAACGACGAGGAGAGGTCGGCGAACAGCGCGACCGCCCGCGGGCTCCCCCATCCGGTGACCGCGTCCCATCCGGCTCCCGCCGCCGCGATGCAGTTCGCACCGGTCGTGATGTCGACGAGGCCGGGGCTCGCCTTCCCTTGGCCGACCGCCTGGCCGATCGAGTAGATCCGCGGCGCCACGGTGCCGAGCGTGTGGCCGAGGAGAGTGTCGATCTCGACGACGAGACCCGCCCACATCGGGGTCGCGAAGCTCGTGCCCCGTCCGGCCCGCTGGGCGCCCCCGAAGTAGAAGAAGTTGTCATAGGCCGGGCCGGCGACGTCGGGGATCCCTCGCTGACCGTTCTGGGCCACCGGCGGGGCCGTGGTCGTCTGCCACGAGGGGGCGGCGTAGCTCGTGGAGTAGCCCCCACCCGAACCGTTCCACGCCGGCTCGCTGTCGAGGCCCACCACGTCGCCGAGCGCGTCCAACGACTCGACCGGGGCGGTTCCGCCGACGGCGAGGACCTGCGTCGACGTGGCCGGGAAGTCGGGGGAGATCCCTCCCTGGCAACCGGACTTGGCCGCGCCGCCAGTGTCGCCCGACGCGGCGAGGACCGTGATGCCCAGCTGGCTCGCCTTCCCCAGCGTCACCGCGAACGCCGCCTGCAGGGCCGCGTCGCCTCCGTCGGGGGTTCCGAAGGACATCGAGACCGCGTCCACGCCGCTCAGGTCCACCGCCGACCGCAGCGCGTCCTCGAGCGCGGCGTCCGAGGGGGAGTACCCGTTCGAGACCGGTCCGTCGGGGGCGTAGACCGCCGTCAACGTCGCACCCGGGGCGGCCGAGCCGGCCCACTCCATGTCAAGGGTGAGCTCCTGCGGCGCCTGGCTCGGGTCGCTCGGGGCGGACTCCGAGGGAGCGGGGGCTCCGTCGACGTTGATGTAGCCGAACGACACCGCGGGAAAGCCGGCGGGGTAGTAGTTCGTGAAGAACGTCTGGATGTCCGACGGGGCGTAGCCGTCTCCCCACAGGACCAGCGCGATCCCCTTCCCCTGGGCGAACGTCGAACTACCGGTGAGATTGTAGAGTGCGCTCATCCCGTAGAGAAGGTGCGCGGCGGAGGGCGTGATGAACGTCGAGGTCCGCCCTTGCGCGGGTCCCGCCAGGACCGGGGCTGGCGCGAGCGAGAAGGAGAAGCGGGAGAAGCCGTCGGAGAGACCGCTCACGGCAGCGACCTGCCCCGCGAGCGCGGCGGGAAGTGTCGGGATCGTCGCGGGATATCGGACCGAACGGCCCTCCCAGGTCCCCGTCATGAGCTGGGTTCCGAAGGCGGCAGCGACGTCACCCGCGGTGCCGTCGACCGTCAGGGCCAGTCGATCGGACCAGGTGTGCTCCACGGTGAGTCCATGGTCGGTGAAGTAGCGCTCGAGCGTGGAGTAGGTCGACGGCGATACGCCGTACTCCGACGCGAGCGCCGTGGGGCTCATTTTCGAGCTCGCAGGTAGGAAGAACGACGTCGACGCGGGCCAGAGGGTAAGAGAGACGCGTACCGGGCCGGTGGCCGGCTCGGGGGAGAGGACCTCCTGAGCGTACGCTGGGTCGAATCCCGCCCGGGCGGACCACGGGGCTTCGAGGGCCGAGGGGAGCGGCGCCGTCGCGACACTCGTCGCGTGAGGTGCGGCCGCCGCCGGAGCCGAGGCAGATCCGGGCGGCAGGGAAGGGATCGCCACCAGGAATGCGACCAGGAGGGCCAGTCCGATGGCCCGTGATGTGACCGGCAATGCGCTCGGTATCAGAAGGGCGACGGGGTCCCCAAATAGTTACCGGAGGAACGGGCCGGCCCCAACGGCCGGTGGGTCCGCGGCTAGGTCCGAATGGGCGCGGTGTATCCGGCGGGTAGCTTGAACGTGCCCGGCTCCCCGAACGGGTCCGGCCTCGGACCGGTCGTCTCTCCCCGCTTCTCGGAGAGGTAGCGGTCGATCGCGTCCGCGGCCTCCGTCGCCGACCCCATCGCATAGACGACGGAGCGGCCGCCCGCCGCGAAGATTCCCGGGATCGCCGTGGCGAACCCCGGCCCCTTCCCTTCCGGCCAACCCTGGTTGGTTACCTTGAGGTCGAGGGGAGCGCCGAATCCCTGGAGGTCGGCTTTCTGTCCCACCGCGACGATCACGGTGTCGCACGGGATCGTCACCTCCGAGCCGGGGACCGGTACCGGCGCGCGGCGTCCGCTCGCGTCCGGAGGACCCAGCTCCATCGACTCCACCACGATCCCCTCGACGTGGTCGCTGCCGACGATCCGTACCGGGGCCTTCTGGAACTGGAAGCGGATCCCCTCCTGCTCAGCCCCGTGGATCTCCTCGGGGTCCGCCGGCATCTCCGACCGGCTCCGACGATAGACGAGCGTCACGTCACCTCCCGAAGAGAGACGGCGCGCGGTTCGGACGGCATCCATCGCCACGTCCCCACCGCCGATGACCACGACGCGGGGCCCGAGGGGGACCCGCGCCCCCCGATTCACCCGCCGGAGGAGTTCGAGGGCCGGGACAACCCCGGGGATCGACTCGCCCGGCGCATGCAGCACGCGGTGCATCGACGTCCCGATCGAGATGAAGACCGCCTGGTAGCCCTCCTCCAGAAGGTGCTCCACGGGGTACTCGATCCCGATCTTCGTGTCCCGGATCCAGGTGACGTCCAGGCTCCGATACCGCGCCCGGTCCGCCTCGACGTCCGCGTCGGTCATCCGGTAGGCGGGGATCGTCTGCATGAGCCCCCCGAACAGGTGCCCCTGCTCGAACACGGTGACCGAATAGCCCCGGACGCCGAGCTCCCAGGCCGCCATCATTCCGGCCGGCCCGCCCCCGACGACGGCGACCCGCTGGTGCTTCGGGGCCGATGGAACGTACACGAGATCGTCATTGCCGAAATCCAGCGCCGCGCGTTTCAGGTGCCGGATGGCGATCGGGACCCCCTTCTTCTTGACGACACAGGAATCCTCGCAGTAGTGATAGCAGACCTTGCACAGGCTGGTCGAGAGCGGGTTCTCCCTAAGAGTGACCTTGGCGGCGCCGTCGAAATCCTCCACGGCGACGAGCCGGATGTACTCCCGGCAATCCTGGCTGATGGGGCACGCCTCGACGCACCAAGGTCGTCGGCACTGGATGCACCGCTTCGCTTCGAGGACCGCGTCCTCCTTCGAGTAGGCGTGAAGGACCTCCCGGAAGTCCTCGACCCGGGCGTCCACCGGCTCCTCGGGAACGGGAACCCGGACCGGGTTCAGCTTCGGAGGGGTGATAGGCGGTTTCGCCGTCGTGGGGACCTCGGCGGGCATCGTCGGAGGTTCCACCCCCGGTAGCCGATAAGACCCTTCCGTGCCCCTCCGGCGCACCCGGGGCGTCGAGGGACCGGGGGGCGTACCCCCCAAAGATAATGTGCCACCCCCGCTCGTGATTTCCACTCCGCAGGGGCCGGCAGATGGTCCTGGACACTCTCGGGAAATCGCTGCGAGGCGTCCTCCAGAAGATCGCCCGCGGCGCCGCCGTGGACGACGCGCTCATCGCCGAGGTCGTCCGCGACATCCAGCGCGCGCTCCTCCAATCGGACGTCAACGTTCAGCTCGCGATCGAGCTCACCCAGCGGGTCAAGCGCCGGGCGAAGGAAGAGAAGCCTCCCGCGGGGGCGAGCGTTCGGGACTTCCTGATCCGGATCATCTACGAGGAGATCCGGGGCATCCTGGGGAAGGACCGGCCGTTCGAGCTCAAGCCCCGAAAGATCCTGCTCGCCGGGCTGTTCGGTCAGGGCAAGACGACCACGGCGGCGAAGCTCGCCCGTTTCTTCCAGAAGAAGGGCGTCCGCGCGGGCCTCGTCGCGGCCGACGTGCACCGCCCGGCCGCGATCGACCAATTGGAGCAGCTCTCGAAGAAGGTCGGGTGCGATTTCTACGCGAACCGCGCGGAGAAGCGGGCCGAGGTGATCGTCCGGGAGGCGCTGGCCCGGTTCCCTCCGCATCTCGCGATCATCGTGGACACGGCCGGCCGCTCGGGGATCGATTCGGAGCTGATCGCGGAGCTCACCCGGGTCCGGAACGTGCTGCAGCCCGATGAGACGCTGCTCGTGCTGGACGCGGCGATGGGCCAGACCGCCGGCCGAAGTGCGAAGGCGTTCCACGACGCCGCGGGACTCAGTGGGGTCGTCCTGACCAAGCTGGACGGGTCGGCGAAGGGCGGAGGCGCGCTCTCCGCGGTCGCCGCGAGCGGTGCCCCCATCCTGTTCATCGGAACCGGCGAGCATCTGGACGAGCTCGAGCGGTTCGACCCGACCCGGTTCGTCTCCCGGCTTCTGGGGATGGGGGACATCCAGACGCTGCTGGAACGGTTCGAGGAGCTCACCGACAAGGAAGAGGCGCAAAAGGCGGCCGAGCACCTCATGACCGGCAAGTTCACGCTGCGCGACATGCGTTCGCAGCTCGCGTCGCTCGGACAGATGGGGCCGTTCTCGAAGCTCCTCTCGCTCTTCCCCACCTTCGGGGGCGCCAAGCTCGACGACAAGCAGCTCGAAGATACCCAGGGACGTCTTCGCCGCTACCGGTCGATCCTCGACTCGCTCACCGCGGAGGAGCTGGATGATCCCTCGTTGCTGAAGGGGGACCGGATCCATCGGATCGCCCGAGGCAGTGGCCAGCGACCCCAGGAGGTCCGGTCGCTCCTCAAGTACTATGACCAGACCCGCAAGGCGGCCCACGGCATCGCCTCCAACCGGAAGCTGCGCCGCCAGCTCGAGCGGCAACTGTCGGCGACGGGCGAGCCCCACGCGTAGGTCCCGGTGACATGACCACGCTCGACCCGATCCTCTTCGTGTTCGGGATCCTGCTCGTTTTCGTCCTTCCGGGGTACACCGTGACCAAGGCGGTCTTCCCGGATTGGCGTGTCCGGGGCCCGACCGCCGGTTTGGTCGCGGTGCAGTTGGCGGCACTGACCCTCGTCACAAGCGTCGCGCTCACGGTCCTGGTGGGATTCGCCCTGTTGGTGCTCCCCGGTCAGGGGTTCGCCGCGACGTGGGGCGACCCCGTGCTCGAAGAGGCGCTCGCGGTCATTTCAGCCGGCGCGCTCGTCATCGGTTTGGTCCGGGGCGCCTACCACCGCATCCCGCCCCCGGCACATCCCCTCGAGCCGGCTCCCGGCGCGGACGATGGCTGGGGGCTTCTGGACCGGCTCCACGCGATCGACCGAGAGCGACGCCGGATCCGCCACGCCCTCCGCCGGGGGATGCCCAGCGATGTGGACGCCCAGCGGCAGCGCGAGCTCCTCGAGCGGCTCGACCACGAGGCGGACACGCTCCAACGCCAGAGGGAGGCCGAGTATGCCGGCTAAGGGCCGCGAGGGTTCTGGCTACAAGATGGTCCTCGTGGTCCGCGGCGAGCTCCGCCTCACAGCGGGGAAGGCGGCGGTTCAGGTGGCCCATGCGGCCGTCATGCTGGTGGAGGCGGCGATGCGACACTCGCCTCGCGAGTGCGATGCCTGGCGGTCGGAGGGTCAGAAGAAGATCGCCGTGATCGCGCCCACGCTCACCGAGATGGAGCAGCTTCAGCGCGCCGCTCGGTCGAAGGGGTTACCCACGGTCTTCGTGGAGGACGCCGGCCTTACCGAGGTTCCCCCCGGCACCCGCACCGTGCTGGGCATCGGACCGGGGCGATCCGACGTCATCGACCCGATCACCGGCCACCTTCCGCTCCTCTGAGCGCCGACCGGATCCCACGGCTCGGCCGCCGCGGTAGATGGGTTGACGGTGGCGGTCCGGCGCTTCCCCCGCCGAGGCGGACCCGAGGATTCCGACAAATCCATAAATAGGGGCGGCCGAATCGGACGCTCGCCGGGACGGCCCCCGACAACGGGGAGGACGGATTCCGATGAAGATGTGGGTGTACGTCATTCGGCGTATTCTCCTCATCGTTCCCGTCATCATCGGCGTGATGACCGTCACCTTCGCGCTGGTCTACTTCCTGCCGATCCAGGACAAGCTCCTCTCGTTCTACGGTCCTTCGAAGGTCGGGTACAACTCCCAGGTGCAGTGCCAGCTCATCGGGATCAATCAACCGGGCACGTGTCCGAACCCCGCGTACTACAACGGGGTTCATGCGCTCGGCCTCGACCAACCGGCTCCCATTCAATGGTATCACTACATTGCGAACAGTCTCACATTGAACTGGGGGGACACCGACGCGGGAAGCTATGCGAGCCACACGCTCGGGTTCGGTGGGACGCTCCCCATCACGACGATCCTCTCCTATCTGCTTCCGTACACCCTGGAACTGTCGGCGATCTCGCTCCTCCTGATCCTCGCGCTCGCCATCCCGCTCGGGAACTACTCGGCGGTCTACCGGAACCGCCCGATCGACCAGGCGGCCCGGGTGATGTCGTTCTCGGGGTTCGCCCTTCCCGGCTTCCTCCTGGCCACGCTCCTTCTCTTGGGGTTCGCGAGCCTGTTCGGGAGCGCGACCCACTGTGGAGGCACGGCGACCGGATTCGACTACTTCTACGGCTCCTGGCCAAAGGGCAACTGCTTCACGAACGACAAGCTGCCGCCGTTCATCGGGTCGTACTACCAGACCACGCCGACCGGGTTCCCGACCATCGACGCCATCGCGAACGGCTACTGGGAGCTGGCGGGCGAGTCGCTCTTCCGCATGATCCTGCCGGCGTTCGTCATCGCCTTCGGCGCGATCGCGGCGATCCTGAGGTTCGTGCGCAACAGCATGCTCGAGGTCATGAACCTCGATTTCGTCCGCACCGCCCGCTCGAAGGGCGTGCCGGAATCCTCGGTCGTCCGCAAGCACGCGGGCCGCAACTCCCTCAACGTGACCGTGACGGTGCTGGGGCTCACGTTCGCGGGGTTCATCGGCGGGTTCCCCATCATCGAGGACGTCTTCGGACTGCGCGGCGTTGGCCTCCTGCTCGCCTACTCCATCCAGCGGCCCTTCGACTACGGGCTTATCTTCGGCACGACCCTGCTGTTCACGATCATCGTGGTCATCGCGAACATCATCGTCGACATCCTCTACGCGTACCTGGACCCGAGGGTCCGGCTGGGGTAGGTCGAGGATGGCCACCGAGACCCAGTCGGCGTCAACCCCCCTCACGACCGGTCGACGGCCCAACCCCCGGATCGCGCAGATACGAC
>DASQHP010000144.1:0-10328 GCA_035632035.1 Thermoplasmata archaeon | reverse complement strand
GCCCCGGCGGGGGACGCTATCGTGCTCGTTCCGGGCAGCACGCGCGGACGGGAGCTTGCGGGCCGCCTCGCGGCACGATGGGATGCGGCGGCGGCGACCGGTGTCACCGAGATCCGGGCCGGCGACTCCGGCGGGGTCCGGGTGAGCCGGCCCGTGTTCGGGGGTCGGGCGACCCAGAGCCTCGAGCTTCCCGGCCCGCGCGTGGTCGTGGCGCTGAAGCCGCATGCCGTGGCCGCATCCGCGACGCCCGCCTCCTCGCTCGAGCGCGTGGATTCGCCCGCGGCGCCGGCGGAACCCGCCGCGAAGGTGGGAGCCGATGCCGATTTCCAACCCACCCAGGGCACTCTGGGCCCCGACCTGGCCGACGCGACGATCGTCGTGTCCGGTGGGCGCGGACTTCGCAGCCCCGAGAGCTTCGGGATCGTCGAGGATCTGGCGAAGGCGCTGGGGGCGGCGGTGGGCGCCTCGCGCGCGGTGACCGACGCCGGCTGGCGGCCGGTCTCCTTCCAGGTGGGCCAGACCGGGAAGTCGGTGTCACCCCAGCTCTACGTGGCGGTCGGAATCTCGGGCGCGATCCAGCACCTGGTCGGCATGATGAGCTCCCGGGTGATCGTGGCGATCAACTCGGACCCGTCCGCCCCGATCTTCCGTGTCGCCGACTACGGGATCGTCGGCGATCTCTTCCAGATCGTTCCCGTGCTGACCCGCGAGATCGAGAAGGCCCGCTCCGGGGCGTGACGGGTCCCGGGCGACCGGGCGATCCTACCGGAACGCGGGGCTCCGGGTCGTCGCGAGGTTCTGGGACGCCCCCTCGACGAGTCGCTGGAACTCGAACGGCTTCGGGATTCCCTGCCACGACTCATTCCCAATGTGGGTGTGGGTGCCGCCTTCCGAGCTCACCCACATCGTTCCGTATCCCAAGATCCTCTGGCCAGCGGTCTGGTGGACGTCGACTCCGCGGATCTGGAGGAGGGGGATCTCGTCGAACTCGCGGCCGAGGATGCCGGTCTGCACGATGACCCGCTGGGTCGTCACCGCGTACACGGTGGAGATCCATCGCAGGTAGCGGATGAGCAGCCAGAGCAGCGTGAGGAGGGTCAGGAAGAGCAGGAAGTAGAACAGGTAGTTCCCGAGCGTGTCGCTGTAGTTGTGGAGCGACGTGAAGGCGCCGGTAAGCCCGGGCACGCCGGCGAGCCCACGCCGGGCGAGCTCATCCGCTAGGTCCAGAAGCGCGAGTACCAGCAGCACGACCAGGGGGCCCGGAAAGTAGTAGAGCTTCGTGCCCCGGGTCTCGCGCAGCATCGTCTCGCCCTGCGCGAGGTAGGTGGCCTTCAGGTATCGCGGTGTCACGATCATCGGTCTCCCCGTCGGTCCGGCCACGGACGGGGGGAGGGGCCGGCCCGCGACATAAACCCTCCGCGGAACGAGAACCATCGGCCCGCCGGGGGCCAGATATACCCCGTGACGCTGCCGCGCCCGATGGGCGTTACCGACTGCCACGTCCACATCAATCCGCTCTGGGAGATGCGCCCGGAGGTCCGCGCCCTGTTCGGGAACATGTTGCCGGATGACGCCCGGCTCGCCTACCAGACCGACGCGCGGGCGTTCCTCGACTACCTGGACCGGTGCGGGGTCGACCGAGCGGTCCTCGTGAACTACGTCAGTCCCGACGTCATCGGCTACACGGTGAAGGCGAACGACTTCGTTTCGGAGTACGTGCGGGCCGACCCCGAACGGCTGATCGCCGTCGGGGGCGTGCTGCCGACGCATCCCGACCCGGGCGCCGAGGTCGAGCGGCTTGTCACGAAGCTGGGGATCCGGGGGATCAAGATCCATCCCCCCCACCAGGGATTCCGGCCGAACGCGTACGTCGACGGAGGGTTCCCCGGGCTCAAGGCCATCTACGCCGCCTGCGAGCGACTCCACGTTCCCGTGATCGTACATACGGGGACCTCCGTCTTCCCCGGCGCCCGCAACCGGTTCGCCGACCCGATGTACGTGGAGGACGTGGCGATCGACTTCCCCGAGCTCACCCTCGTGCTCGCGCACGGCGGTCGTCCCCTCTGGATGGCCGGTGCGATGTTCCTCACCCGCCGGTTTCCCCGGGTCTACCTCGAGATCTCCGGAGTCCCGCCTGCGAAACTGCTGGAGTACTTTCCCGACCTCGCCCGGCTGAGCGGACGGGTGCTGTTCGGCTCGGACTGGCCGGGACCAGGCGTGCGCGATATCGGCGAGAATCTGCGCACCTTCCGGGCCCTCCCTCTACCCGAGGCCACGCAGCGGCAGATTCTCGAGACGAACCCCGAGGTCGTCTTCCCTCGGCGCGCGGTCAAGTGAAATACCTCGGCCGGCTTGCGCCGACCCATGCCGGACCCACCCTCTCCCGCCGTCGAGCCCGATGAGTCTCCGACGGGCACGGCCCCGCCGGCGGAGACCGTCGTCGTGGAAGGTGGGGAGGAACTGGGTCGGCTCCCGCTTCCCCGGCGAAACCGGGGGGAGATCTTCGGGGTCGCGAGCCAGCTCCTGGGGGCCGCCCGGATCCGGGTGATGTGCGAAGATTCGCTGTCGCGGATGGGCCGTATCACCGGGAAGATGAAGAAGAAGATGTGGATCCGCGAAGGGGATCTCCTCATCATTCGGCCGTGGGGGTTCCAGGAGGGAAAAGCGGACATCCTCTTCCGGTACAGTCGAACGCAGTCCACGTACCTCTCCCGACGCAATCTCCTCCCCTCGAGCATCGACCTGTTCCAAGGACAGGAGATGCCGGCCGAGGGGACCGCGCCGCCGAGCTGACGGCCGATGGCTTTCGTCGACGACGCGCCGATCTCCCCGCTGGAGATGGCCGTCGTCGAACAGAACGCGGTCGCGCTCGGAGTCAGCATCGACACCCTCATGGAGAACGCGGGACGGGCGGTCGCGGAAGAGGCGACTCGCCACCTCCCACCGGCCCCGGCCCGCGTCGCCGTCCTGGTCGGTCTTGGGAACAACGGGGGGGACGGGGCCTGCGCCGCCCACTACCTACGTCAGTGGGGGTTCGCGGCAGAACTGTTCCTTCCCCGGCCCCCCAGCGACATCCGCTCCGCGCCCGCCCGCCGCTGCGTGGAGCGGGCCAGCCACCAATCCCCGATCCACGTGGGTGTCCCCCGGCCGGCGGCGCTGGGGGAGTTCGCCCTCCTCATCGACGCGCTGCTGGGGTCCGGCCAATCCGGCCCGCCGCGGGGAGCGTACCACGAGGCCGTTGCCGCACTACGGGAAAGCGGGACCCCGATCCTTTCGGTGGACGAGCCCACGGGATTGGGTTCCTCCGAAGCGGTTCACCCCCGGTGGACGGTCGCGCTGACCGCCCTCAAGCCGGGGATGTCGGCGGAGACGTGCGGGGAGCTCGTGGTCCGCGAGATCGGCATCCCCCCCGAAGCTCGGCGGCAGACCGGCCCCGGCGAGTTCCTCTACTATCCTCCCGTCACCCCTCCGCCGGGCCACCCGCGGCCCGGACGCATCGTCGTCATCGGCGGCGGTCCCTTCGCCGGAGCCCCGGCGCTCGCAGGGTTGGCCGCCCTGCGGGCCGGCGTGGAGCGGGCCACCATCCTCTGTCCGCTCCCGGCCGCGGACCAGGCCCAGACGTTCTCCCCCAACCTCGTGGTTCGCCCGGTGGGCGCCGACCACTTCCGGCCCGCGGACGTTCCGACGGTTCTGGGTTGGCTCGACGAGAATCCGGTCGACGCGATCGTGGTCGGCATGGGCGCCGGTCGTGCGGAGGGGACCATCGAGTCGTTCCGAGCGCTCCTTCCAGCCCTGGTCGAGCACCGGCCGCTCGTGGTCGACGCGGACGCCTTGGACGCCCTGCCGACCTCTTCGGCTGAGCCCGCCTCCAAGCGTCATCCTCTGGTCGCCACCCCGAATTCGACGGAATACACCCGAGTGTTCGGCGGGGAGCCGGAACCGGCGCTCCCGGCCCGACTGGAGGAGGTGCGCCGCCGCGCCGCGGCCCGGCACATCACCCTCCTCGTGAAGGGGGACGCGGACCTGATCTCCGATGGTCGGGTCGGCTGCATGAATCTCCAGCATCCCCGGGCCCTCGCGGTCAGCGGAGTGGGAGACGTGCTGGCCGGGGTCGTGGGATCCCTGCTCGCGCGAGGAGTCGCCCCGGTGCCCGCGTGCCGCCTCGCGAGCTACTGGGTGGGCGTGGCCGGGCATCGGGCGGCGTCCCGGTTCGGACCGGGGCTTCTCGCCACCGACGTCCTGGACGAACTGGCCCCCGCGCTGGTGGCGGGACTCGAACGCGTGGGTCGCCGCGAGGGACCCGAGAGCGTCCCCTAGGCGTACCGAACGCGGCCGCGGATCTCGCGGGCCCGCGCTCGGACCTCGGCCGCGCGCTGGGGGTTCCCTTCGTTGTAACCGGAGAGGAACGTCTCCATCAGCTTGCCCCCCTCGGGGTGGAGTGCACGCAGGTCCCCCTCCACGAGGTGGAGGTCGATGCCGAGCTCTTCAACCCCGGCGTTTCGAGAGCCCATGGAAAGGTCGAGGAACGCCGGCTCGCCCGCCTCGGCTTCCGGGAAGAGGACGTTCGAGCTCGTAAGGTCACCGTGGGAGATCCCGCCCGCGTGGAGCCGGCCGAGGGCCCGGCCGAATCGCCGCACGGGTTCCTCGAGCGGGCCGCGTTCTTGCGGGTGCTGGTCGATCAGTTGCTTGAGCGTCGGGCCGGGCATTTCCTCGATCACGAGCCGGTGCCGGGTCAGGTCGACGTCGTAGACGATGGGGGTCCGAACCCCCAGCCGGCGGGCCTCCACGAGGAGGCGGGCCTCGGTCCGGGTCCGCTCCCGACGCAGTCGCTCGTCGAGCGCCTTGGGCCGGTAGGCCTTGAGGTCCCGTTCCTTCAGGAGCGCGGCGCGCCCCATCCATTCGACCCGGC
Organism: Thermoplasmata archaeon; assembly: GCA_035632035.1. GTDB lineage: Archaea > Thermoplasmatota > Thermoplasmata > Lutacidiplasmatales > UBA184 > Lutacidiplasma. The sequence goes on along the minus strand of DASQHP010000144.1, from coordinate 5,419 downwards.
GCAACGAGGCCTCGGCGCCGCGCGAAACCGTAGGCCCGTCCTCCGCATCTCGACCCATGGCGACCCCTAGGCGAGATGCTGGGCTTGGGTGGCGCGGACGATCGACTCGCGCGCGAGCCGCGCCGCGAGGGCGCTCGTGTTGCCATTGTCGTAGTGGGGGCTGACCTCCATGATGTCCAGCCCGGCGAACCGCGGCGCCGCCTGGCCGATGGCGTACTTCACGTCGCGCGGCGTGAGTCCGAACGGTTCGGGCGTCCCGGTCCCGCCCGCGTACGCCGGGTCGATGGCGTCGATGTCGAGCGAGATGTACACCCGGTCGGTCTTCAGCATGTTCAGGGCCCGGCGGACGGCCGACTCGATCCCCTCCGAGGCGACCTCGTGGGCCGTCACGTACGACATCCCGATCGACTTGTTGTCATCCACCTCTTCCCGGGAGACCGAGCGGACCCCGAGGACCACGACGTTGTTCGCGCCCACCTTCTCCACGATCCGGCGGGAGGAACAGGCGTGGCTCCGCGGGTCGCCGAGGTAGCTGGACCGGAAGTCCATGTGGGCGTCGATGTAGAGGACGCCCAGGGAACGCCCATCGGGGTAGGCTTCCACGCAGGGGGGCGAGCACGCGTGGTCCCCGCCGAGCGTGATCGGGATCTTGCCGGCCGCGTAGATCGGCCGCACTTCCTCTCGCACCGCCTCGACCATGCTCGCGGCGTTCCCGAACTCGGGAGCGTTACCCAGGTCGTGGATCGGGACGTCTGCGAGGTCGATGCCGGTCTCGAGGTCGTACGATTCGAAGTTCCAGGAGTGCTGGCGGATCGAATCCGGCCCGAACCGCGCCCCGGGCCGGAACGATGTCGTCCGGTCGAACGGGACACCCAGCACGACGAACTTCGCCTCGGCCCACTCGGCCGAGGCGTCGGCGAAGGTCGTCGGGCGTTCCATGGGCCCGGGACCGAGGCCCGATATATCAGCCTGCGCGGGCCGGCGCGCGCGCCACGTCAAGCGGCCGGCTGGAGCCGGTCGGGGGTGTCGTGGGCACCGGGCCCGCCGGGGAGGATGGAGCGCCCCGCTCGGGGCCGCCACGGCGCACGAGGTAGAACGCCTCGAGCAGGAGGAGCGAGACGATCGTGGTCCCGATCGCGAAGAGGAACAATCCCAACGTTCCGCCCCACGACAGTGCGATCCCACCCCCGAGCGGACCCAGGCTCCACAGGGTGGAGTTGACGAGGCTGAACACCCCCAGGTACTCCGCCCGGTGGCCGGCCGGCGCCATGTTGGAGACCCACGCGAGCATGGCCGGACTGTAGAGGGAGACTCCGACGAGTCGGATCGCTTGAGCCGGGACCAGGAACCCCCAGGAGGGAGCGAGGAGGAACACCACGATGCCAGCGAGGCTCACGAGCGTCCCGTACCATACCCCCCGGATCTCGCCGATCCGGTCTACAAGCTGGCCCAAGGGGAGGCTCGTGAGCGCTGCCACCGCCAGCCCGACCACGGCGATGATCGCCACCTCAGACTCGGTAGCCCCCAGCCCCGTCGCGTACACCCCGAAGAACGTCCCCACCGCTCCGATCCCGAGGGCCCGGATCGACACGGCCACGGAGAAGCTCACGACGGGGCGTGCCTCGGCCCAGGTGATCGTGCGGGTCGCCAGCGGCGCCGGGCGATCGGGAACCAGGAAGACGACGACGCTCAGCGAGCCCACCATCACGATCGCCACGAACGGGAAGAGGGCGTTGATGGAGAACGGGCCCACCAGGAGCGCGACCGCGATGAAGCCGGCGATCTGACCGAGGTAGCCGGTCGCGTTCAAGAGGCCGTACCCGCGGCCGCGCTCCCGGGAGCGCGTGAGGTCGCTCACGTAGGCATTGAGCGCCGGCGAGCCGAGGGCCAGGACCACCTGCGCCACCACGAACGCGGCGCCCGCCAGCCACGCGCTCGGAAGATACGGGATGGCGAAGAAGACCGGGAGCGCCCCCGCCTCGGCGGCGAGAAGGAACGGGCGGCGTCGGCCGAGCCGGTCCGACCAGCGGCCAGCGAGCGGGCCGGTGAGACTGGAGGCGACGTAGGCGACGGAGACCAGCGCGAGCGCGAGCGAGACGGGTGCGCCCTTCTCGGTCACCAGGAAGATCGGGAAGTACACGAGGAAGATCCCCGACCGATTGCTCGCGAGGAGCGAGTAGAGCGAGAGCACCAGCAGCTCCCGGTCCGCCACGCCGGGGTTGGAGCGAGGGACGCTACTTAGGATGAAGGGGGGAAGCTCCCCACAGATTAAGTGCGATTTCCGACTGGCCGGCCACGGGATCCATGGCGGCGACGGAACTGGTGGGGGTCAAGCACGATGGCGACGGGGTCGAGATCCTGGTACTCCGGCACCCGCCGGTGAACGCCCTCAGTACCGCGCTTCTCGCCGAGCTCGACCATCGCCTCACCGAGATCGAGTCGGACGCGCAGGCTCGGTGCGTCGTGCTCACGGGGGACGGCCAGTACTTCAGCGCCGGCGCCGACTTGAAGGAGCTCGCGACGATGGGCCTCGATGACGCCCCTCGCGTGGTCGCGAGCGGCCAGGCGCTCTTCAGCCGTCTCGAACGGTTCACCCACCCCGTCATCGCCTCGATCAACGGGCTCGCGATCGGCGGTGGCCTCGAGCTCGCGCTCGCCTGTGACCTGCGGATCGCTGGGGAGTCGGCCAAGCTGGGAGCACCCGAGACGGTGTACGGGCTCATGCCGGCCTACGGCGGGACCCAGCGGCTGCCGCGCCTCGTGGGGCCGGCGAAAGCGCGGGAGCTGATCTTCACCGGCAGCCTGGTTCCGGCGGCGGAGGCGCACCGGATCGGCCTCGTCAACAAGACCGTGCCCGCCGGTCAGGAGCTGAGGGCCGCGCGGGACATGGCGCACACGATCGCCCAGCGGGCGCCGAAGGCGGTGAGCGGCGCGAAGGAGGCGATCCTCGCCGGCCGCGACCGGTCTCTCCAGGAAGGGCTTCAGCTCGAGTCCGAGATCTTCCAGCGCGAGGTGCTCCGGAGCAGCGACCTCACCGAGGGGCTCGCCGCGTTCATCGAGCGCCGACCGCCGAAGTTCAAGGGAGCGTAGCCATGCCGTTCGACTTCACGTTCACCGATGACCAGGAGGCGTTCCGGCAAGCGGCCCGGGCGTTCATCCAGCGGGAGGTCGCGCCCGGGGTCGACCAGATGGACGCGACCGAGACATTCCCCGCCGAGTCGATCCGCAAGATGCAGCGGGAAGGGTACTTCGGCGTCCCCATCCCCGAGGAGTGGGGCGGGCTCGGCCTCGGAAAGGTCGGGTACTGCATCTTCCTCGAGGAGCTCGGGAAGGTGGACGCTTCCCACGGAACGATCGTGGGTGCGCATACCTCCCTCGGCACCACGCCCATCTTGGCGTTCGGGACGGAGGCGCAGAAGCGTCGCTGGCTCGTGCCGGCGGCCAAGGGAGACAAGCTGCTCGCCTTCAGCCTCACCGAGGCCGGGTCGGGGAGCGACTCCGGCTCGCTCAAGACGGTCGCCGAGCCGAAGGGCGATGGCTGGGTGCTCACGGGGTCCAAGGTCTACGTCTCCAACGGAGCGGAGGCGGACACGGTCGTCCTGTTCGCTGCCAACAATCTGAAACTCGGGCCGAACGGCGGCGTCACCGCGTTCCTCGTGGACAAGGGGACTCCCGGCTTCACGGTCGGCCGGTGCGAGCGCAAGATGGGCCTTCACGGCACCTCCACGGCCGAGATGATCCTCGACCACGTCGAGCTCGGGCCCGAGCACGTGCTGGGCGAGGTGGGCCGGGGATTCATCGTCGCGATGACGGCTCTGGACGTCGGGCGGGTGTCGTTGGGGGCCGCGATGCTGGGCGGGATGGAGGCGGCGGCCGACGAGGCGATGAAGTTCGCGATGAACCGCACCCAGTTCGGACTACCCATCAGCGAGTTCGAGGCGGTGCAGTTCAAGCTCGCCGACATGGCGATGCACATCCACGCCCTCCGTCTCATGGTCTACCACGCCGCGGCGCACCAGGACGCGATGGGACCGGACCCGGCCCGCTGGCCGCGGGGCGAGCGGCTCAAGAAGACGCGGGAGTCGGCGGTCATCAAGTGCCTCGCCTCGGAGTGGGGGTGTCAGGCGATCAGCGACGCGCTGCAGATCCACGGCGGCCTGGGATACATCCGCGGGACGCCGGTGGAGAGGGCGTACCGCGACGCTCGCATCACGCTCATCTTCGAGGGAACCAATGAGGTCCAGCGCCTCATTGTCGCGCGGGACCTGCTCGGACGTGGGCTCTAGGCCGATACGCGGAGCTCGCGGCGCAGCACCTTCTGCACACCACTGCGAGGTAGGCTGGTCCGGAACTCGACCGTGCGCGGCGCCTTGTAGTGAGCGATCCGCTCGCGGACGAACTGGATGAGGTCGGATTCGCTCGCCGTCGTCCCGGCCTTCAGGACCACGAACGCCTTCACGACCTCGCCGTGCTCCTCGTCGGGAACCCCGATGGCCGCCGCCTCCGCGACCGAGGGATGCTGGTAGAGCACCTCTTCCACCTCACGCGGGTAGACCTTGAACCCACTCACGTTGATGACGTCCTTCTTCCGGTCAATGATGGAGACGTACCCGTCCGCGTCGATCGTCGCGATGTCGCCCGTGTGCAGCCATCCGTCGACGAGCACCATCGCCGTCTCCCCGGGCTGTCCAAAGTACCCCAGCATCACCTGCGGGCCCCGGACGCAGAGCTCTCCGGCCTCCCCCACGCCAAGCGGTCGGTGACCCGTCTCGAGGTCGACCACGCGCTGGTCGGTGTTCGGGAAGGGGAGGCCGATCGTGCCCGGTCGCCGTTCGCCGTGGATCGGGTTCGCGTGGGTGACGGGGGAGGCCTCGGTGAGGCCGTAGCCCTCGATCAGGTTCCCGCCCGTGAGCTCCTCGAAGCGCTTCGCCACTTCCCGCGGGAGGGGCGCGGAGCCGCTCACGCAGATCTTGATCGACCGGATGTCGTACTTGGCGAGGTCCTTGTGGTGGTTGATCGCCTGGTACATCGCCGGGACGCCTGGGAACTGCGTGGGGCGATACTTCGAGATGAGCCCGAGCGCTTCGTCGGTGTCCGGCCTCGTCTGCATCACGATGCTCGCCCCGGCGATGAGCGGGTAGTTGAGCGCGACCGTCATGCCGTAGACATGGAAGAACGGGACCGCCGCGAGCACGCAGTCTTCCCCGTTCGCATCGCGTCGGAACCACGCGGCACACTGGAGCGCGTTCGCGACCAGATTGCGGTGCGTGAGCATCGCGGCCTTGGGGCGACCCGTGGTCCCACCCGTGTACTGGAGAACCGCCACTTCGGTCCGCGGGTCGGTGCTGAGTTCGGGGAGCGTACCGGTCGTCCGGAGTGAGGCGGTCCAGTTCCGAATGGATGGGCCGGTGGGGACCGC
>DASQHP010000143.1:0-2416 GCA_035632035.1 Thermoplasmata archaeon | reverse complement strand
CTCTTCGCGCTCCTCAACATCGCGCCGAGCCTCGGGTCGATCAACGTCTCCTTCCTCGGAGTCGGGAGCCCGCTTTCGGGGCATGCCCCCGCCACGTCGGGCGTCCCCCACCTGGACGTCTCGAGCCTGCGCGAGCGGTTCTTCGACCTCATGGCCATCAACGCGGTGGGGACGGGTGCCATCATCGGGGCGTTCGCGGAAGGGAAGCCGAAGTATGGCTTGGTCCACTCCCTCGCCCTCCTCGGGGCGACCGTGGTCGCCTTCGTCTTCTTGGCCCCGTAGGAGACCGTGAGGGCGACCCGCCCGCTCACGTGGAGTACTGGACCTGAGCCGTGCCGATCAGGCCTAGGCTGTTGGTCACGGTGAGAAGGATCGTGTGAAGCCCCGTGGCCGCGAACCGGGGGGCGACCTTCTCCCCTTGGGCGGTCGTGTTGTCCGGGGAGATCGACCAGCTCCACCCGACAAGCGTGGCATTTCCGGGCTGAAACGACTGACTTCCGTCGAGCAGGGGCACGGGTACGAAGGCGGTGCCGTTCCACGTCTGGAGAAGAGAGACCAGGGCGATCGCCGTCGGAGGGAGGAAGACCGTCCGGAAGTCGTTCTCGTACGCCGTCAGCACGTCGACCTGAAGGTAATCCGAGGTGTGCAGGAGGAACGTGGGGTCGTAGAACGATCCCGAGACTCCCCCCGAGCCGTCGACCAGGACGTTGAACTGCTCCCGGGGGGAGAGCTGGAGCTCCCCGCCCGCCGCCACCGTATCGGACTCGAACCGGCCCGTGGTGAGGTTGAGCTGCCAGACCGTGTAGTTGCGGACCGGATGGTTGTTGACGCTGATTCCGGTCACGACCGCGGGATTCACATTGAGGCTCGCGACCGTGAAATTCACGTCCAAGAGAGTGGTGCTGCCCGACGCGGAGGCGTTCAGGATGGTCGTGGCCCGCAGGATCTTGATCGACTCGAGGCTCCGGGCCTGGTTGATCGCTTGCTCCGCCTGAAGTTGCTTCTGGTAGCTCGCCACGAAGAGGGAGAGGGCCGTGGCGGCGCCTACGACGATCAGGACCAGCATGAGCGCGCCGACGATCTCGGAGAGCCCCCGGCCGTGTCGACGTAGCGGCGGCCGCATCGCCTCGAGACGTTCGTCGCGGAAGATAGGGCCGGTCCCCGTGGATTACGGTCGACGGTGGGCGATTCCGTAGGTTACGGATGGCACAGTTAAGGCCCGAGGATGGGTCGGAATCGGGATGAATCCGTCCCCGAATCCGGCGCCGCTCCGGGTCCGGGAGCCTCCGAGCCCGGTCTGGATCAATCACGCCGAGTGTGGGGTGGCGTGTCCCCCCGGGTAATCGGGAGCCGAACGTGTCGCCCCCTCCGCCCCAGTCGCGCTCCCCGCCGACGAATCCACCTCCCCGATCACGCGGGACGGGGGTGCCAACAGGGGCGTACGAACGCTACGGGTTGACCGGCAACCCGTTCCGAGACCTCGCGAGCGAGAACCTGGAGAACGTCGAGGTCTTCCACGTCGACCTGGCCGTCGACGAGGCTCTCGCCTCGATGAAGGAGGAGGTCTACGCACGGGAGAACAAGGCCTTCGTGGCCGTCGTCGGGCAGCATGGCGCGGGCAAGACTGAACGCCTGCTCCTCGCGTCGATTCAGGCGCGGCAGCGTGGGGCGAACGTGGGCTACTTCTCGATATCGGAGAGGGCAGCCTGGGGCGTGCCCGGCCTCGCCCAGGCGTTCCTCAATTCGGCGGGTCTGGGCGGGTTCGCCCGCGTCTTCTCGGCCCCACCTTGGTACCGAGCGCTCCAGCCACTACTACGCACGAAGCCGAACCAGTTCGACCCGGTGCGCGCGGGCCGTGCTCTCGGCCATGCGCTTAACGCCCGGGCGCCTTCGTTCCTGCTCCTCAACGACCTGCACAACCTGAGCGCGCCCGCGGAGGCCGACCTCTTTGCCAAGACGCTCCAGGAACTGTCGGACGCGATCCGCCCCGGCGTCTTCGTGATGGTGGGCGCCCTTCCCGCCTACTTCGTCGAGTTGACCCGGAACCGTCCCACGCTGTCGTCGCGGATCAACCGGACGATCATACTCCCGACACTGTCCGAGGCGGAGGCCGGTCTCTTGCTGGCGAAGAAACTGCTGGCGAAGCGGCTGGTCGAGAACCTCGACCCTCTGTATCCGTTCGATGGGACGGCCGTCGCCGAGCTCAATCGCGCCTCGTTCGGGAACCCCCGGCGCCTCCTAGAGCTCGCGGACCGCGCCATCGAGCTCGCCGCCGGTCGACGCGCCTACCGGGTCGACGCTGAACTGGTGCAGACCGCCCTCCTGCCGCCGCGGCCAGTGGTGCCCGTTCCGACCGCGGCGCCGTCGCCGCCCGCCGCGATCCAGCTCCGGGCGGCGTAGGTCGTCCTGGGCTAGG
>DASQHP010000142.1:0-5184 GCA_035632035.1 Thermoplasmata archaeon | reverse complement strand
TTGCCGAAGTTCGCTCTCCCCCCGCAGGTAGGCTGTCGAGAGGACGGTCCGAAACGCGCCGGCGACCACGACATCGATCGCCTGGTCGCTCGTCCGAACCCCGGAATCCACCCACACCTCGGCGGTCCTCGCGATCTCCTGGAGATAGTCGAGCTGCGGATGGTCGTGGTCGCGTCCGTCATGATCGATCAGGTACAGCCGGCCGTATTTCTCCGCGAGCTGGTCGCTCTCGTCGAGAATGTCGAACAGGCGTCCCTGGCTGTCCCGGGCGGACACGCGGCCGTTGGCGGTCGCCACCACCACCGCCCCACCTTCGATCTCGAGGCAGGGCATGAGAAGGCCCCGGACCGCCTTCTCGGTCTCGGAACCCGTGGGAAGCGCGCGCCGGGCGTGCACGCGGGCGGGGAGGCCCGGGGGCGTATCCGCCTTTCTGCCGGGCTGCGAAGGGTTATCGGTCGCTCCGGCTCCGGGATTTCGAGGAGGCGGAGGGCAGCTGACGGTGACGGAGCGGCGACGTTCCGTCGCTGAGGAAACTCCCCACTCCCGGGATCGAGGGGGCGGGCGGGAGCCCGCCGGGCGAGAGCCCGAGCCACGGAGCAGAGACGACACAGCCGATGGGTACGGGGATGGCGAGGCGCCGGAGGTTCCCGTCGGATCTGGTGAAACGGCCGACTCCCCTGGAGCAAGCCCTGAGTGACGGTGTGAGGACGATCCCCCGACCGTCGAGGAGAGCGCGCAGTCGAATGCTGCCTAAAACAGGATGGGGGTTACTACCGCCACCTCAACCGGCTGAAGCGGTCCCCTGGGGGTCGATTCAGCCGGTGACCCGTCTTCGCGGCTGAACTCCCCTGATCCGCCCAGCCGGGAACCTGCGCCCCGATGGCTCCGCGAGCCGCCTACTCCTTTCGATGCCCGCACTGCGGGCAGACGAACGGCCGGTGGTCGGGGTGGATCGCGCCCAGGCAATCGGGACAATAGGTCCGCCAGCACGCCGGGCAGGCCTCCCAGAGCTCGTCCACTCCGACGCCGCGGCCACAGGCGCTGCAGACGAGGGAGCGGGGCTTCTCCGTGCCTCGCGAAGAATGCTCGGCGTCCACCTTGAGCTGACGCAGAAGAGACTCGTACTCCTGACGCGCCAGTTCGGTCGCCACGGCCTCGGACGGGCGCGCGTGGGCCGGAGCGCGCGCCGGCGGCACGCTCATCGCTTGACGGGGCCGGGACAGCCGGGGTACCGGAGCGGAACCGGGTTCGAGGGGCTCTGGGGCATCCTGGAGGTCGAGCTCCCGGACCAACTCGTCCACCTGTTCGGCCAGCCGGTCGGTCGCCCGGCTCATCTGTCCGGCTCGACGCACGGCGGTCGGGGTGTACTCGGATTCTCGCCACAGAGCCGACGCCTCCTCGCTCGGGGCGACCGTCTCCGGGCCGATGGCGGGAGCCTCCGGGGAGGGTACCGCCGGTCCGAGCTCAGGAAGGGAATCTCCGTCTGCCTGCTCGTCAACCGAGGGCATGGATCGGTATCGAGACCTTTCCCACTCCGCCCGGGGGATCAGAACGTACTCCCCCGAGCGGAGCGCGGAATCGGCCAGGCTCGGCTCGGGCTCGCTGAAGTCACCGAATACGAGGGCCGTCGTGGCGCCGGCCGTCGCGACCACGCCGATCGACGCCGAGAGCAGCCAGAGCGGGACGCGGGTCGGGTGAAGCGCGCCCGCCGCCTGGAAGAGGAAGACGGAAACGACGAAGGCGGCCGCCCCCACGAAGAACAGGGGCAGGACGATGCGGGCGTTCTCCCGCCAGCTAGTAGGCAGGTGGGAAGGGTCGTGGCGAGTTGTGGGTTCTTTCAAGGGGACGGAGGAGGAAGCCGACGGGCCGCCCGATGCGGAGGGGCGAGGTTTCTGGTTCGGCATCGGTTTCTCTGGGCCCTGCGGGGAAAGGGAGGGAAAGGGTTCCAGGGGAGGCGCGATGGCGCCCCCCCTCCCGGGCCGTAGTGGCGTGTTTTTGCCGCCCTACGGACAAGCCCCGCCGGCGCCCGTACACTGCTGCGCAGTGAGCGAGACCGACTGGATGACGTTGGACGTCCCGAGGTCGACGCTGATGACGATCGTCCCGGCGACCGGCGTACCCGCCTGGGCGAAGTACACGGTTCCGGAGACGGTCGTGTTACCGATCACGTCCACGCTGATCAGCACGGATCCGGCGAAGCCGGTCGTGAACGTGTAGGTGATCTGGTCCGAGATGTGGCCGTTCGTGCACGACGTCGCCGAGACGCAGACGGCGTTGGCACCCGCGGCCAGGGCCGGCGGGGTCGCCTGGGCGCCCCCTCCCTGGGTCGCCGGTGCGCTCACGATCGGAGCGAGGACCGTCGACGTGTAGGTCAACCCGGTAACCGAGTTCGTGCTGTTCACGAAGTTACCCTGCGCGTTCTGGCTGGTCGTGTTCACCGCGATGCTCGCCGCGACAAAGCCGGCCACTAGGGCCAGGATTGCCACGATGGTTCCGGCGTAAATGGCGCGTCCACCGATCCGTTTCATGTTCGTCCCTGAGTTCCCCCACGGGGTGAGACGTACTCTCTCTGAACCCACATATATACGTATGGGCACGCATCGTTGACGCCGGTGGTCGTGTCACGTCAACGGGCGGGGCCCGGAGGCGACGCGGCCCGTCGACCGGCGACGTAGATGCTGGCCACCACGGTCGCAACTCCGACGACCTGGACCGCCTCGAGGCGCTCTCCGACCAGGAGCACCGAAGCCGCCAGGGCGACGATGGGCACCAGAAAGACGTAGGAGCTCAGCCGGGCGGCCGGGGTTCGGGCGAGAAGGTAGAACCAGATCGAGTACGAGGCTGCCGTTCCGACGAGACCCAACCAGAGAAGAATGGCCACGAGGGGGAGGCCGGGGGTCGCGGGCACGGGTGAGAGGAGCGCGCTCGCGGCCAGGAGGCCGGCCGATCCCCCCAGGAGCTGGTAGAAGTTCGCCTCCTGCATCTCGGCCGGTCGGAACCGTCGCTGGAACAGGACCGTACCGACCGCCCAGCTCACCGCGCCACCGAGGAGCTCGAGCACCGCCGCGATCGGGGGCAGGGACGTGGCCCCGCTCCAGGGCTCGGTCACGAGGACGATTCCGCCGAATCCGGCCACGACCGCCATCGCCGGAATGGACCCGAGCCGGTACCCGAGGACCGTCGGGGAGAGGAGCGCCACCCAGAGCGGAAAGGTGTAGACGACTACCGCTGCCTCGCCGGGGAGCACCGAGCCCGCGGCCACGAACCAGAGTCCGAAGAACATCGCGGTGTTGGGGAGGCCGAGGAGGAGTGCATCGCGGCGCCCGGTCCATCCGAGACCGGCCGGTGGCCGGCGCGAGAGGAGCAGGAGGACGCCGACCCCGACCGCGCCGATGGTGGACCGACCGGCAGCGAGCCAGAGCGGGGGAGAGTAGGCGAGACCGGCGTGGACGAACAGGTAGTTGAGTCCCCACGCCACGACCAGGGCCAGGTACATCCCGACCGAGCGCCCGGGACCGGGTCGATCCACGTTCGAGCCACCAGACGACCCGGTGGATAGCGGGTTCGTGCCGCTGACACGGGGAGGGCGAAGAACCGGCGGCCAAACCGTTAAAGAGGCCGCCCCACTCGGCCCGTCGGATGGGTCTGAAGGGACGGGACCTCATCAGCATCCGGGACCTGTCTCGCGACGATATCGAAGAGGTGCTCGCCGCCGCCAAGCGGATGATACCGGTGGCGGAGGGCACGAAGGCGAGCCACGCGCTCGAAGGGAAGCTACTGACCCTCGCCTTCTTCGAGCCGTCGACGCGCACCCGGCTTTCGTTCGAGACTGCGATGCAGCGGCTGGGGGGCCGGTGCGTCTCCATCGCCGACCCCGCCGCGAGCTCCATCAAGAAAGGCGAGAGCCTCTACGACACGACACGGATCCTGTCGGGCTACGGGGACGCCATCGTGCTGCGTCATCCCAATGAGGGGGCGGCCCGGCTCGCCGCCCAGGCCTCGGACAAGCCCGTCATCAACGCCGGCGACGGCGCCGGGCAGCATCCGTCCCAGACCCTCCTCGACCTCGCCACGATGCACGAGGCGTTCGGAACGCTGACGGGCCTCAAGGTGGTCCTCCTCGGAGACCTGCGGTTCGGCCGGACCGTGCACTCCCTCGCGCACGCCCTTGCGGTGTTCGGGAGCGAGATCGTTCTCTCGAGCCCTCCGACCCTCGGGCTGCCCGACGACGTCCGCGAGCACCTCGACCAGATGGGCGCCAAGGTCAGCGAGGTGGACCAGGTCCATCACGCGGTCCGGGATGCGGATGTGCTCTACGTGACGCGGATCCAGCGGGAGCGGTTCGGCGACGATGCCGAGTACCAGAAGGTGGCCGGTTCGTACCGGATCGACAATGCCCTCCTCACCGGAGGCAAGAGCCGGCTGATCGTCATGCATCCATTGCCCCGGGTCGGTGAGATCGCGGCCGAGGTCGACTCGAGCCCGCACGCGGCCTACTTCCGGCAGGCATTCCTGGGGGTGCCGGTCCGTATGGCGCTCCTCTCCCTCATCCTGACGGGGAAGGCAGGGTGACGGCCGTGGTCCGCGAACTCAAGATCACGCCCATCAAGAACGGGACCGTGATCGACCACATCGGCAACGGCCTCTCCCTCGAGGTGCTCCGCATCATCGGCGTCCAGGAGCTGGACAAGGACTCGACGGTCTCCGTCGCCCTCCACGTCCGCAGCCAGAAGATCGGCTGGAAGGACATCGTGAAGGTCGAGAACATGGAGCTCTCGCCGCGGAAGGTGAACGCGATCGCGCTCATCGCGCCCACCGCGACCATCTCCATCATCCGGGATTTCAAGGTCCGCGAGAAGCGGTCCGTCGACCTCCCCGACCGGATCGTGGGGGTGCTGCGCTGTCCGAACGGGAATTGCATCACGAACCAGCGCGAGCCAGTGGAGAGCGAGTTCGAGGTGGCCCGGAGGCGCCCGGTCGTGCTCCGGTGCATCTACTGCGAGCGTCTCGTGGACGAATTCCTCTCTCACCTCGCCTGACGCACCGTCGGAGCCGCCCATGGTACTCAGCGTCGTGGCCTTCGCCACTGTCTTCGTCGTGATCGGCGGCTTCGAGCTCGCGGACCGTACGAACTTCGCGCTCATCGGGCTCGCGGCCCGGGAACCTCCGCGATCCGTCTGGGTC
>DASQHP010000141.1:0-2581 GCA_035632035.1 Thermoplasmata archaeon | reverse complement strand
CCAAAGCGTCGGACCGCCTCCTGAAACGCGCGCTCCTCGTCGCTCAGCGAGAAGTCCATCGGAGGCGACGCACGCCGACGCACCTTAAGGGTCTTGGCCGCGCGGCCGCAACCCCTTTCTACGCTCCGAGGGTCGACGACGACGAACCATGGTGGTCCGGGTCGCGGTGAACGGGTACGGCACGATCGGCAAGCGCGTCGCCGACGCCGTCGCAAAGCAGCCCGACATGCGCCTCATCGGCGTCGCGAAGACGCGGCCCAGCTACGAGGCTCGCGAAGCGGTCGACCGCGGCTACCCCTTGTTCCTCGCCGGGGACGCGGAGAAGGAGGAGTTCGACCGCGCGGGGCTTCCGGTCGCGGGCCGGGTCGAAGAGATGGTCGAGGCCGCCGACGTCGTCGTCGACGCAGCGCCCGAGAAAGTGGGGAAGCTGAACGCCCAGCTGTACGCCGCGAAGAAGGTCCGGGCCGTCTTCCAGGGCGGCGAGAAGGCCGAGGTCGCCGAGGTCTCTTTCAGCGCGCTCGCGAACTTCGACGCGGCCCGGGGAAAGTCCCGGGTGCGCGTGGTCTCCTGCAACACGACGGGCCTCGCGCGGGCCGCCGCCGTGCTGGACCGCCGCTTCGGGGTCGAGCGCTGGGAAGCGACCCTCGTCCGCCGGGCGGCCGACCCCTCCGAGTCCAAGCGGGGTCCCATCAACGGCATCCTCCCCACCTTCCAGTTGCCGTCGCACCATGGACCCGACCTTCAGACGATCTTCCCCAACTTCCCCATCGCCACCACGGCGGTCGTGGTCCCGACCACCCTGATGCACGTCCACGTGAACCACGTCCGCCTCGCGCGGCCCCCGACCGACGCCGCTGCGCTCCTCGCCGCGTTCCGGCAGACGCACCGGTTCCATCTCTTCGCGGGCTGGGAGGGCGTCGACGGCACCCCCCAGGTCATGGAGTACGCCCGGGACCGTGGGGTGGGACGGCCGGACATGATGGAGAACGTCCTCTGGGAGAACGGCCTCAAGCTCGAGGGGGCGAACGCCTACTTCTTCCAGGCGATCCACCAGGAATCGATCGTGGTCCCCGAGAACATCGACGCCATCCGCGCCATGTTCGAGCTCGCCCCGGACGCGGCGACCTCCATCGCCGAGACGGACCGGCGCCTCGGGATCCCCGCCCCCTCGAAGGGGTCCTGACGCGGGTGTAGGGCGGCGGGCGACTCCGCGCAAGAATCTTATAGACCCCCCTGCTCGCGCGGCGGAATGTATTACTTGGACCACCGGCGGGACGTGGTGCGGATCCCCCCGGAACGGCTCGGACCCCAGCTCGAAACCGTGCTCACGGAGCTCGCCCAGCAGCAGTTCGAGGGGAAGCTCGTCGAGGGTCAGAACCTCACCGTCACCATCCGGGCGGTCCAGCCGGTCGGCGAGGGCCACATCATCCACGGGGACGGCGGTGTCTACCAGGAGGTCGAGTACGAGGCCCTCATGTTCCGTCCCGAGATCCAGGAGATCGTCGAGGGAGCGGTAGTCGAGATCCGCAAGTTCGGCGCGTTCCTGCGGTTCGGCCCGCTGGACGGCCTCCTCCATGTCTCGCAGATCATGGACGACCGGGTGAACATCGACGAGCACAACCAGCGGCTCGTCGGCGTGGAGACCAAGCGCGACCTCAAGGTCGGCTACAAGGTCCGCGCCCGCATCGTCTCGCTCTCCCTCTCGGAGATATCCCCCCGCGACAGCCGCATCGGGCTCACGATGCGCCAGCCCGGTCTCGGCCGGTTCGAGTGGATCCAAGAGTCGCACAAGAAGGCCGAAGAAAAGCCCGGTAAGAAGGGCGGAAAGAAGGAGGCCCCGGCACGGCCCGCCGCGGCGGCGAAGCCCCCCGCGCCGGCAAAGCCCGCAGCGCCAGCGGCCGGGAAGCCCGCATGATCAGCCTCAAGGCGTGCCGCAACTGCAACTCCATCACCGACCAGAACAAGTGCCCCCGCTGTGGCGGAGAGACCTCGCGGGAGTGGCAGGGGTACCTGATCGTGATCGACCCGGAGAAATCCGAGATCGCCCGGAAGATGGGGATCCATGCCAGCGGCCGGTACGCCCTCCGCGTCAAGTGACCCCGAGAGCCGGATCGTACCCGACCACCTCCGGGCGCGGCTCGCCCAGCGGTACGGGCCGGTCTTGAGCGGCCTGGCGGCCGACGAACGGATCCGCTCGCTCACCCTCTTCGCGAGCTGCGGCGACCGGGTCACCGGGGATGCGATCCGGCTCGGTCACCCGCCGCTGATCGGGATCGTCGATTACAAGACCCGCCGCGCGGAGCCCGTGGACCCGGGAAAGTTCGCGCCGCTACGGGCGCGCGGGACCCGGCGGGTCCGGAATCCGCCCGGAGTCCTCACGGGAGCGCTCCGGGGCGCGGTGGCCGAGATGGTACGGACCGGCGGAGGGCTTCTCGAGGTGGAGGGCGAGGAGGACCTGGGGTCGCTCGCGCTGGTCGAATCGCTCCCGGCCGGGGCGACCGTTATATACGGTATCCCGGGTGAGGGGGTCTCCTTCGTGACGGTCGACGCCGACGCCAAGGCCCGCGTCCGGTCGCTCATC